>CAYZJS010000100.1:0-21335 GCA_964478865.1 uncultured Thermodesulfatator sp.
CCTGGCAGGCCGCAGGATTAACGATTTCATGGGTGCCTACATTGCCCAGAGGACCGTAAAGGAACTGATCCATGCTGGCATAAGGGTTCAGGGGGCCCGCGTCCTGATCATGGGCCTGACCTTCAAGGAAAACTGTCCGGATATCAGGAACACCAAGGTACTGGACATCATCGGGGAGCTCAGGGAATACGGGATAGACCCCCTGGTTCATGACCCCATTGCAGAACCCGCCGAGGCGGAAGCGGTCTACGGGATAAAACTTCTGAAAGAACTTCCCTCCAATCTGGATGCCATCATATTGGCAGTTGGCCACGATGATTATATTAAAAGAGGAGCGGGCATGATAAAGGACATGCTCACCCCGGACAAGGGCGTAGTCGTAGACGTAAAAAGTATTTTCAGCAAGGTGCAGTTTCCGGAAAAGAACATCAGGTACTGGAGACTTTAGACAGGAGGCAGGCCATGGCCCTTACAAGGGAAGAAAGGATCACCCTTTTGAAGATTGCACGTTCCGCAATAGAGGCGGAGTTAAAAGGTGAGGCACTCAGGCTGCCTACTATTTCGAGCCCGGCCCTCATGGAAAAGAGGGGGGCATTTGTCACCCTTCACAAGCACGGCCAGCTCAGGGGATGCATCGGAAACTTCGTATCAGAAAAACCACTTTACGAAACTGTTGCCGACATGGCCCTTTCCGCAGCCTTCAATGACCCCCGTTTCAAACCCCTCGAAGCAAGGGAGCTTCCCGAGGTTGACATCGAGATCTCAGCCCTCACTCCACTTAGACCTGTTTCCAGCGTGGAGGAGATAGAGGTAGGCAGGCACGGTATCTACATCATCAGGGGACCCTACCATGGAGTCCTGCTGCCACAGGTGGCCACGGAATACGGCTGGGACCGTTATACCTTCCTGGACCAGACCTGCCTTAAGGCCGGGATGGCGCCTGGCTGCTGGAAGATGCCGGATACTCAGATCCTTGTATTCAGCGCAGAGGTCTTCGGGGAAAAGACAGAGGGACTCGCCTGATACCCAGAGGCCTTTAAATTCCGGGGACCATCAGGATTCCTTCCGGGCCAGCTGCCTGAACCTCCTTTTGAGCGCATCTTCCACGTGGGGCGGGACAAGCCCGTCCAGGCTTCCGCCAAACTGGGCCGCCTCCTTGACAATGGTGGAGCTTATATAGATCCACCGAAACCCCGTCATGAGAAAGACGGTCTCTATGTTCCTGTCAAGTTTCCTGTTCATTATGGCCCTTTGAAGCTCGAATTCAAAATCCGATACGGCCCTTAGCCCCCTGAGAATGGCACAGGCCCCATGTGACCTTGCAAAATCCACCAGGAGGCAGTCAAAGCTTTCCAGCTCCACCGGTTTGTCCGGCGAGATGGAGTCCCGTATCATCTCCAGCCGTTCTTCCGTGGTAAAAAGCGGGGCCTTGGCAGGATTCTGGCCCACGGCCACTATGACCTTGTCAAAGATCCTGAGTGCCCTGTTGATAAGGTCGATGTGACCGTAGGTAACAGGATCAAAGGTACCTGGATAGACGATTATTCTTGGCATGGTATCCTTTATTTTGCGGACGGACCGATAGCGTAGAAAAGGATCGCTGTATCCCCGTAAACCCTCCTGTCTTTAAGCTCAAGCCCTAAAGCCGCCCCGTGAAATGCCGCCGCCAGATCTTCCTTGCTGCTCTCCTCAACAACCACCATATCATCCTCGCCGAGACCTCCACCTGTTTCCGAAATCATCTGGAGCAGCCTGGACGACAGGCCTCTACCATAGGGAGGATCGGCAAAGACCAGCCAGGACAAATCCACCTTTTGCCCGGATCGGAACAGGCTACCCGTCTTCAGCACACGGAATACGTCCTTTCTGATCAGCCTTGCCCGGGATGCAACCTCGCACCGGTTCAGATTCTCTTTCAGTGCCTGCGCAGGCTGCCTTTCCCGTTCAACAAAGATGGCCGACCTGGCACCCCTTGAAAGTGCCTCCATTCCGAGGGTTCCGGAACCGGCAAAAAGGTCCACCACCTGTCTCTTTCTCCAGTCGACCCCGAAACTGGTTTCAAGTATCTGAAACAGGGATTCCTTGACCCTGTCCGTGGTGGGACGGACCAATAGCCCCCTGGGACAGGCAAGCTTCCGTCCCTTGAGTGTACCACTGATTATACGCACTTATTTTGCAGGGATCTTCTCCGCTAGTCGTCGAAATCCCCGGATGGTCCCTTGGGCCTGTAAAAAGTTGCAGCCCTTTGCCTGATCTTTTCCTCGGTCCATTCCGCCGGGTCTTCTATCCTGCTGCCCTTGGGACCGATATCGTAGGAACCTGCCTCAAGAATTGTTTCCAGTGCAAGAGGGGCCGTATCAGATGCATTGAATACACTGGTAAGGAGCTCGTATACGAAATCCTCGACGGCCTTTGCCATACGTTCCCTGATCTGTCTGGGCTGGCCCATTATCTTGTTTTCAAAAGGCAGGTTGAGTTTCTTGTAATTTCCTCCCTTCCATCCCTGTTTTTCCGCATAGGCCTTCATCTCTGCCCACAATTCCTCTGTCACTCCGTGGCCTTCCAGCTTGATGAATTCGCCGTTTTCATCCACCTCGGCATTGCCGTATTCATCCACCTTGACTCCCCAGGAAATCATCTGGAGGGCGGTGGCCACATTCGCCTTGGTGGTCCTGGTTTTTTCCGCGATCTGCCGAAGCCTTTCCGAATTGTTGCCGGAGGTACCGTGCTGGGCCCCTGAAACCTTGTAAGGTGCAAGGGCCTCGTGAATCTGGGCAGTCAGGTCCACCTGTATGCCCTGATCGCTTGCCTGGATTCCATGGGTGGTGCCGTTATTGAGGGCGATCCAGTCGGGGAAGATGTCATGGGCATTCAGCCCCTGTATGAGAAAGAGGGCCTCCTCCACGGTGGAAAGCCCCTCTTTTCCCTTTATTTCACCCACCTCTGTCTCCAGCCCGGCCCACTTTGGCACAAAGGGATTCAATTCCAGGTTGGCCAGGAGGTTTTCATCATCGGGCAGGTGCGAGGCGTCTATGGCTATGGATGTCATGCCTGCTTCAAATATGGTGGGAATCTCTACCTTGGCAGGGGCAATGTCCTCCTTTTTCTTTATGCCGTAATGGTCAGCATGAATGGCCACGGGAATGGTTATGCCCAGTTCGTTAAAGACCTGGTCCACCTGCCTGGCCAGATTCCAGTAATTGGTGGCGCAGTAGGCATTGGCTCCGCCCTCGGAGCGGGCAATCTCTATAATAATGGCTGCATTGGCCCGCTGGGCCGCTGCGGCGACTCCCCTGATTATTATGTGGTTCCTGGCATTGGCAGCAATGGTCATTGCCTTTCCCTTCTTTAAAAGCGCCCTGTCTATGACCTTGCCACTGACGATGAGGGCCTTTGAATTGGGAAAAAGCTTCTTTATGTTTGGCGGACGGCCCACGTCGAGAGCCCTTTCAAAATCATTGGTATATTCCCCGTGCATGCGATTCACCTCCTGCTGGAAAGTTCTATTGTAAAATTCAAGGCCTGAAAAGAATGACCCGGTTTCCCGTTCAGAGACAAATTTTAATCATTCAGCCGGCTTTTAGCAAATCCATCCCCTGGAGTTGATCAGAGGACCCTGTGATAAATCACGCTGAGGAAGAGATCTTGCCCGGAAAAGCCTCCTGGTCATTTGGAGCGGGAAGCAAGAAATAGCCTGTTAAAGGACTTGGTCAAAAAGGCAAAAAGCACCCCCCAGAACAGGCCCACCAGCAGGCCTCCCAGGGTATCAAGTGGATAATGAACCCCCAGGTACACCCTGGAATAGCAGACCACCATGGCGATGACTGCCACGACTGCCCCGGCTCTCGGCATAAAACAGAAGACATAGGATGCAGCGGTCCACATGTTGGTTGCATGGCAGGATGGCCAGGAAAGACTGGGGCCAAGCCTGGCCCTCAACCCCGGATCTGTTATAAGCCACTTGGAGCCCTTGAGCACGTAAAGGTGGTCAACATCCACAAAAGGCCTCTGCCTGCCCACCAGTGGCTTAAGTATCCGTGCGCAAAGGGCATCACTCGAAACCACCGCAAGCACCCCGACCAGCCACATGACCCTTTCAGGCCAGTCACCCCTGATGAGCCTGTAAATGATGAAAGCCGCCACGACCGGGAAAAACAGCCCGAAATCGGAAATATTTTTCATCACGTGATCCAGCAGGGGACTCCTGGCATGGTTTACCAGGAGCAGGAGCCTTAGATCCAGGTTCTGGAGTTCCGCCACTAGGTCGCTCATCTTTTCATCCAGTGCCTCATTTCCACACCCCTGTAGGCCATAAACGACCTCCCGGCTCCCCTTCCCAGGGGAATATCAATCTGCCTGACAAATTTCACCTCCTTGAAACACGAGATGAAATCCGGTGACATGTACCTGCCTTTTTCAATGATTATCAGGGCATCCCAGCCTTTCTTGTCTTCTGGTCCGGGCCAAAGTTCGTACTGGGTCGTAATGTTCCTTTTCGTACCGTTCCACCTGTAGACCCGGGGCCGTCCGGACATGTAAAAGGCAAGCTCGCTGACGGTCTGGCGCCTTCTTGCAACAACAAAGGTCTTTTCCGGTGAGGGGAATTCATCCAGGATGCGGGACGCCTCTGTGCCAAGCTGCTTCCAGCCCCTGAGCCTGACGGTGGGATCAATTTTGGAACCTTCCAGGTTGAACGCCCCCAGCAGAAAGGGAAGGAGGTAAAGGGTGGCAACAAGGAATAGACCGAGGATGACTGCGGGCTGATAGAGCACCCTGAGCCTGTCAAGCCTGGATCTGCAGGCCGCCTTTCCAAAAGCCCAGGCAGTAAGCAGTACAGCCAGGGAAAGATAGAAAGGTGCAGGCCAGTTGGCATTTATCCTCTGCTTGAAACCCAGGAGGAATACTGCTGCCAGGGGGAGAAGGCCCGTAACAAGAAGGAACAGGGTCCTGTCAAAAAGGCCTTTTCCGAGCCTTCTTCTGGTAATCCTGCGACCAAGCATCCAGGCGAAGCAGGACGAAACAACAACGGTGAGCAAAAACAGCAGGGGCGTGACAATTCCAAGCTGGGAACCGAGCAGTTCAAAGAAGGTCCCGAAGTTTGGCACAAGCGCCCTGGCGCCCGACTCAAAATGGTGGGCCGTATGCCTGAATGTGATCCAGTTATGGCGCTGGTTCCATTCAAGCACGGGAAATATCAGAAATATCTGGACGGAAAGAAAGAGATAAGGTTCTGGTGAAAAGAGAAGTCTCCAGCCCCTGGGATTAAATACAAGAAAAAGGATGACAGCCAGTGTGAACCCGGCCATTGTCTGCTTGCTGAGAAGCCCCATGCCTGCAACCATCCCGGCAAGGGTCCACCAGACAAGGGATGCACCTCCCGGCTCGGCTCTCGAGGACTGCCATGCCTTCCATACCACGGCCATGGAAAGGGACCAGAAACAAAGCAGTGGCGCATCTATAGTCATTATCATGGAGGAAACAGCAGAACCGATGGTTGCGAAAAACACCAGGCTTGCGAAAAAACCCGTGAGGGTGTCAAACATCAAGCTTCCCAGGAAAAACAGGCCTGCAAGGGCGATGGAGCTGCATATGGCGGCTGGAAGCCTTACGGAGAACTCACTCGTACCGAAAAGATGGTTGAAAAGCCCTATGAGCCATGCCACCATGGGGGGTTTGCTGTAATATCCCCAGGAAAGATGGCGGGACCAGTCCCAGTAATAGGCCTCATCAGGTGACAGGTCATAGGGGAAGATTGCAAGAAAACCTACCCTGAGTACCGTAACCACCAGTAAAACCACCAGAAAGATGATTCCCCAGCGGCCCTGGATCTTTTTCTTATGCCCAATCATTTCCACAGGAATTATCCCAGGCGTTCCTTCATGATCTCTCTTGCCATTACTGTCTCACGGTGCACCCCTGCAAGGTAGCCGGCACCACCGAGGAGGGCAGCTGCAGCCTGGACGGCAAAAAAGGCCAGGCTTAGGGCTATTGCCTTTTCCGGCGGGACCTGCTTGAGACCCAGGAAATATACAAACCCACCCTCCCTTATACCAAGCCCGCTTACGCTTATGGGCAGGATGGTCAAGATGGCCACCAGTGGAAAGGCGGCAAAATAGAACTCCGGGCGGCAGTTTAGCCCAAGGCCTAACGCAAGGAGGTATACTGCATACATGCCGCAAAATTGCAGGGTCAGCGACAATAAAAACGCAACCACCAGGCTGCGCGGCCTTTCCCAGTATACCATGACAAAGCCCAGGCGTTCATAAAAAACCGGGAATCCCTTGCGTAAAAGATCCCTGATCAAGGGCATGAAACAAACGGCAAGGCACATGGCCGCTGAACTTGCCAAGAGAAGCATCCCGAATCTGTCAGGGAGCATCCCCGGAGCAATAATCACGGCCCCGGCTCCCAGGACGAACATGGCCCAAAGGCCCATCATCCTGTCACAAAAGATGCTGTAGGTGGCCTTCAGCCTGCTGTTACCACCTCTTGAGAGAAAAAATGCCTTCAGAACGTCCCCGCCTATGGCAGAAGGAAGAAAGAGGTTGAAGAACATGCCAACGAAGTAGAATTTGACATATGTGAGGAAACGGCCTCCAAAACCAAGGGCACGAGACAGTACCGACCATCGGGCACTGCTCAGGACCTGGGACACCAGATACAGCAAAAAGGCCGAAAACCATGTACCTGCAGGGATGACTCCGAAGGAGGAAACCACTTCTTTCAGCTCAACCCTTTGAAAGAGCCATACCAGGAGAGTGATGCTGACAGCGGCCCTGAAGAGTGTCTTCAGGCATGACTTTATTCTCGCTTTCAAAGGACCTCCGAAAACAGGTGCAAAGACATATGCAGGAAACGGGCTTGCCGGCAAAAAGCGGAAACAAACGGTTCCACAGCCATTGAGGCCGGCGGCTGCAGCATCACGGCCATGGTCACTGGATGATTTCCCGTATGGAATAAATGTGTTTCCCGCTGGCCTCGTAATATGTGCGGATAATAAGCTCGGCAAGGAGGCCTATTCCTGCAAGTATCAGGCCGGAGATCACCAGCAGTACCCCCAGGATCAGAAGTGGCCTGTTGCCTATGTCCTGGCCGAGAAACAGCTTCAGGAACGTCAGGTAGGCCTCGATGATTATACCGACTGCAAGCATGAGCCCGCCTGTAAGACCGAAAAACTGCAGGGGCCTTGTGGCAAACTTCTGGAAAAACAGCATGAGCAGGAGATCCAGCATGACCCTGTAAGTCCTTCCGATACCGTATTTGCTCTTTCCCTTTCTCCTTGGATGGTGCCGGACCACAACCTCCGCATATCTGGCGCCCTGAAGGCTTGCCAGAACCGGGATGAACCTGTGCAGCTCCCCGTAAAGGAGCAGGTTCTTCGCGATCTCCCTCCTGTATGCCTTGAGGGAACAGCCGTAATCATGGAGCCTGATTCCCGTGGTCCTGCCTATGAGCCAGTTGGCCAGCCTGGAAGGAAGGGTCCTGGAGACAAATGAATCCTTCCGGTCCTTTCTCCAGCCGCTTACGATATCGTAACCCTGGTCCAGCTTTTCAAGCAGGATGGGTATGTCCGCGGGATCATTCTGGAGGTCCCCATCCATGGAGACCACCACCTCCCCCCTGGCAAGGTCGAAACCGGCAGTCATGGCCGCGCTCTGGCCGAAATTCCTCCTGAAAATCACTGCCCTCAGCTCCGGATATCCTGCCTTTAACTCCCTGAGGATGCCGGCAGTTCCGTCGCTACTGCCATCGTCTATGACAATGACTTCAAAGGGTTTCCCCAGGCCTTTCATGGCCTGGAACACGCTTTCCAGAAGTTCGGGAATGTTTTCAGCCTCATTGAAAACGGGTATCACTACTGAAACGTAAGGTGAGGCGTGGGGGAAATCTTGGCTGCTGTTCATGGTCAATTTACAAATGCAGGCCCGTAATAGTCAAAATCGGAAAGGGTCTTGCCGGCACCTTCCACTACAGTAGTCAATGGAGATGATGGCTGGTTGACTGTTATTCCTGTCCTTTTTGAAAGGAGGGTGGCCAGATTCCTGAGCAGGCTTCCTCCTCCGGTAAGAAGAATTCCTCTTTTTTCTATAGTGGACCTTACCTCAGGGTCAAGTGCAAGGATGCAGTCTTGCACGGAAGAGACAATATGATCCACCGTGGAAGAAAGGGCCTTCCGTATTTCCGCACCGCTGACCTCCACCCGTGAGGGCGCCTGTCTGCGTACGTCCTGGCCTGCTATTTCCATGGGGGATGTGATACCTTCATCATCTGGTCCTTCTGCAGAACCTATCTGCCACTTTACCTTTTCTGCAGTATTGAACCCTATCTTCAAGCCATATGTTTCCATCATGTACCGGACAACGGCCTGGTCCATTTCGTCTCCTGCAACCCGTCTCGAGCGGCAGAACAGGTAGGCCATTTCCGATATCACGGCCACCTCTGTTGTTCCGCCACCAATGTCCACCACCATTACCGGTGAGGAATCCGACACGTCAAGCCCTGCACCGATGGCCGCAGCCATGACTTCCTCCAGCAGGAAGATCTTCTTGAATCCGGCACCGCGGGCCGCCTCCAGAAGGGTGCGCTTTTCTACCTGTGTAAGCTGGGAAGGAATACACATGACAATCCTGGATGAAAAAAACGGCCTGATCCTCCTGGCGGCCTCCACCACCGTACCCAGGAACAGCCCCACAGCGCGAAAATCTTCAATGACCCCGTTCTTGAGCGGCCTCACCACCTTGATATCAGGTGGATTCTTCCCGAGAAACCTTTTTGCCTCCTCCCCACATGAAAGGACGTTTTCCTGGTGATCAAGGGCAATCACCGTGGGCCTGTTCAGGACGATGCCTTCACCCTGCAGAAATATCAAGGTATTGGCAGTACCAAGATCCAGGGCTACATCCTGCCTGATGAATCTTTTCAGGGTTCCAAATGCCAAGGCAGCATACCTTTCAACAGAAATTCAAGCATGTTTACAACATCAGCCGGCCAGAAGGATGTATCGGCACTCCCAGAGAACAGGAAACAGTAACTTACGTCCAGGCCCTCTTTTTCAGAAGGGCAAAATACACCGAGCGCCACAGGCCCCGAATCCAGGGTTTCTCCATGGAAAAGCAGCGATCCCGGTTCTGTTCCCTTTCTCATGCGGTCCAGGAGGATACCCGAACGGTGCTTTACGACCCAGCCGGCCAGGCCCTGTCCAAGAGGTATCCTTTTCCCGTAAAGCCCCTTACCTGAACGCCCTCCGGGCCTGCCTCTTCCCACTACATCCTCTACAACATAAAAGGAAGTATCCTCAAGGTGGCGTACAACTATCACGGTATCAAGGCCCAAGACCTCCAACAGGGCACGGACCGCTTCAGCGTTGGATTTGAAGGCTGTCATCTGCCATTTCATTATCCCTGAGTAGAAATCCGCAAGGGCCCTGGATTTTTCAGCATCCAACAGCTCCAGCACGGCCTCCCCAAGGGATCTCAGGATCCGTTCATGCTTGGGCAAAAAGGCGAAACGGGACCTGCTGTCAACACTGATGACACCCGCTTTGCCGGGAAGCGGCACTGCAAGAAGCGACTTTAGGCCTGCATCATCCCTGTAGAAACCGAGAGTCCTGCTGTCCCTGTTGAAACGGGGTACGTGAATGGGCTTCTGGTTCTTCATCACCCAGCTGATAAATCCCTGGCCCTCTTCTATCACGGCTCCAGGGATGACGGAATCGGACAGGCTGTGAAATGCCTTGAGCCTGAGGCTGCTGCCTGATACACCGGAGACAAACAGGCATGCACTAAAGGCGTCCAGACAGTCAGCAACACTTCCCATTACCTTATCCAGATACGACGCTGGCAATGGATGCCTCGTAGGGCGGGTGCAGGACCCCCTTCTCCGTGATTATCGCCGTGACGTATTCACGTGGAGTTACATCAAAGACGGGATTCACCGCCCTGGTACCATCCGGTGCGGTCTGAATGCCGGCAAACCTGGTTATCTCCCCGGAGGACCTTTCTTCAATGGGTATATCGTCACCGCTGGGGGTCAGTGGGTCAAGGGTTGATACTGGCGCTGCAACGTAAAAGGGAATGTCATGGGCCCTGGCCAGAAGCGCCACATTGTAGGTGCCCACCTTGTTTGCCACGTCCCCGTTGGCAGCTATCCTGTCTGCACCCACCACCACGCAGCTGACCTTCCCCTCACGCATGAGGAGGCCGGAGGCGTTATCCACGTTTAAAACCACAGGGACATCATCCTGCATGAGTTCCCAGGCGGTAAGCCTGGCCCCCTGAAGCCACGGCCTGGTTTCGTCTGCAAAAACCTCGATCCTCTTGCCGAGCCTTATGGCTCCCCTGGCCACACCAAGGGCAGTACCATAGCCACCTGTGGCAAGGGCACCGGCGTTACAGTGGGTAAGGAGCCCACCGCTGTCAGGCAGCAGTTCTCCTCCAAGTTGTCCCATCCGGATGTTTGCCAGGACATCCTGTTCCCATATGGAAAGGGCAGCGGATTCGGCCTGTTCCGGGACATCTTCTTCAGCCACATCTTTTACGACATCCAGGATCCGGTCCACAGCCCAGCTGAGGTTCACCGCTGTGGGACGGGCACCCTTGAGAAATTTGCCCTGGTAAGCAAGGTGCTTTCTTAAATTCCCGCTTCCTTTTTCTTCCCCTTCCCTGGCGGCCAACACCATCCCGAAGGCGGCAGTTATTCCGATGGCAGGGGCCCCCCTGACCACCATGTCCCTGATGGAGGAAAAGATGTCCGTGACGGTTCTGCAGGGTAGCCATGCCTCCTCAAGGGGAAGCCTCCGCTGGTCCAGCAGGTAGTAGGTTTCACCGTCCCACTTCATGGGGCACACACTGCTGCCGGCCTGTCTTAAAATCCGGATGATATCTTTCATCTCAGCCATCCAGTATCTTTCGCAGGAGTTCATTCACCATTTTGGGATTGGCCTTCCCCCTGGTCTCCCGCATCACCTGCCCTACAAGGAACCCGAACACCTTCTTCTTGCCTGAACGGTACTTTTCCACTTCGGCAGGGTTGTTTTCCAGCACCTTTTGCACCACTGTTTCCAGTTCTCCAGCATCACTGACCTGCGCCAGGCCCTGTTTCTCGACTATTTCAGCAGGTGAGCCACCCTCCCTGAATACCTGCTCCAGCACCTTTTTACCGATCTTGTCACTAATTACACCCTTTTGAATCAGCCCCAGGAGCTCGGCCAGTGCCCCGGGTGTCACGAGACAGCGGTCAATCCCGGTTTCGTGCTGTTTCAAAAGTTTCTGGAGCTCCACCATCATCCAGTTGCTGACACTTTTAGCCTTAGGGAAAAGGGCAACGGTTTCTTCGAAGTATTCAGCCAGCTCCGAACTGGAGGTAAGGATGGCCGCATCATACTCGGGTAGCCCGTATTCCTTGACGAAACGTTCCTTCTTCCTGTCAGGAAGCTCCGGCATGGACTTTCTGACCTGTTCAAGCCAGTGGTCGTCCACGCTTATGGGCACAAGATCCGGATCCGGGAAGTAGCGATAGTCATGGGCCTCTTCCTTGCCACGCATGGAATGGGTCACACCCTTGGCCGCATCAAAGAGCCTGGTCTCCTGTACTATCTCCTTGCCGTCGAGAAGAAGGGCGGTCTGGCGCCTGATCTCGTATTCCAGGGCCTTTTGAACATGTTTGAAGGAATTCATGTTCTTAAGTTCGCTCTTGGTGCCAAGGCTGTCCTCGCCCCTGGGCCTCAGGCTGATGTTGGCATCGCACCTGAGGCTTCCCTCCTCCATGTTGCCGTCACTTATCTTCAGGTATCTTACCAGCTGCCGTATCTTCTTGAGATAGGCGGCTGCTTCCTCCGGGAACCTGATGTCAGGCTCGCTTACGATTTCGATGAGAGGGGTGCCGGTACGGTTGAGGTCCACGAAGCTCAGTGGCCGGCTCTCGTCGTGAATGAGTTTGCCGGCATCATCTTCCATGTGGATGCGGTTTATCCTGATATGCCGCGCCCCCTTTTCCGTCTCTATGTCTACCCAGCCGTGCTCGGCAAGGGGAAGCTCGTACTGCGAAATCTGGTAGCCCTTTGGCAGGTCCGGATAAAAATAATGCTTCCTGGCAAATATGTTGGTCCTGTTAATTGTGCAATTTGTGGCCATGGCCATTTTCATTGCGTACTCCACTGCCTTTTTGTTGAGTACGGGCAGCACTCCCGGCATGCCCAGGCAAACAGGGCAGGTATGCGTGTTGGGAGGCGCCCCGAACTCGGCAGAGCATGAACAGAATATCTTGCTTCTGGTCTTCAGCTGGACGTGAACTTCAAGACCGATTACCGCCTCAAGATCCATTTCTGAAACTCCTATGAAAATTGCCTTTAAAGGCTTAAAAACGAATAATAAAGGGCGTATACTCTACTGATCCATAAATTAACCTTGGCTCTCCCCAAAAAACAGTCCCTTGACGCAATGACGGCCTTCCCCTCAATAACAACCGTTGTTTTTTTGAGATAACCTTGGTTTTGTATCTGCCTGCAAGGTGATGCAGTGGCAAGGCCGAGGGCACGAAGACGTACTCCCTGAACTTCAAGTGCCCGACAACACAGCAGATGCGCACCTTATGGAATTGGCGGGCAGATACAAAAACCTGCTGGAAGCTACCACGTTTATCCATGGCCATCAACCGGGCCGCCTCCCAGCCAATGACAGCCGTATTCCTGTTACTCGTGGAAAATAATGTCCATTATTCATTTGACTCATTTAAAACTTGATTTTATGTTCAATATTCTCAAGAAAACTATCGACAACAACAATAAACATAAATCAATAATTTTAATCCTCATGGAAAGAAGGGTATTTATGGAAAATTCATGCCTTACCGGCTGGCACCGGCCCGGATTCCCAAGTTCCTCTATTCACGCCTCTACGTGGGCAAGGCCCGTGGTCCCCATCGTCCTGGCCCTTCTTGCATTCTGCCTCCCCGGCCTTTCCCTGGGAGCCCTGCCTGAAGAAAGCGCCGGTCCGGTCCACAGGATATTTGTGGTCCATTCATATCACAGGACCATGCCCTGGGTTCAGGACTATACCAGGGGCATCCGCCATAGCCTTCTTAAGCACAAGGATATCAGGTTTACCATCAGACACTTTTACATGGACACCAAAAGGCATCCTGAATTTGCCGAGAAAAATGGCCGGGAGGCGCACAAGGTCTTTGAAACGTGGAAGCCTGACAGCGTGATTGCATGCGATGACAATGCCCAGAAATACTTCGTGGTTCCATATCTGAAGAACAAGACCAGCGTGCCTGTAATATTTCTGGGCGTCAATGCAGAACCAGAGGAATACGGCTACCCGGCCACCAACGTTACCGGTGTGCTTGAAAGAAATCACGTGGTCATGTCCCTGAGACTTCTACAGAGGCTCAGGCCCGGATGCAGGCGCATAGCGGTTATAAACGATGCAAGCCCCACCGGCCTCATATTGACTGAAAGAATCAAAAAGGCCCTCTCCATACCGTCTGCTTCGGACATAAAAGTTATCGGTTACTTCAACACCAATTCCTTCGATGAGTGGAAAGACCTCGTAAAGGGATTCCAGGAAAAGGCAGACGGCATATATTTTATCACATACTTCACCTTCCTTGACAGCCAAGGAAGGCATGTACCCGTACTTGAAGCCCTCAAATGGCTGATACTGAACAGCCGGATACCAGAGGCAACGAACACCATGGATACTGTCAGAAACGGTGCGCTCTGCTCCGTAGCCATTGACGGGTTTGTTTCAGGAGAAGATGCAGCAGAACTTCTGGTCAAGGTATTCCATGGCACCCGGATTCCGGATATCCCCCTGACCAAGACGGAAAGAGGGCTCAGGCTCATGAACAGGAGCAGGGCGAAGATGCTGAAAATAGAGATACCTCCCTATCTCATTTCAGGCACCATCTTCTTCGATTCACCCTTCATCAATTCAATGATTCACATGGGCAAAAATAACCCCAAGGGATGGGATTCAGGAGGCCGTGCAAGATGAAAGATTCTGGATGACATGAAGAAAAAAAATTTTCATCTAAACAGGGTCTTTCTTTCCCTTACCCTTGCCTTTATCGTGGCCTTTTCCCTGGTAGCCGGAATTGCCACCTTCAATCTCTATAAGTCCAGGGATATCATCAGGAAACTGGGCAAACTGGAGCAGAACATTTTCTTTCCGCTGAGCAGGGCTGAAGAGGATATCTACAGCGCACTTTTGGAGCTCAGGTCAGGAGTTTCCGGTAACACCCAGGCCAACAAGGATTTTTTCACCACGTTTCTCTCACATGCCAGGGCGAATCTGACGGTAGCCCTGGAACAAACCATGGAGCTGACACCTGAGGAAAGTGAACTGGCAATTCCCATCAAGGAAACCAAGACGACCGTGGAGCTATTTGAAAAAACCGGGAAGGAGGCCATTTTACAAAACAGGCGCAACATGCATTTGAGGCAGAAAATGGATGGAAATATCGACTTCATCCTGCACATGTCACAGGACATCCAGAACCACCTGTCTGCAAGCCTGCTAAAGATAGAAGCATCCGACCCGAACCGGCGATTTCCTGCCCAGGGCCTGGACGACATCTCAAGCCTGAAAATCCAGCTGCTTGAGTTCAAAAGCTGCACAAGCAGCCGCCAGTCTGCACCTGAATCTTCTGCAAAAGATACAGACATATGTTCTGAAAAAATCAAAAATGCCTCTTTCATACTTGACAGCCTGGCCCTGGAGATACCTGCTCAAAGACAGGCTGTTGGCGAAATGATGACGGCCTTGGAAAAAGTTGAAAAATCCTATCAGGAACTTTTGCGTTCGGAAAAACTTTCAAGGCTCAGCCTTTCAAGGGCCGTCTCGCTTGCATCCGAACTTTCAACCAACCTGGAACTGTGCAGGCAATCCCTCATCACCTTTAACAACAAGATGAACCATGTATCCGCAGAGGCAGGCCGCACCATGACCCTTTGGCTCTTATTTTCCATACTATTTTACCTGGGAATTCTGGGCCTCTCGGCCAGATGGCTGAAAAAACAGGTGATAATCCCCCTTGAGGAAATGAACAGGTCGCTTGAAAAAATCGGGCAGGGCCAGATAGTAGGCAAGTTGCCTGAAACCCGTGCTGAAGAGATTTACCGGCTGTCTGAGCAGATGGCCCTCATGACGGAACAACTAAAAAACAGGGAGGAACTTCTCATTGATGCAAAAAACAAGTGGGAATCGGCCTTCCAGGCCATCGGAGGCCCGGTTGTTCTGCTCTCTCCGCGATACAAGGTCCTGGAATGCAACCAGGAATTTCTAAAACTCGTAGAAGCCAACTCCCTGGAGGAGGTTACAGGCAAGGACTTTTCAGAATTCTTTTCCGATGTTGAAATAGAACGTTGCTGTTCTCCAGGCGGACATTTGGAAAAGGTGAAAAAGGGCATCCGTTTTGAGAAAAAGCTCAAGGGCCGTCCCTTTTACCTGAACGCATCTCCTGTCCTGGACAACAAGGGGAATATCTCGGCCATAATCATAGTCGGCACAGACCTTACAGAAATGAAAAAACTGGAAGAAAGGCTCAGACGCGCACAAAAGATGGAGGCAATGGGGACACTTGCAGGCGGGGTGGCCCATGACCTCAATAACATCCTTTCCGGTATCGTGACCTATCCTGACATACTTCTCATGCAGCTTCCCGGAAACAGCCCCCTTGCCCCGCCACTAAAAACAATCCAGAAGTCAGGCCAGCGGGCAGCAGACGTGGTACAGGATCTGCTGACCCTGGCCAGGAGGGCCATGGGCACGAGGAAAGTCCTTTGCCTTAACACCCTGATCAGGGATTATCTCAATAGCCCGGAATGCCAGAAACTCCTCATGGAAAATCCCGGCATAAAATGCAGGACCTTCCTTTCCCATGACCTGCTCAATATCGAGGGCTCACCTGCCCACATCACGAAGACGATAATGAACCTGTTCACCAACGCGGTAGAGGCCATGCCAGAGGGTGGAGAGATAACCATTTCCACGAAAAATCTCTACCTGGACAGCCCCCTTTCTGCATACGACCATATCTCACCGGGTGATTACGTAAGACTCCAGATCAGAGATGGCGGAAACGGAATCTCTCCCCGGGACCTGCCCCACATTTTCGAGCCTTTTTATACCACCAAGATCATGGGCAGGAGTGGGTCTGGCCTCGGGATGGCTGTTGTGTGGGGTACAGTTAAGGATCATAACGGTTACATAGACATAAGGTCAGAACCAGGAAACGGCACGGAGATAGCCATCTATTTTCCCGTAACAAGATCGGCCATGCCGGGGGAAAAGGGTGATAATTCACCGGAGGAATTCAGAGGCAGCGAGCATGTCCTGGTTATAGATGACATGGAAGAACAGCGGGAAATTGCCAGCCGAATCCTTGACAGCCTGGGATACAAGGTGAAAACGGCCGAAAGCGGGGAAAAGGCCGTTGAGCTCTGCAAAAAGATGAATTTTGACATCCTGGTCTTGGACATGATAATGGACCCCGGCATGGATGGCCTGGAGACATACGAAGCAATACTGGATATACATCCGGGGCAAAAGGCCATAATCACCAGCGGCTTTTCAGAAACCGAAAGGGTTAAAAAGTCCCTGAAACTGGGCGTTTCAACATACCTGAAAAAGCCCTATACATTTTCAAAACTCGCCGCTGCAGTCCGGGCAGCCCTGGATTCCAAGATATCCTGAAGGCTGATAACCATGGATGCCACCACTGCGCATTCAAGGCCAAAAGGCAGGTAGCCTGCATAGCCCAGGACCGGCATTTCAAACACCCTGAACTGGCTTACAAATGGAATGGAATAGATCCACTTGGCAAAGCTGTAATAGTTCCACATCTCCCAGAAAAAGCCGCACAAAAGCCCGCTTGCTGCAAGTCTGCACACCCCGGTCCAGTCACCCTGGCCGATGCCCTGAAACACGTGCGGCAGTCCGAACAAAGACTGTATGGAGGTAAAGATTAAAAGGGGCGCCATCCACAGAAGTGGAAAGAGGATGTCAGGCCATATACCTATGGCAAGAAGTCCGGCAGAAGCGGTTACCAAAACCGCCACTGCCAGTGGTGCCGGATTTTTGAGCCTTACCGGCAGGAAGTCCCTGAAGGCATTTTCGAACCGGTTGCAGGCTTTCAGGAGTTCATTCACTGAAATCACTGCCGGCAGCACGGTAGAAAATGATATGGACGCGGTTATGCAATACCCCATGGGAGAGAAATCCTCTATGCCCACGTAGTACCAGTTCTGGACAAACCTGTTTAGGTATTCAAAATACCACCAGAAAAGGCTGCTCAGGGGAAAAAGAAGAAAAAACCTGCCAGGTGCCTTTTCCAGGAGGCTTGTGCCTGTCATGCAGTGACTAACCGCGTTTATCAAAAAGACAAAACTGAACCAGATGGGAATAAACGTGTATTGCTGCAGAGGCCTGAACCAGGAGAATCTGCTCCATGCAAGTACCCATGAAACCAGGCAGGCCAGCCCGGAGACCATCCCCCACCAAGGAAAACCGGAGGGAAAAGGCCTTGGCCAGCATGTTCCAGGCCTGGCCTTTAAAAATCTGCGGACAAAAGGCCACAGTACCGCAACCAGACAGGTTGCCAGGACAGAAAAGACCAGCCATGACGGGCCTGCGTGCTTCACATACCTGGTCAAGGGTGGAAATTCCAGGTACTGGCTAACGGGCTCCCCCCGAAAATAGATGCCTGCTGCCGGAAGAACCACGAGCAATACCAGGGAAAAGATGCGAGAAATAAGATTTCTCATCTTGAAAGGTCCGAGAAAGTCAGAGTAGATTGAACCAAACATGCTTGCATGAGCCACAGGGCCTGGCGATATATTGTCTGTTACAGTGGTACATGCATGCTGAAATTCACGTCTTCATCTCCGGCAATGCCAGGGCCGGGGAGAGGAAGAAAAAAATCAACATCATAAAAGGGTAACCGGTCATGCACCATCACATGCTTTCTAACAGATTCTTCAAAAAGGCAAAAGGGCTTATCCCTGGAGGCGTTAACAGCCCGGTCAGGGCCTGCAAATCCGTTGGCTGTGACCCTGTCTTCATTGAAAAGGGCGAGGAATGCTACCTTTACGATGCAGACGGAAATTCATACGTTGACTACGTGTGTTCCTGGGGGCCAATGATCCTTGGCCACTGCCATCCCCACGTTACAGGAGCGGTTTCCGAGGCCCTGGGCCAGGGAACGAGTTTCGGGGCACCCACCTGGCGGGAGGTGGAACTTGCCAGGAAGATCGTGGAGCTGGTGCCGTCAATAGAAAAGGTAAGATTGGTCAATTCGGGAACAG
Source organism: uncultured Thermodesulfatator sp. (assembly GCA_964478865.1). Lineage (GTDB taxonomy): Bacteria > Desulfobacterota > Dissulfuribacteria > Dissulfuribacterales > QOAL01 > QOAL01. The sequence goes on from CAYZJS010000100.1 coordinate 18,308, forward strand.
AGGCCACGATGAGCGCCATTCGCCTTGCCCGGGGTTTTACCGGCAGGAAAAAGGTTCTCAAGTTTGACGGTTGCTATCACGGACACGCTGATTCCTTCCTGGTGAAGGCGGGTTCGGGTGTGGCCACACTGGGCATACCCGGAAGCCCCGGGGTCCCGGAAGAAATTGTGGCCAATACCATCTCCATCCCGTTTAACGACAGGGATATCCTGCAGGCAGCCATTGAAAAGGAAGCAGAAAACATTGCTGCGGTGATCATGGAACCCGTTCCTGCCAACATGGGAGTCGTACTGCCTGAAAAGGGATTCCTGGAACTTGCCCGGGAACTAACCAGTGCCCACGGCATACTGCTGATATTTGACGAGGTGATAACCGGATTCAGGCTGGCCCTGGGAGGGGCCCAGGAATACTTTGGCATAATGCCGGACCTGACCTGCCTGGGAAAGATTATCGGAGGAGGCCTTCCTGTGGGCGCCTATGGCGGCAGGAAGGATATTATGGACGAAATCGCGCCTTCTGGCCCTGTTTACCAGGCCGGCACACTGTCGGGGAACCCTCTCGCAACTGCTGCAGGCATAGCCACCCTTGAAATCCTTGAACGGCCAGGGTTTTACGAATCACTTGCCGAAAAGACCGAATATCTGGCTGAAGGCATGGTGAAGCTTGCCAAAACCCATGGTGTTACCTGCGTTAACCAGCGCATAGGCTCCATGATGACCACATTCTTCGGGCAGTCGGACACTGTAAAAAATTTCAGCGATGCAATGAAGTCGGATACGGACCTTTACGGCGAATTTTTCAGGAACATGCTGGAGGAAGGTGTGTGGCTTGCTCCCTCACAGTTCGAGGCTGCATTTCTTTCCCTGGCACATAACTGGGACGCTATTGATTTCACCCTGGAGGCTGCTGAATTTGCATTCAGTCAATTGGGCTCCAGCTGACTATTTGCTATTGACACCCAACAAGCCTTGTGATAAAAACTGGAACTCAAGTATAGGTCCTCGGCGAGGTGTCTTTTCACCATAAAATGAGGATTGATTCAGTGTGAGGCCCCATTCAGTTTCAGGGGGCTTGGCATGAGATAAGGAAAATACCTTTTAAGGGATAGGGGATACTGAAACAACTTCAGAGCAGCCGCTGGCTGACGGGGAGTCAATAAAAAAGTTAATCCATGAGTTTGTAATTCAATAATGGAGGAGGCATTGTAGCCATGGAACATCCGTTACTTTTTCTACCTATTATACTGAGCGCTCTTGGCTTGCCGGCCTATGGCGGAGAGAGTGCATTAGCACAGGTTCTCGCACCCCATATGCAGTACAGCTATCTCGCCATGGCCATTTGTCTGCTTATTGCCAAGGCAGCCACAAGCAAGACGCAGATGGTCCCCAAGGGCATGCAAAACGTCATGGAAATGTACGTTGAGGGCCTTGAAGATTTCGTAACAGAACAGGTCGGCAGCCGGGACAGGGCCATGATCATCTACCCCATGGTTGCAACCTTCGGATTCCTTATCTTTATATCTAACTACATGGGGCTGATTCCCGGATTCATGTCTCCAACTGCCAATCTCAATGTCACACTCGGCTGTACCCTTATAGCAATCGTAACTTACCATGCACTTGGTATCCGGTTTCACGGATGGAGATACATCAAGCACTTCATGGGTCCCATCAAGGTAATGGCACCATTCTTTCTCATCGTTGAGACCTTCAGCCATGCCGGACGTATCGCATCACTGTCCATCCGTCTTTTTGGAAATATGATGTCCAAGGAAATGCTGCTGGGACTGCTGTTCACCATGGCAGGTCCTTACCTGGCACCGCTGCCAATCATGCTACTTGGCGTCCTGGTTTGTTTGCTGCAGGCTTTCATATTCGTAGTTCTGCCTGTAACATATTGTGCAGAGGCAATGGGCGAAGCACATTAAATTTTAGATAAATTATAAAAAGGAGGAGTTTGATGAAAAGGAAAAGCCTAATTATTTCTGGACTTAGTCTGCTGTTTGTACTGGCAATGAGCGCAGTTGCTCTTGCCGCGGGAGAAGGGGGAGCCGGTGCTGACACATCAATGATCATGGCAGCTGCACTCGTGGCCGCAGGCCTGGCAGTCGGCGGCGCTGGCGGTGGTTGTGGTGCTGGAATGGGACAGTGTGCTCGCGGGCTGCTGGAAAGTACAGCCAGGAATCCCGAGCTTGCTGGTAAGCTGACAGTTTCCATGTTCATTACCTTTGCTCTTATTGAAACATTCACCATTTACGCACTGGTTATCGGCCTGATCGCTCTGTACGCAAATCCATTTCTTGGATAGATTACGAAATAAAGCGGCTGCCTGGTTAAAGCCCTGGCAGCTGCTGACGGATTATCCCGGCGGTGAGAATAGAATCACCGCCTTTTTATTTTCTCAATACCATGGAACCTGAAACCAAAAAACACCTGCATCACATGCTCAGGCAATTGAGCCGGGTATCGTATATGGCTTCTGCCATGGTATTTTCCACCTTTGCAGGTGTCTGGTTCGGTTACTGGCTCGACAAGGACGTCTTCCATGGCAAGACACATCCCTGGATGACCATTATCTTCTTCCTTTTTGGCCTGGCCGGAGGAATCAGGAATCTGTTCGTGCTTGGTGGCAGGATGAAAAAAGACGAGGACAGGCGCTCACAGGTAGAAGACGCCAAAAAGAGTAAATAAATGCTGATCTGGCAAGGTGACATAGATAAAGGTCTTGGGAAGCGGTTCATGCTGGCATGCTGGGCCATGCTTGCACTGGAAGTAGCTGCAGCCAATATATGGTGGACTCCCCAGGGCGTTAAGGGCATCCTGCTGGGAGGGATTATTGCCAACTTAAATATTATTGGCACGTTCCGGGACACTCACAGGATCGTCAAGTTCAAAACAGCCATAGTCTATTACGTAGGAGTCCTGACCAGGCTCATTCTTGCCGGCGTGATAATCGTAACCTTTCTTAAAAAATTTCCCGGCTCCTTTTCCATTCTAGGAATTTTCATAGGTATATCCGTGGTGCCCAT
>CAYZJS010000101.1:0-29158 GCA_964478865.1 uncultured Thermodesulfatator sp.
TCAGTGCGGCATAGCCCTTTACAGCGCAATGGGGATAGAAAGGGGGGATTCCAACGCCAGGCAGGAGGCCTGGGAGGAGAACTACAGGTTTTTCGGGGCCCCTGTAGGGCTCTTTTTCTCAATGCCCAGGGCCCTTGGCACGGGGTTTCTCATGGACATGGGGATATTCATCCAGACCCTGGCCCTTGCTGCCGTGGAAGCAGGGCTTTCAACCTGCATACAGGCATCCCTTGCCGCTTATCCGGAGGCTGTCAAAAAATGCCTTGATATCCCGGATGAATTTATCCTGGTCTGCGGCATGTCCATGGGATATGAAGATAAAAAGGCCGGGGTAAACAGTTTCAGGACTCCACGGGCCCCTTTGGAGGAATTCGTCTCCTGGCATGACTGAGGCTTTCGCTTCGGAATAAAAAACAGGGCCTATTTGGCCTCTGGCAGCTGGAGCCCGTAGTTCGAAACCAGCCTCCTTCCTGCAAGGGTCGCTATGGACATGGAACCAAGGGCATTGGCAGCGGCTATCATGAACATGATGACTATCTGGTAGGCAACTGCCTGCAAGGGGCTTGCCCCTGCCACTATCTGGCCTGTCATCATGCCGGGAAGAGATACTATGCCGGCAACGGTCATGTTGTTTATTATGGGGATCATTCCTGTACGAACGGCCTGCCTTGCCCCCTTCCTGATGGCCTCTGGCCTTGTGGCCCCGAATGAGAGCATGAGTTCTATCTCCCTGCCCCTGCTTCTAACGTATTCAGTCAGCCTGTCGAGGCACAGGCATATGCCGTTTAGCGAGTTGCCAAACACCATGCCGAATATGGGTATGAGATACTGGGGGTCATACCAGGGGTGAACCCTGATGACCATCTGGGTGACCAGGCCCCCTGCAACAAGGCTTGAGACCGTCATTGTGGCAAGGGCGTCAAGGTTGATGCCTCTGTACTTTGTCTTTGACCTCCTGACCGCCTCCCTTCCTGCAAAAAGCAGCATTATGAGAAGCCAGCCCATCACAAGAAGGGGCGTATTGATCTGGAATATCTTTTTTAGTATCAGGCCCATTGCCCCGAGCTGAAGCATGCATCTTGCCGAGGCTATGGCCAGGGACCTGGTTATTCCAAGCTTCAGGGCAATGGAGATGCCCGCAGCTATGACAATAAGCCCAATGGCCAGGAACAGGTCAAAGGGTGTTAATTCGATGTAATGTGCCATTTTCCAACCTAAGCCAGTGGTCTGCCTTTCTGGCAAACCTTTCCTCGTGCAGCACGCAGATAACCACTGCGTCCCTGGTCACCGAATAATCCTTTAGAAGCTGGAAGCATCTGTCAGCAAGTTCCGGCTCAAGGCCCGAAAGGGGTTCATCGGCAATGAGAACTTCCGGGGCCCACAAAAGGCCCCTGACAATGCCAAGCCTGTGACGTTCTCCGCCTGAAAGCCTGTGCGCATCGGCATCCAGTGGGATGTGGGAAAGGCTCACCTTCTCAAGTGCCTCAAGGATCCCGGTTTCTGAAAATTTCTTTCCAGCCCCTGTCTTGAACCGGAAAGGGAAGATGAGATTTTCCAGGATGGTTCCCTCAAGGCAGGGTGCATCCTGAAGCAGCAAGGTCACCCTTGCCCTCCAGGCAGGCAGGGTCTTTTCATGGAACCTTTCTCCTCCAAGGCGCCTAAGCGCCACCTCTGCCCTGTTAAGGCCAGTTATGGCCCTTAAAAGGGTGGATTTTCCGCATCCGGAAGGACCGTTTATCACTATCAGGGCCGGGGACCTGAACTCAAGATGCACATCCCTCAACACCCGCAGGCCCTCGTCTGTCGTAAAATTTATGGGACCGCATTCAAAATCTGTCATTTTTCCATTGGTTGACTCGTTTTGGCGCATGCTTATCTTTTTTAACAAACAAGAAGGTAAGGAGGTACAAAAAAATGTTCGAACTTGCACCCTGGAAACCAATGAATGAACTTTCCACCCTGAGAAAGGAAATGGACAAGCTCTGGGAGGATTTCTTCGGTGACAAGGAACTCCTTCCCAGGACCGAAGGATGGATTCCGGCAGTCGATGTATCCGAGACCAAGGACGCAATCCTGGTCAAGGCCGAGGTGCCGGGAATGGAAGCCAAGGATATCGATGTTTCCCTTTCTGGCGACATGCTGGTGATAAAGGGAGAGAAAAAAGAGGAAAAGGAAGAAAAGGATGAAAACTTCCACAGGGTGGAGATGAGGCGAGGCTCTTTTCAGAGGGCCATCAGGATTCCGGTCCCCGTGGACAGCGACAAGATAGAGGCCAAGTACGAGAAGGGAATCCTCAAGATAAAGCTTCCAAAGAAGGAAGAGAGCAAGGCGAAGCAGATAGAAGTAAAGACATAAGTCTGTTGCAGGCAGCCTGTAAAAGGGCTGCTTTTTTATGTTCTTCCGGCACATCCGTACCTGAGGCATAACTGCCGAAACTCCCATATACCATATAGCTGGCATAACCGGGCGACCTGCAATTTCGATTCAGGCAAAAGGCCCCATATTCTTGATACTCAGTAGCCCAAGGTGTATGCGGCAGGGGCGGCTTTTCGGAGACAGGAAAGCAGGCCCAAGAGCTTCTATGGGCTTGGCTCCGCTGAAACCCTCCAAAGCCGCTCGCTAACGCTCGCTAAATGGAGGTTTCGGGCGCTCCGCTTAGCCCAAGAATCTCTAGGGCCTATTTCCAACGTCTCACTCAAAGCCATCCCCTGCCTCGGTCCGTCCATGGCTCCTGCGCCTTATATCTGCCACCTCCTGGAATGAAAGTACAATTTTGGTGTGTATTTTTTCAGTAAACTGCCCCTTTTTTTATGTAGGGGCTTTGTTGAAATAATCCTCGAAATACCAGGAATACGTTCACTTCTTTCATCCGCCTAACCCTTGAACCAAATCTTTAGAGGTACTCTTGGGGCCTTCCAGATAAAGACCTCGGCGTAACAATGGTTCAGGAAATCCTCTCTGGACAACAAACCTGCTTCCAGTCTTTTTTGGGCAAGGGGGACCTGGAAGGGTTTTGGAAACCGTTGGAAGTAGCCCGTTACAGATTCTTAGGCGAAGCGGAGCGGCTGAAACCTCCATTTAGCGAGCGCAAGCGAGCGGCTTTGGAGCGTTTCAGCGAAGCAAGCCTTAGAAGCTGTTAGGGCGGATTCCTGTTTCCAAGGCCCTTTCAGGCCTTACTTGCCCTTCTCCATGAAGCTTCCTTTAGAAAATGGTCACAGCGCGGTGCTAAATCCGATACCACCAAGCAACGATGAGGACATGGCAGGACCCCCCCTGTTGTTCCATTGTTCTTAAAGAACCTTTTATTCCTGATCTTTCAATAACCAGGCCAGGCGGGCTTCCTACCAGCCTCCAAGTGAACGCAGTCTTTTTATTATCTGGTTTCTGAAGGTCATCCTGATATTTATTTCCAGCAGCCTTTTCAGGGGCAGGGGCCTTGTAACCACCTCCACCCTTCCCTGCCGGATGGCCTGGATGATGGCCTCGGGTTCCCTTGCTTCTGCGTCCACCATGGAATAGGTGGTGTCAAACTGCCTTCTCTGGTGGGCATCCGAGGTGCCAACCACTGGAAGGCCTGCTGCCCTTGCTGTTTTTTCCATCTTCAGGTTGAAATTGATCCTTTTGCAGAAAAAATGCGACCATTCAGCAGCGTCGAACACGTTTATGTGCCTTACGAACTTCTTTCTGAGGGCCACCGGGCTTGGATAAAAGGGGTGCGGGGCGATAATGAGGCTGTCTTCCCGTTTTATCCTGTAGAGGTCCCTGAAGCTCGAGACAGAAATCTGCCTGAAATCGAAGTTGATGAGAAGCACATGGCGGCCCTCTACGGTTGCCTCCATCCCTGGAAGAAGGCATATCCCTCTTTCCCTTGCATAATCCCTGAGGTACTCCGTCCACGTACAGGTATCGTGGTTGGTTATGGCAAGGCATGAAAAGCCCCTGGCGCTGGCCATGTCTATGAGTTCGATGGCGCTGTAGCGTATCAGGTCCTTTTTGTCCTCGGCTGTATGGATGTGAAGATCGGCTTTAACTAGGGCCATGACAGACCTTATTCCCGGTTCAATACGGATGCCTTCTAAAACCCAGCCTGTAAAAGATGGGAGAAAGGATGATTTCAAGCACTGTAAACAAGATGGTGATACCGAAGCACTCCGTCCAGGAGATGCCAAGCTGGCCCTTCATTACGGCAAGGGGCAGGAATGCCTCTATTGCCTGGTCAATTCCCGTAGCCCTAGCGCCGCTTTTCAAGTTCATTCTCCTTTTAATGAAACTTGAGAGCAGGTCACCGGCCATGGAGAAAAAGGCAAGTTTTATGCCTGTCAAAAGGCCCACGCCCAGCATCCACGAAAGTATGCCGGTTCCTGAAAGGCTGGCTGCTATTCCCCTCCAGGTCTTGTGCGGACCAAAAACAGGCCTTCCGTCCGGAAACGGCATGTTGAAATCAACCGGTGTGTCAAAGCGCCTTTTCATGAGGATTCTGGCCACAATGGGCAGGGTATTGCTGGCTCCAAGAAGGATCAGGAGCATGAAATCCCTTGTAAAGGTGGCCTGGAGGTCCTGCATGTCTTCAACCCGTGTTATCTGCGGAAGAGGCAGTGGTATTGTAGAGTTCCTGGTACAGTGAGGATTCTTCCATTAGCTCTTCGTGGGTGCCCGAGGCCCGGATCCGGCCCTGGTCCATGACCACGATCCTGTCCGCGCTTTGAATGGTGGAAAGCCTGTGGGCCACTATTATGGTGGTCCTTTCCCTGACCACGTTCTTGAGCGCCCTTTGCACCGCCTGCTCGGAGACGGTGTCCAGGGAGCTTGTGGCCTCATCGAGAATAAGGACAGGCGCATCCTTGAGTATTGCCCTGGCAAAGGCAATTCTCTGCCTCTGGCCGCCTGAAAGGTTCAGTCCCCTTTCATCCAGCACCGTGTCGTAGCCCTCTGGAAGTTCCATTATGAACTCGTGGGCATGGGCAAGCCTTGCAGCCCTTATGATCTCCTCGTCCGTGGCCTCCGGCCTTCCCGCAGAGATATTCTCCCTGATGGTATCTGAAAAGAGAACTATGTCCTGGCTGACCACGGCAATCTGTTCCCTCAGGGATTTTAACTCCAGGGCCTGCAGATCCGTCTTGTCCCAGAGGATGCGGCCGGAGGTCGGGGAAATGAACCTGGGGATCAGGTCCACCAGGGTGGACTTTCCAGCCCCGCTTGGGCCCACCAGTGCCACGACACTTCCCCTGGGGATTGAAAGATCTATGTCTTTTAATATCTCGTTTCTGCCATCATAGGAAAAGGAACAATCCTGGAAGAGTATCTCCCCCTTCAAAGGAAGGGCCTTGATGCTTCCTCCCTTTTCAGGCTCGAGCTCCAGGAACCTGTCCACGCGCTCCAGAACCCCCACCGATTCCTGGAAGGTGCTATAGGCACCGCCAAGCTTCTTAAGGGGTGTAAAGGCCATGACAATGGCGGTAAGCACCGAGAAAAAATCACCTGAGGTCATCTCGCCCCTGACCACCAGGGTGGCCCCGTAACCCAGTATGATGGCCACTGAAAGCCCGGAACAAAGATCGATCAGAAACTTGGTTCCTTCCTTGAGCTTCACCACCCTGGAAAACTGCCTGTAGGCATTCTGGTTTTCCTGCAGGAACTGCTGGATCTTGTGGTCTTCCATGCCAAAGATCTTGATGACCTTTATGCCCGAGGCAGTTTCGTTCATCCTGTGGGTAAGTTTTGCCAGGTATCTCTGGACCTTCTTTCTCCTCTTCCTGACATACTTGCTAAGCACCCTGGTTCCGTAGGTAATGAAGGGCAAAAGTGCGAAACTCAGGACTGCCAGGTCCCATTTCCTGTAGAGGGCCACGCCTATCAGGACCATTATGGAGGGAACCTGTACGAGAAAGGTGCGGAAGCTGTCAGAAAGTATAGCACTTAGCATGCCTATATCGTTCATGAGCCGGGAGACCATGTCCCCGCTGGTCTGCCTGCTTATTGCCGCGACAGGCAGATAGACCATCCGGGAAAAGAAGGTGTTTCTGAGGTCCCGCACCAGCCTGAACCCTGCTGTCCTCATGAGATAAGACTGGATAAAGCCCGCCCCGCCCCGGAAGATGTAAAGGAGGAGAAGGCCGATGGGCAGGAACATGATGTATTCGTAACGCTTCTCAACGAATATATAATCCATGGCAGGTTTTACCAGCCATGCTATGGCACCATTTAGGCCAGAGACCAGGAGGCTGAAAAAGACTGCCGCAAGCACCCTGGGGGCATAGGGCCGGATCAGCCCCTTGATCCTTTGTGTTAGAGAATATTCGTTGTTCTTCAAATCCACTCCTGGTGAAAAAACTGCCCTGACAGCAGGCACTTTATGGCGGGGAGCAATCTTTGTCAAAGTCAAAGAGATGTTCGAAAAATTCCTAGAGGGGGCTAAAGGTTTCCTTTTTCCGTGACGATTAAAATGATGTATAAGGAGCCGGTTTTGGATGTGACAGCTGTCTTTGGACCGGTCCTGAACAAAAAAATTCAGGGGGAGTTAGCATGACCAAGATTGTCACGACAATTTTTTCAGGTGTTCTCGCATTCTTCTTGTTTTTTTCCATACCAGGCCCTGCACCGTTTGCTTCCCCGCTCCAGAAATCCGATGCCCAGCAGATAGGCGAATACACTGCTGCCATGATAGTGGCAGGCAGGGGAGTAGTTGCAAGAAACCAGGACCTTATCAATGATCCCTCCAAGGGTGACAAGGGCTTTACACCGGATTTCGTGGAAGCAGAAATGCTGAAGGATTTCAAAAAGATCACGGGAAAAGACATGTCCGAACTTTCGCCGTCGGTACAGGCAGTTCTTCAGCAGGTGATCGATGCCGCAAGGATGAGTGTACAGATGAACCAGCAGAGGATCAACAAGAAGGGAACTGCCTTCAAGATGTACATTCCCGCGGTATTCGGCAGGGAAACCGGACAGATACTCAAGGCCAGGACCGATATCAATATCAAGCAGACCACCTTCAAGTACCGCAATGCCTACAACCAGCCTGATCCCTTTGAAAAAAACGTGCTGAAGAAGTTCGAATCCGCCGACTACCCCAAGGGAAAGGGCTATGGAGAACTCATAAACGGCCGGTACCGTTACATGAAACCCATTTACGTCAAGCAGGCCTGCCTGAAATGCCACGGAAACCCAAAGGGAGAAAAGGACATATCGGGGCATGTTAAGGAAGGCTACAAGATCGGGGACCTCCGCGGGGCCATAAGCGTATCCTTCCCGGTACACTGAACAGATCAAGGGTGATTTTTTAATAAACTCTCAGGAATAAATTCAGGAGTCAATAGGCATGGTTGCATCCTTCCGGTTTAAGGACGTGTCGGTCCGGACCAAGATCGTATTGCCTGTACTGGCCCTGCTGGTGGTCTTTGCCGCTGCCATGGCCTTCATCCTGGACCGTACCCTTTTTCAGGCAGAACATGAAAGGCTGAAGCAGGAACTCAAGGTGCTAAGCGCCAGGATTCCCGTAGAGTTTTCAGACGCTGAATCCTCCGGACAGCTCCTTGCAGACAGCCTGACCGGCATGAATGACGTCCAGTTCGCCGTTGCGCTCAAAGATGCACAGATCCTGAAAAAATTTGTCCAGCCGCTCCTCATGACCATTTCCGGTTCCAGGTCTCTTTCCGGCTTTTTCACCTTCTACGATGCTTCGGGAAACGTCATATTCAGCACGAACCCGGCGGTTAAAAAAGAAACGGCAGCTGCCTCTGTCCGTCCCATCTTGCAGGACGTGATAAAGGATAAGAAAAAAAGGTCCGGGCTTGAACCCGGCCCCGACGGCCTCTTTCTCAGGAGTGTTTCCCCTGTCAGTTACAATGGAATGTTTTCCGGGATGATCGAATTCAACATCCCGGTCATGAACGTATTTAGAAAACTCAAGGGAAGCTCAGAGACAATGGATCTGGCCTGGTTTCTCCCGGACAAGGATAAAAAGGGTGCGGTTTCACCGGGCGAAGACCTTGAGATCGAGGGTGGCTTTGCCTTGGGCGGGGCAACCTCTGGGGCTCCTTTTCAGGATGCGTCCATGAATAGGCTGCTGAGCCAGGGGCTTAAAGGGCAGATATTTGCCATCCGGGGCAAAAGGGCCTTTGCAACACTTCCCATGCCTTTTTATTCAGGCCAAAACAGCGGTGTCATGGCCCTGTCTCTGGACAATTCCCAGGGGTGGCACACGCTTTACTCGGCCATCTATAAACTCCTCGGGGGCTTTTTGATCATGGCCCTGATCTTTGCCCTGGTGATTACACTTCTTACAGGCCTCATAACCAGACCCATAAAGGGACTTCTGGACTTCATGAAACAGGTGTCAAGGGGTGAATTTACCCGGGCATCCACCTATTCGGCCAAGGACGAGATAGGCAGGCTGCATCGAATGGCCAATGCCGTGATGAACAGCACCGGGAGCCTCTGCCGACTGGTGCAGGCCGATGCCAGAAAACTTGCCCGGGAGGCCCGTCACCTGGAACAGGCGGGTCATTCCCTTAAGGACGGGTCCGAAACCCTTGACCAATACGCACAGGCGGTTTCAGAAAGCGCTCAACAGGCCCACGAGGCCCTTTCTTCCATTGAAAACGCGGCCCAGATGATGGAGGCGGCCTCGCAGGAAATTTCCGAAAACATTGCAGAAACCGCCAACATAGCAAACCGGGCCCATGAAAAGGCCGCTGCCACTGTGGATGTGATCCACGGCCTTGCAAGAAGTTCAGAAAAGATCAGCAACATCATCATGGTAATCAAGGGTATCTCCGAGCAGACCAATCTTCTGGCCCTGAATGCCACAATAGAGGCGGCCCGTGCTGGTGAGGCGGGAAAGGGCTTTGCAGTTGTGGCCAACGAGGTAAAGGACCTTGCCAAGCAAACCGGAAAGGCCACGGATGAAATAACCACCATGATCGAAAACATACAGGAAGATACCCGCACCTCTGTCGAGGCGGTAGAACAGATAGCCCAGATTATTGCCAAGGGAGATGAACTGTCTGGAAACGTGGCCGGCGCAACGGAACAGCAAAATGCGACCTTCCGGGAAATGACCAACAGCATGGAAACTGCCGAGCAGATGATGGGCAACCTCCAATCCAGGGCAGCCCAGCTCTATGACCACTCCAAGCTGCTCTCAAATGTTGCCTCGGAGATCATAAACGCCCACCAGGCCATAGTCACCTCGGCTGGAGAGCTCCACGATTTCATGAAAAGATACCGGGTGGATGAAAAGGCCCTGGAGGAAGCTGCCATAAATTCCTGATCCTCTTTTCAGACCTTTCAGTACTGACAGAAACCTCCCGGCCTCCAGACGGGAGGTTTTTTTAGCCGCGACCGGCCTGGCGGACTGGCAGTCGCACCGGCCTTTCTTTTACATTTCCCTGACCATTTCCCAGCCGGTCCAGGCATTTCGCAGGCCTCTTTTGATCATTTGACCCAAAACCTGCTGAACCCTTGACGGATGATTTCTTCCACGATATATAGTGGTGTAGCATCAGTTTATATCCAACATGATGTGGGCGTCGAAAATTAACGATTTTGGGACATTTCATTAAAAAAGGAGAGATCAGGAGGGGAAGATGAGAATCACTCAGGGGCTGACAGGTGCGGAAAATTCTCCGGTCGTTTTTGACAGGATCATAAAAAGAGACGGCCGGGTAGTTTCCTTTGCAAGCTCAAAGATCACCAATGCCATCTTGAAGGCCGGCAGGGCCACGGGGGAATTTGGCCAGGTAGAGGCCAGGCGCCTTACCATAAGGGTGCTTACCCTGGCGCAGAACGTGTTCGAAGATTCCCTGCCAAGCGTCGAGGAGATACAGGACCTGGTGGAGGAGGTACTCCTTGCATCTCCTTTCAAGCGCACCGCCAAGGCCTACATACTCTACAGGGACCAGCATGCCCGTATCAGGGAGATGATCCAGAAGGCAGACATGGACCTGATAGAGAAATACCTGGAGCGCCTGGACTGGAAGGTCAAGGAAAACAGTAACATGGCCTATTCCCTGCAGGGGCTGAACAACTACGTCTCAAGCGAGATTACAAAGACATACTGGCTGAACAAGATCTACACGCCCGAGGTGCGGGAGGCCCATCTTTCCGGAGACCTCCATATCCATGATCTTGGCCTTCTTTCAGTCTACTGCGTTGGATGGGACCTCCAGGATCTCCTTCTTTCCGGATTCCGCGGAGCCCCGGGAAAGGCCGAAAGCAGCCCGGCCAAGCACTTCAGGAGCGCTCTCGGGCAGATCGTAAATTTTTTCTATACCCTCCAGGGCGAGGCTGCGGGCGCACAGGCATTTGCCAACTTCGACACGCTCCTTGCACCCTTTATCCGGTATGACAAGCTGTCGTACCGGGAGGTCAAGCAGGCCCTCCAGGAATTCGTATTCAACATAAACGTACCCACCAGGGTAGGCTTCCAGACACCCTTTACCAACCTCACCATGGACCTGGAACCCCCGGCAACCCTCAAGGACCAGCACGTGGTGGTTGGAGGCGAATTCCGCCCCGAGACGTATTCGGACTTCCAGGAAGAGATGAATATCTTCAACCAGGCATTCCTTGAGGTCATGGCAGAGGGCGATGCAAGGGGCAGGGTTTTCACCTTTCCGATCCCCACATACAACATCACGGGGGACTTCGACTGGGAAAACCCGGGCATAGAGCGCCTCTGGGAAGTTACGGCGAAATACGGCATCCCCTACTTTGCAAACTTTGTAAATTCCGACATGTCACCGGATGACGCCAGGTCCATGTGCTGCCGGCTACGGCTTGATGTCAGGAGCCTTGAAAGGCGCGGCGGAGGGCTGTTTGGCGCAAACCCGCTCACCGGCTCCATCGGGGTGGTCACCCTCAACATGGCGGCTGTGGGCTACAGGGCCGGAACCGAACAGGAATTTCTGGACCAGGTGGAAAGGCTCATGGAGATCGCCCGCACCAGCCTTGAGAGCAAAAGAAAGGTCCTTGAGCAGTTTGCCGAACAGGGACTCTACCCTTACACGAAATTCTACCTGAGAAACGTAAAGAAGCGCTTTGACAGGTACTGGAGCAACCACTTTTCCACCATAGGCCTCATAGGCATGAACGAAGGGTGCCTGAACTTCCTTGGAAAGGACCTTTCAGAGCCTGAGGCAGTGGAGTTCACCCAGAAGGTCCTGGACTTCATCAGGGATCGGCTGGTGACCTTCCAGGAAGAGACCGGGAACCTCTACAACCTGGAGGCAACCCCTGGCGAGGGTACCGCATACCGCCTGGCCAGGATAGACCAGCAGCGTTTTCCAGCCATCAGGGTTGGAAACATGGAGGCCACGGGGACGCCGTTTTATACCAATTCCACCCAGCTGCCGGTTAACTTTTCCGACGACATCATCCAGGTGCTTGACCTCCAGGAACCCCTCCAGTCCCGCTACACAGGGGGGACAGTGCTCCACGTGTTCCTTGGTGAGGCAGCCCCTGACCCCGAAAGCGTAAGGCGTTTCGTGCGCATGGTCTGCCACAACTATTCCCTGCCCTATTTCACCATAACCCCGTCGTTTTCAATTTGTCCGCAGCACGGATATCTGAGGGGAGAACAGGAAGTCTGCCCGGACTGTGGCCAGAGCACCGAGGTGTATTCCAGGGTGGTGGGCTATCTGAGGCCGGTGAACCAGTGGAATGATGGAAAACGTGCCGAGTTCACCATCAGGAAGAGGTACAGCGTGAGGGAAGGTTAGTCTTTCCATGCTCATCGGGGGCTTTACTCCTTTTACCCTTACCGACTTTCCAGGAGAGATTGCAGCCATCTGTTTTACACAGGGCTGCAATTTCTCCTGCCCGTTTTGCCATAACCGCCTGCTGATTCCACAAAAGGTCCAATCTTCCCCAGGTGGCTCAATGGAAGACACGAGGGAAGTCCTGGATTTCCTGTCAAGGAGAAAAGGCCGGCTCAATGCCTTGGTGGTAAGCGGGGGAGAACCCACCCTGCAGGAAGACCTTGA
This sequence comes from uncultured Thermodesulfatator sp., assembly GCA_964478865.1. Classification (GTDB taxonomy): domain Bacteria; phylum Desulfobacterota; class Dissulfuribacteria; order Dissulfuribacterales; family QOAL01; genus QOAL01. Next base: position 11,985 of record CAYZJS010000101.1, read on the forward strand.
ACCGTTCCTGGAAGAGGTGAGGTCCCTGGGTCTCAAAATCAAGCTGGACACCAACGGCAGCAGGCCCTGGGTGCTTAAAGGGCTCATTGAAGGAAGGCTGGTGGATTTCGTGGCAATGGACATAAAGGCACCATGGGAAAAGTACGGCCTTCTGGCAGGGGCACCGGTGGATACGGCAGCGATTGAACGATCCATGAATCTCATCCTTGATTCCGACATAAGGCACCTTTTCAGGACCACCTTTGTCCCGCATCTCCTGAACCAGGACGACCTGGAGCGCATAAGGAAAACCCTTCCCTCCAGGGCATGTTACAAGGTTCAACCCTATGTGAAGCCGGGCCTTGCAGCCTGAAGGATAACGGTCTAAACCGCCTGGGTCTTTCCGGAAAAATCCTTCAAGCCGCTTTGCCTTTGACAGACCTTGTACCCGCACATAATCTCGCAGGAGCTATCCCACCTGTAAATACGGACCCGGGCTTCCGTGCAGAATTATTTCCGGAAAGACCCCGGGCGGTCGAGCAACTCACCCCCATCCGAGCAGCCGCGTAAAAAAACGAAAATACACGTTGGGGTTAAAGGGCCGGGTGAAGTCCCATCTGGTAGTAGATTTCCTTTCTGATCTCGGCAATCTTTCCCGTGGTCAGGTCCCTTGGGTGCGGAAAATCAAGCCTGATGTCGGCGTTTATCCTGGAGGGCCGGTCGCTCAGGACTATGACCTGGTCTCCCAGCTGAAGGGCCTCGTCAATGTCGTGAGTGATAAACAGGATGGTCATGTCGTACATGGTATGGACGTTTACCATCTCCTCCCTCATCTGGAGCCTTGTCACAAAGTCAAGGGCACCGAAGGGTTCGTCCATGAAAAGGATTTCCGGTTCCACTATGAGCGCCCTGGCCACCTCGGCCCTTCTCTTCATGCCTCCGGAAAGTTCGTGGGGATAATGGTCCTCGAAGCCCGAAAGGCCCACAAGGTCCATATGTTCTTCTATCTCGTGCCGCCTCTGCTGAGGGTCCTGGATGTGGCGTGCACCAATTGATACGTTCTGCCAGGCGGTAAGCCATGGAAAGAGACCATCTTCCTGGAAGACAAAGACGTGCTTTTCACTTGGCGCATCCACGCTTTTGCCATCGATGAGCACGGTGCCTCTGGTCTGGGTTTCAAAGCCTGCAATTATCCTTAGAAGCGTGGATTTGCCGCACCCTGAAGGGCCTACAAAGCAGGTAAAGCTCCCCTGTTCCACTGAAAAGTTCAGGTTGTCAAGGACCAGACAAGTTTCACGATGATGACACTGCCCTGGAAACCTTAGACGGTTCCTGCGCTCTATAAAGGTCTTTTTAAGCCCCCTTACCCGGATCTTTTTCATCTTCTCTTTCTGCTCCATTCCACCCAGGGAAGGTCCTCAAGGAGCCTTATGAGGTGATCAAGGACCAGGCCTATAACACCTATCACCAGCATCCCTGCCACCACCTTGTCCATCCGGAGTGAATTTCTGGCATCTATTATCAGGTATCCCAGACCGGATTTTACCGCTATCATCTCTGCTGCCACAATGACCAGCCATGCGGTGCCGAGGGTGATCCTGAGCCCCACAATTATTTCCGGCATGGCTGCAGGAAGTATCACCTTCATGTACAGCTGCCGCCCCCGGAGCCCGAAATTTTCCGCAACCCTCAGAAAGGTTGTCTTTATGCCTGCCACACCGCTTACGGTAAAGACCACCATTGGGAAAAATGCCGAAAGATATATGAGGAAAATGGCCGGCCTGTCTCCAATGCCAAACCACATGAGTGCCATGGGTATCCAGGCAAGGGGTGAGATGGGCCTTAGAAACTGTATGACAGGGTTCATTACTTCCCTGATCTTCCTGAGCCGGCCCATGGCAAGCCCCAAGGGCACGGCGGTAAGCACTGCAAGGTAAAAACCCCAGCTGACCCTGAAAAGGCTTGCTACCGCACTGCGGAAAAGTTGCCCGCTTTGCGCCATTTCCTCCAGGGCATCTGCCACCTCAAGGGGCCCCGGCAACAGGTAGGACGGGATGTCAAATGCCCTCCTTACCCCTTCCCACAGGGCCACAATCAGGATGAAGCCGTAAAGGGAATTTGCGCGATTCACTGCCAACTCCTGTAGATCCTGCAAGGTGGCCTGCCGTCCAGCAGGTGATGCCTGGCCATCAGCTCTCCGATCTTTTCAAGTTCACTGTCTCTGGGAAGAAGATTCCGGTAACTGACCCGGACAGGCGAGGCTGTAAGCACCTTGACCAGGAGTTCATCCGGAAGGCCGAAGAACGCGGCCCCTATCTCTGCTGCCTGCCTTCTGTGATCCTCTATCCATTGAGCCTGGGAATAAAGGGTGCGGATCATCCTGTTCAGTTCTTTTCCGTGTTTTTCAAGGGCTCCGTCCCTGACTATGAGGACACTTGATATGAAATTCGGCCAAAGCTCCTGGATCCGGTGCATTATCCTTCCTGCCCCTGCAATCTCTGCCTGGGCCGCGTAAGGCTCTCCTACTATGTATGCATCTATGGACCTGGATGCCAGGGCAGAGGGCATATCAGGAGGAGGCAGCTCAACAAGCTCCACGCTGCCACCTTGTATGCCGTTTTCAGAAAGGTACTCCTGGAGGGCCAGGTTCTGGGTGCTGAATCTTATGGGTATGGCAACGGTTTTACCCACAAGGTCCCGGGCATCCTTGATGGCTTCCCCTTTTGAAGCTACCAGGCATGTACCGTTTCTGTGGCCGAGAAGCGCTATTTCCACCGGCACCTCCTGGTCCCTGAGGGACAGGGCAATGGGTGCAAGAATAAAGGTTGCATCAAGTTCCCTGCCCTTTACAGACTCGATCATGTCTGGCCAGGAGGAAAACTTGACCGCCTCCACGTGCTCCCGGAACCACCTGCTCCTTTCCATTGCAACCGGCAGCAGGAGGTGGCAGGTGATGGGCAGAAAACCCACGCGCAACTTTTCTACGCCACTTTCCGAAGAGGTTAGAAAAAGGTGCAGGCATGAGATCAAGACAAGCCAGCCTGCAGCTGCCAGCAGAGCAACCCCTTCCGGTGATATCTTATGTTCTTTCAAGCTGCAATTCACATATTATTTATCGGACTTTAGGCGTCCCAGGCTGAGCCGGAGATGCTGGAAGGTTGCACGAAAAGGAGAAAAACGGTTAACATCCAAAGGGTTGCTTCAGGGTTTTTAAATGTTTAGAGTATCGTGATCTGGGAATTACTCCTTTCCTGCACTTGGCATGTTCCAGGGGTTTTTTCCTTCATCTTGGCTTCATGAAAAAATATCTTGTCCGGAGCAGATCCGGCACTGGAGCGGGAAATGAAAAAGACGTTGAATGTGGGACTTCTTGGTTTCGGAACAGTTGGAAGCGGTACCGCCAAGATATTGCTTTCCCAAAAGGATTTACTCGAAGAAAGGGCCGGATGCCCGGTTAACCTGAAATGGATCTGCGACCAGGATCTTGAAACAGACCGCGGTTTCCCAGTGCCCCCTGAAATCCTAACGGATGATGTTGAAAAACTCTTTCAGGACCCGGAGCTGGACGTGTTTATCGAACTCATCGGCGGACTGGAGCCGGCCAGGACCTTTGTTCTAAAGGCCATTGAAAGCGGAAAGCACGTGGTTACCGCCAACAAGGCGCTTCTTGCAACCCACGGCTTCGAGATCTTCGAAGCCGCCTCCAAGAAAGGCGTGGAAATAGGCTTTGAAGCAAGCGTGGGCGGAGGCATACCCTGCATAAAGGCCCTCAAGGAAGGCCTGGTGGCAAACGACATAAACACCGTTCTTGGCATCATGAACGGGACGGCAAACTACATACTGACAAGCATGACGGACCGCGGCCTGCCATTTAAGGAGGCCCTGGCAGAGGCCCAGAGGCTCGGTTATGCCGAGGCCGACCCAACCTACGACATAGAAGGGATCGACACTGCCCACAAGCTGACAATCATGGCAACCCTGGCCTTCGGGCAAAAGATCGGCCTTTCGGACATATACACGGAGGGCATATCACGGCTTACTCCCGTGGATATAAACTTTGCCACTGAACTTGGCTACAGCATTAAGCTTCTGGCAATAGGCAGGCAGGAAAACGGGATAGTGGACCTCAGGATACATCCCACCATGATCCCAAACGATCACCTCCTGTCCCAGGTAAGAGGGGCGTACAACGCATTCTATTTTACAGGTGACAGCGTGGGCAAGGTCATGCTTTACGGCATGGGTGCCGGCCAGATGCCCACTGGAAGCGCCATCGTGGCAGACGTGGTGGACATAGCCAGGAACCTTGTCAAAGGATGCAGCGGAAGGGTTCCTTCCCTATCCATCCCATTCGACCACCTTTCACCTGCCAGTATCAGGCCAATGGAAGAAGTGAGGCTCAAATACTATTTCCGTTTCACCGTCAGGGACCAGCCAGGAGTGCTTTCCAGGATTTCAGGCATCCTGGGGGATGAACAGATAAGCATAGCCTCCGTGGTCCAGAAGGGCAGAGGCAGGAAATCCTCGTCGGTGCCCATTGTCATGGTCACCCACGAGGCTGCCGAGGGCCAGGTAAGGACTGCCCTTGAAAAGATAGACAGTCAGGAATTCGTCCTGGACAGGACTATGATAATCAGGATCGAGGATCTCAAGGCATTGGAGGACTGACGGGATGGATGAAGAAAAAGCAAAACTTCAAGACGGAGAAACCGGCGAGGAAATGGAAGAAGAAAGGATACCTCACCCTGTTGAAAAATATATAATACTCCTGGGAGACGGCATGGGCGATTTTCCCATGGAGGAGCTCGGGGGCAGGACCGCCCTGGAAGCTGCCAGGACCCCATTCATGGATCTTATTACCAGGATGGGAGAATTTGGCCTGGTCAAGACCATACCGGATGACATGGAACCCGGAAGTGACGTGGCCAACATGTCGCTCTTGGGGTACGATCCGGCCCAGTATTATACGGGAAGAGGTCCCCTGGAGGCAGCAGCCATGGGTGTCAAGATGAACCCGGAAGACGTGGCCTTCAGGTGTAATCTCGTCACCCTAAGCTTCCGCGAAGGCAGGGTCTTCATGGAAGACTACAGTGCGGGACATATCTCAACAGAAGAGGCCAGGATACTGGTGACCGATCTTGCAGAGCTTGTAAAAAGCAGGTCCTTTGAACTGTTTCCAGGGGTGAGCTACCGCCATCTCCTCCTTTGGCGGGGCGGGCCTGAAGGCATAGCGACGGTTCCGCCACACGATTACACGGGCCACGACGTCACAGAGGCCTGGCGGGTCTACGAGGATGAACCGCTCCTCTACGAAGTGCTAAAGAAGGCCATCAACTTTTTCCACAGGCATCCTGTAAATGAAAAACGCCAGCAGGAAGGTAAACTTCCCGCAAACGCCCTCTGGCCATGGGGCCAGGGCAGGAGGCCGGTAGTTGCCACCATCCCCCAGCAGTACGACCTGGAAGGCGCCGTCATAGCCGCCGTAGACCTCATCAAGGGGCTTGGAATCTGGGCCGGGCTTGAAACACCCGAGATAAAGGGTGCCACAGGATTTCTTGATACGGACTACGGGGCCAAGGCCAGGGCAGCCCTGAAAGAACTGAAGGAAAAGGACTTTGTATTTCTTCATGTGGAAGCGCCTGACGAAGCCGGACACCTGGGTGACATCCAGGAAAAGATCAAGGCCATCGAGCGTTTTGACAAGGAGGTGGTAGGGCCTGTATTTGAGGGACTTAAAAACATGGGATGTTCGTTCAGGATGATGATAGTAACGGATCACTACACCCCTGTAACCATTAAGACCCACGCCAAGAGCCCCGTGCCCTTTGTCATCTACGACAGCCTTGACGTTAAAAACAACCCCGATGCCGCCTTCAACGAGGCAGCGGCCCAGAAGACCGGGATAGTCTTCGAGGAAGGCCACCGGATTCTGCCGCATTTCATAGGGGCAGAGCCAAGATACGTGGAACTTGACCCAAAAAAGAAGAAATGACGCAGGATACCGGCACTGGTGCCGGAAAATTCACCGTGCCCTACAGGGTGATCTATGGCGACACCGACAGGGCGGGAGTGGTTTACTATGCCACATATCTCAGGCTCTTTGAAATAGGCCGGACCGAGTACATGAGAAACGTACTTGAGCGGCCATACAGGGCCATGGAGGAAGACGGCCTCCTGTTTCCAGTGGTAGAGGCCTACGTCCGTTACAAGTCATCTGCCACATACGACGATCTCCTGCACATAGAAACCCGCATAGTTAAAGTCTCAGCCTATTCCATAACCTTTGACTACAAGATCACATGTTCCCGGCGGCTGGTGGTGCAGGGACACACCAAGCATGCTTCAACCAACAGAAAAGGAAAATTGACAAAACTTCCTCCAGGGCTTATAGAAGCTCTTGGCCGAACCATGAACCGATAACCTTTACCGGCCCGAGGCCACCGAGCCTGGAGGGCAGACAGGGTTCCCATGGGTTATATTCCTGAAGACATTATCCAGCAGATTCATGAAACTGCTGACATCAGGCAGGTGGTCCAGGAATATGTACCTCTCAAGAAAAGGGGCAAAAACTGGGTAGGCCTTTGCCCGTTCCATCCTGACAAGGACCCCTCGTTTTCCGTAAATGAAGACAAGCAGATATTTTACTGTTTCGGCTGCGGAGAAGGGGGTAACGTCTTCAAGTTTCTCATGAAGATCCGGGGCCTTTCCTTTGTGGAGGCTGTCCGTCACCTTGCAGACCGTCTAAACATCGAGATTCCCCAGCGTCCTGTATCAAGGTTTCGAAAAAAGGAAATCGAGGAAAAGGATGCCCTGGTCGACATAAACCAGGCAGCAGCCGAGTATTTCTCAGATCTCCTGCATCACTCGGTATCAGCCCTCGATGCCAGGGCCTACCTCGAGAAAAGGGGTCTTTCCCAGGACACCATCAGGCAGTTTTCCATAGGCTGGGCACAAGACTCCTGGGACGGACTCATAAAGTTCCTGGAAGAGAAGAAAAAGAGCCTTTCCCTGGCAGAAAAGGCCGGACTCATAATCAAAAGGACTAACGCCCCCGGGTGGTATGACAGGTTCAGGGGGCGAATCATGTTTCCAATAAAGGATCACAGAGGCCGTATCGTTGCCTTCGGTGGCCGGATCATTTCTCCGGATGCCGAAAAAGAGCAACCAAAGTACATAAACTCCCCGGAATCGCCTGTATATCACAAGGGCAGGGTCCTCTACGGGCTGTTTGAGAACAAGTCTGCCATAAGGAAAGCAGGGGCTGGAATAATAGTCGAAGGATACATGGACGTTGTCAGCCTCTGGCAGTTCGGGGTGAGAGAGGCCGTTGGCACCCTGGGCACGGCCCTTACCGGGGATCATGCCAGGAGGATGAAGGGCATTACCAGGGACTGGACCGTCCTTTTTGATGCGGATGATGCAGGCATGAAGGCGGCATCCAGGGCGCTTCCAATATGCTACGGGTTCAACATACGGCCAAGGGTGCTTTCCCTTCCAGAGGGAGAGGACCCTGACAGCTTCGTCAGGAAGGAAGGGGCAGAGGGCCTGGAAAGGCTGGTGAAAGAGGCCCCTTCAGGCATAGACTTCCTGCTGGAAATCGGGAAGAAAAGATTCGGCAGTGACACCGAGGGGAAGGCCAAGATAGTGGATACCATACTGGAATCTGTTTCAAAGGTTGCAGACCCGGTACGAAAATCCCTGCTCATCGGTCATATTGCCCAGAAGATCGGCATTCGGGAGGAAAGCCTGTGGCAGAGACTGAAGCAGGATGAAAGGCCTGTCCCGGGGAAATCGCCTGGAAAACGCGAGGGGGTTTCAGGACAATCCCAGGAGCAGAAACCTGTAAGAACGGTGTTTAGCATATGCAATAAGGCCGAAGAGAAACTGCTGGGCTTTATTCTTAGCTATCCCCAGTTCATTGAGGAATTTCTAGACGAAGGCCTGGATATATGGCTTTCAGACAGGGGACTTCTGGAATTGTGGGAATCAATGGTTAATCTTTATAATATATCAGGCAGGTGCGATCTTTCGTCCCTGTGCCAAAGGCTTGAAGACACACCTGTGCTAAAGGCCATGGCGCTTCGCCTGTCTGCAGAATTTCCCGTGTGCGGGGATGAAAGAGACATGGTGGCCGGACTCAAGGGATTTTGCCAGGCCAGGAAAAAAAAGGCACTTCGGATGCATCTAATGGATGAAATGAGGGAAAACAGCGTAGAGGGGCAGGAGGCTGAGATCCTGAAGAAGCTCCAGGGCCTTAGGTAGGCTGGAAACTGTGGGAGGTTTCCAGTATTTAACGGGAGAGGGAGAGTGATCCATGACTGACAAAAACACCAAGGGTTCTCCAGATACAGAGCTGAAAGGTGCCGGCCTGGAGACGGAAGACCCTGTTTCCAAACTGGCTGATTCCGGCCAGGCGCTCGACGTGTCCATCCTGAGCGATCTGGTTTCAGAAGACGAAAAGGACCCTGCAACTCCTGTTGAAGCCGAAATTCCACCATCCCTTTCAGGGGTGGCCACGTCCAAGTCCTCGAAACTGGACCCCATAAGGCTGTATCTCAGGGAGATGAGCAGTGGTGACATCCTGGGCCGGGAAGAAGAGGGAAGGATAGCAAAACAGCTGGAGGAAAGCGAAAAGAACTATGTTTTTTGCGCCCTTCACATTCCCCAGGTGGTAAGCCTCATACTTGAGCAGATCGACAGCTATTCATCCGTAATATCCAAGGAGGACCAGCGTGAGAGCATAAACACGCATCCGGCACACCTGGGGCCTGTATTCCGGACGGTAAAAAAGATTTCCTACCTGGAAAAGAAACGCCAGAAGCTCATAACTGCCATAAATGACGCCGGCGGCCTGGAGAAGCGCAAGAGGATAAACAAGGAACTCCTCCTGATCCCCCAGAAGATGCTTTCCCTCTTGGGAGGGGGCAGGCTGGACAAGAACTTTCTCCACGTTGTAAGGCTGTCCTTTGACCAGTTCATGAATGACTCGGGAAGCGCCAGCATGGATGAACTGTTTCAGACCACAGGGCTTTCGGAAAAATCCCTCCATGAAATAGTAAGGGGCTACTACAACGGCCTTCAGCAGGCACGTCATGCCAAGGAACAGCTAATAAAGGCAAACCTAAGGCTGGTGGTGAGCATTGCAAAGAGGCACGTAAACAAGGGGCTCCACCTCTCTGATCTCATACAGGAGGGCAATATCGGGCTCATAAAGGCCGTTGAAAAGTTCGAGTACAGAAAGGGCTACAAGTTCAGTACCTATGCCACGTGGTGGATCAGGCAGGCCATCACCAGGGCCATTGCAGACCAGTCAAGGACCATCAGGATTCCGGTCCACATGGTCGAGACCCTTAACAGGCTGTGCAAGGCGGCCAAGGAATACGTTCAGGAAAAGGGGAAGGAACCTACTCCGGAGCAGCTGGCAGAGCTCCTGGATATCCCTGTAAAAAAGGTACAGAACATCCTGAAGCTCCTTAACCAGCCGCTTTCCCTGGAGACCCCGATAGGCGACGACGAGGGCTGCGAACTGGTCGACTTCATCGAGGACAAGAAGACCCTCCAGCCCGACGAGCAGGCAATCCTGACAAACCTGACACACCAGGTACGGCTGGCACTCTCAAGCCTCACCCCCAGGGAGGAGAAGATCCTGAGGCTTAGATTCGGCATAGGGGAGACAACCAACAAGACCCTGGAGGAAGTTGGAAAGGATTTTGCCGTAACCAGGGAGCGAATAAGGCAGATAGAGGCAAAGGCCCTGAAAAAGCTCAGGCATCCAAGCAAGAGCAGGTTCCTCCACAGCTTTATAAAGGGATGACTTCAAATGCCGCTGCCTAATATGTAACCCTGGCTATCTCCTCCATGGTGGTGATGCCAGAAAGCATTTTCATGCATGCGTCATACTTGAGGCTTTTCATGCCCTCCTTGACAGCCTGTTCCCTTATGGCATTTTCGGAACTGCCCATGTGGATCATCTTTTTTATCTTCGGTGACACGGAAAGGACCTCGTAGATCCCTATCCTCCCGTAATAGCCCGTGCTCCTGCACATGCTGCATCCGCCGCCTGTCCAGGCACGTGCACGTTCTGTCTTTATGCGGCATCCAAATGCGGCAAGTTCCTGGGCGGAGATGGTCTTTTCCTGGCGGCAGTTCTTGCAAATCATGCGGACCAGCCTCTGGGCCACGACTCCTATCAGGGTTGAGGCTATGAGATAGGGCTCAAGGCCGAGATCAAGCAACCTGGTCACGGCCCCGGCAGCATCGTTGGTGTGAAGTGTTGAAAACACCAGGTGTCCGGTAAGGCTTGCCTGGACGGCGTATCGTGCGGTTTCAGGGTCCCTTATCTCCCCGATCATCACGATGTCCGGGTCCTGACGCAGAATATTCCTGAGGATGCTTGAAAAGGTGACATCTATGCTGGGCTGGACGGCGATCTGGTTGAAATCCTCGTAGACCATCTCGATCGGGTCTTCCACCGTCACGATATTTACATCCGGAGAGCTTAGATGCCTCAGGGTGGAATAAAGGGTGGTGGATTTTCCGCTTCCTGTTGGCCCGGTCATGAGTATCATCCCGTAGGTGTTCTTCAGAAAGGACTTGTACGCCTCGAGATCCCTCTGGGAAAAGCCCAGTTCCTCCAGGTCGCTCATGAGAATTTCCGCACTTTGGAGCCTCAGGACCACCTTTTCTCCAAAGGCAACCGGGACGGTTGAAACCCGCACCTCGGCATCCTCCTTCTTCCAGGAAAGCTTTATCCTGCCGTCCTGGGGACGCCGTTTTTCAGCTATATCCAGCCTTGAAAGGGCCTTGATCCTTGTACAAAGCGCGTCGTGAACTATCCTTGGCAGCCTGTGAATGGTATGAAGCTGGCCGTCTATACGAAAACGCACAACAGATTCGTTCCGCTTTGGTTCGATGTGTATGTCACTGGCCCTTTCGTTGAGGGCATACTGGAACAGGTGGTCCACGGCCTTGTTTATGTGCTTGTCGCTGGCAGCGCCCCCTTCCCTGGAAGAAAGCTTCACGTACTGTTCCAGGTTGGATATGTCCACCTCTGGAGAGGTCAGTACGTCCTGGGCCGCGGCGATGGATTTCCTGAAATCGAAGAACTCGGCTATCACCCGTTCTATATCCGACCTGGGAGAGACACTGAATTCGATGCCCGCCTGGCATGCCCGCTGGATATCCTCCTTCAGTTCCTGGTCATCGGGGTAGTAACAGCATACTTCCAGGGTGTTTCCGTGCCATTCAACAGGAAGCACAAGCCTGGTCTTGGCAAAGGAGGATGGAATGGTCCTTGTCACGATGTTTATGTCAAGCTTCAGGGGATCCAGCCTCTTGAACCTCCATCCCATTTCCATGCATATGGCCTCGAGGATCTCCGCCTCGGAAAGTATCTCCTCCCTGGAACCGTTGCGTGTGACCTGGAGGGAATCGATCCACTGGATCAGGTCTATCCCCCTTCTCCTGGCGATATGAGACTTTTTCTTGAGGTTTTCTATCTTCTCGGACGGCAGCAGTCCGTGACGATCAAGTAGCGGAAAAATGAAATCGGGCTGTTCGTAAATGGTATTCATGTCTTGTAGGCTAAAGTCAATCTGTTATCATACACGTGACAAAGATCAGCCATACCGGCGGCCTCCTGGCTCCAAAGAGCGGCTATTGAAGTTATCGGAATACCACCTCCTTATGATAAGCAAACCAGATACCAAAGAACGCAGGAAATACTGGGTGGAACTTCGGGTGAAGACCCAGGAAGACCTGTCTGAAGCCCTGGTGGATTTCCTCGTCTCCGAACTTCACCGGGGAGTGATAGTGGAGGAAGCACAGGATGACCAGGGCCTGAGCGGGAGTGGAGACCTTATCATCAAGGCCTATCTCAATGAAGAAGACATAGAATCCGGTGTCCTAAAGGGGATCGAGACGTATTTTTACGAAATACTTGAACTCCATTCCGAGTATCCCCGAATCAGCTGGAGCACCCACCAGATCGTGGAAGAGGAATGGGCCAACGGCTGGAAAAAATATTTCAGGCCAGTCAGGGTGGGAAGGCGCCTGATCATAAAGCCCAGCTGGGAAACCTGGGTCCCCGGCGAAAAGGACATAGTGATCGAGATAGATCCCGGCCAGGCCTTTGGCGTGGGCACCCATGCCTCGACCCGCCTTATGCTTGAAGCCGTGGAAGAGCTTTCCGACCAGGGTTTTCTGAAGGGTGCCTCGGTGCTTGATATCGGCACTGGCACAGGGATACTTGCCATCGCGGCCGCCAAGCTCAATTCCTCCGATATCATGGCCGTGGATATCGATCAGGATGCCGTTGATACCGCCAGGAAGAATGTTCACCTGAACAACGTCCATCACCAGGTCTCGGTGAGCAATACACCCATCTGGGAGGTGGAGGGGCCCTTTGACCTGGTACTTGCAAACCTTGACAGGGATACCCTGCTGTTTCTCTCAAGGGAAATAGCGCGTCTGGTTTCATCAGGTGGCGTTCTTTTGACATCCGGCATCATAGAAGGTCAGGAGAAGGAAATAGTGGACTCCTACCGGGAAAAAGGGCTCACGCTGGTATCCAAAAGAGAGGATGCCATGGAGCCGGAATGGCTGCTGCTAAAATTTTCAAAGACCGGATGAACACCCCGCAGTTCATAGTTTCAGCCAAGACACTGCAGAAGAAGGAGATCCACCTTGACAGCCGGGAGCATTTTCACATGGTCAGGGTCAGGAGGCTTGAACCCGGAAGCCTCGTAAGGCTTGTGGACGGCCTTGGCAGCCTGGCCCATGCACGAATCAGGCAGATACTCCCGGAAGGCGTTGTTCTTGAAAGAAGCGGTCCGGTGGAATCTGCCGATGATTCCGTCCCCCTGGAGGTAATTCTTGCCATCATCAAGGGGGAGAGGATGGATCTTTCGATCCTTCAGCTTTCTGAAATCGGGATCAGGCAGATACAGCCGGTGATCACCAGCAGGACCATTGTGCGCCCTGACCCGTCCAGGCTTGCACGCAAGTGGGAACGCTGGCAGGCCCTTTCCCTTCATGGCCTGAAGCAGTGTCGGGGCATAAGGGCTACAAAGGTGCTAAAACCACGCCGCGTGGAAGAAGCCCTGCCCTCTTTCACCAAAGGCGGTGAAAGGATAATTTTCTGCCAGGACCACCAGGGAACAGGTCTTCTTGATATCCTGAAGGGACAAGGCCTGCCCCTTCCGGTGGTTACGGCCATAGGGCCGGAAGGGGGTTTCAGCCGTGAAGAAATCGGCCTTTTTGTAGAACACGGTTTCAAACCCGCAGGCCTTGGACCAAGGATCCTCAGGAGCGGAACAGCCGCGGTTTACAGCGCGGCTGTAATTTCAGAATACCTAAGGGGCAGGGATAAGGCCTGATCCAGGCACGGGACTCTTTCAATCAGCGGGCACATACTCCACGCAGTTTTCCTCCGGGTCCAAAAGGCGGAATACCGCTTCTTTCAACCTCCTGAATTCCTCACCGTTTTGCACAAATCCCCGTTGAACCTCCACCCTGCGTACGCAGTGGATGCCACCTGCAGTAGGGCTGCACCTGTTGTCCCAGGAAACCGGCCCCACGCTTCCCTGGATGGCCTGTGGAATCGCCTTGAGTTTACAGGATCCGGGCAGGGCCAGGTTGAATTCCACCCTGACCGATTCCTTCTTTCGTATGAAAAAGGGAGTCCTTCTTTTTTCCGGGCATGTTGCTATGCCATCAAGTTTCGAGCTTCTGGAAACAGGCAGAACGTAAGAATTTCCCCTTGAAACAGGCAATCCATGGACCCTGAAGGAAGCCTTGATCTCCACCGGTCCGTCTCCGGGGTCAAGTCCTTTCTTTTCCAGGGGGCCAAGGGGTGCGGCAAGTGGGCTCAGGGAATGGAAAAACATGGAATCTGCCACCCTGGTTTCTTCCGGGGTGAGATCCTTGAACATCTTTCTTGCACTCCTGGCATCTGCTCCTGTAAGCCGTGTAACAAAGCGGTATTCCAGGGTGGAAGGCTCCAAAAGATGGACGTCGTATGTTGCCGATGAACCTGCAGGCCTGGCATCTATTATGGTTTCAAAATCACCAGTGTCGATTATCAATGCCTCCTGGCTGTCCATGCCTGTTACGCCAGGTGACATATCCTTTGTATCAAAGGAATAATACCTGTCCGACACCTTAACCAGCAAGGTGTCAAAAAGCCGCGGGTAGAAGCAGGCCTTTAGTCCCTTCAACCAGATCCCACGGGAGCTTGCAGCCAGGAGCCTTGGCCGAAGGCCCCTGGATTCCAGTATGCGGTAAAAAAGGAGCGCGGCGTCGATCTGGGTCCCGTACTTTTTTCTGAATGTCTCTTCCGGACGCTGGAATTTCAGCCTGGTATTAAAGATGCTTATGGGAAGGATCTCGAGCCTCCTTGAAAGGAAAATATAGAGGCTGTCTGCATCCTGTGCCGAATCAAGATCCGGCAGGACGGGCCCTTTATGACCTTCGCTTTTGAACAATATGTCCCGAAACCATGCCCCCACCTGCTTCCAGGAACTGAAACCCGAAAAGATCAATGTGGAATCCAGGTTTTCAACCGGGGGGCTAAGGGGGTCGTCCGGGGCCTTTTCCATCTGCCTGCCCTTCCATTCGAGGATTCTGCGCCCGCCCTTTGTTGACTGGCTGAACCCGATCCTCTTATCCGAAAGCCTGTAGTTCAGGGGCATATTTTCTGGCAGGTCAATTGTGACGGTCTTCTCCCTGCACGGATCAAGCAGGGAAAAGGATTCCATGCCCCAGAACCCCCTTTTGGAGCGCTTTTCCAACTCGAGCTCCGTGGTGCAGCCCTTTTCAACTGCCGGGAAGTTAATGACCCTTAGCCTTGCTCCCGAAAAGATGGAGGCCTTGCTGGAGGCAGGGTCGATGATGTCATTGATCTCCTTGGAACCTACTTCGACCACCCTGCCGTCTGGAAGGATGGTCTTTGCTCCTTTGACCTCCACGGATTCGTAGGCACTGTTATAGCCGAAGCGGAAGTCCCCCCTGTCCTTTTTCCCCTTGTAGGTATTTATGAGGGTCTTGACATAGAGGGTCATGGTGTAACTGCCGTCGGCATTTACCCTGTAATGCTTTTTCACCTGGAGGTTCACCGCGTCGGGCTGCACCGGGCTTGGTGCAGAACCCATGGCCCAGCACGTGGTGCCAGGCATTACAGACAGAAAAATCAGCTGGCATATAAGCCCTGCCATGATCAAGGGCCTTGTCACCAAGGGCAAAACTGTTTTCATTTCCTTACTCCTGTCTGCAAGGCTTGAAAAGCATGCAATTTAGGCGGGATGCCGAAAGGATTGCCTGAACCTCAAGGAGGTTGCGGTACTCATCCGGGGGAATCTCCAGCTTCTTGATGCTGAGAAGATGCTCCACGGCTATCCCGTCCCTGAGCACAGAGTAACTCCTCCTGTATTTCAAATAGCTGTCGTCAATGTTTACGGAATCCGGCAGTTCCATGCTGCAGTACGGAATGTCTATGGTGATTTTCTCCATGACCCTTGTTTCAAAGCTGTAGTCCGTCTTGAGGGGATAGGTTCTGCCGATCATGGAGGCCCTGTTCAGGACGAGGCCGTCCATAAGGCCCAGGGAACCTGTTGAAGAAAAGGGAAACAGTGCCCCGGATGCCTTTAGTGCTCCTGGAAGCTGGAACCGGCATTTAAAGGAAAAATTCCTGCTGTTGTCGGCAGGGTCAGTCCATGAAACGGACATGATCTTAAGTCTGGGCTGTTTCTTCAGGAGGAAGACCCGCAGAAATTTTTCCTGATCGTCCCTGGACTTTCTCATTAGGATGCTTCGGAACACGGTGTCTGAAAATCCGCGGGCGGTTGCCTCCAGGGTGCCTTTCAGCCCCTCGGCCTCCAGGTGTTCCTCTATTGACATTAAAAAAAGATTGCTGCCAGGCGGTTTTACCGGTGTAAGCAGCAGCCTCGAACCCTGCTTTACTGCCGGAAGGCACGAGGAATCCTGCTCGTAATCAGGCAGAAACTGCTTGCTTGTCTCGGAAGTGGGATCCATATAGGCCCTGGGATTGCCTGCCTGGTCCACCACGGCGGCTATTGCATGGTTGAAGTAGGGAATGGCGATCTCGGGGTCGAGCTTTGATCCGGCACTCATGATTACCGGGGCCGCCCTGAAACCCGCCTCTCTCAGCATGGCCACCAGGAGGGCGGCCTTGTCGCGGCATACCCCGTATTTCCTCTCAAAGGTGAGGCTGACATCATGGGGCTCGAACCCGGGCCGGTTGGCCTCTTCTATTATGCCCAGGTAACGGATCTTCCTGGCCACAAAAAAGAAAAGGGCCTCAAGCTTTTCCCTTTCCGTCTTCTTGCCCTGGACGAGGCTCCGCACTTTCTGGCTGATGGCCTCGTTAACCTTGAGCTTGGGCTCCACCAGGTTGTAATACCAGATGGACACGTCCTTCCAGGACGGAAGGGTGGAAAAGAGAAGCCTCATGGCCACCCGGCTTGCTTTTGGCATGAAGGGTTCCGGAATCAGCGCAGGGATGTGTTCAAAGGTCCAGGAATAACGCACGTTTCCTGCAGAAGAATCCTTGTGAAACCTGACCGATGCGTCCCTGCACCTTGCCTTGATCATGTGATGCAGGGTCTTTTCTGCAGGAAGGATCACTGAAAAGCGGATGGACCTTACGGGAAAGGTCTGCTGTAGGATGTTTCTGCCGAAAAAATGATCCTTTATCATAGGCTTGAAACTGTCCACCTCCACTATGTAGTGGATGGTGTCTCCGGGAGCGAGCCCTGGGATAAAGATATTCATCACCTTCTGGTTGGGATCATAGATGTTCATCTTGCTGGCAGATGCCGGGGCGGTAAGACTGGTGTTTTTCTGAAGGTCCACGCTTTTAATGGCACCGTCGGGCTTGATGACCTCCATCTTTTTCACGTCCAGCCTGGAATAATTTTTATTCAGGTAGAAATGCTGAACCTGCTGATTCCTTTTTCCCTTCTGGTCAAGGACCGTGATGAATACCTCGTCCCTGTCCAGGCTGGTTCCATCCCTTTCTACCTTTATCTGTTCCTGTTCCATGGCAAGTACGCAGTGGGCAAAGGGATATGACTCCCTGTTTACCTTTTTCAGGAAACCGTAGGCCCCAGGCCAGGCAGGAGCGCTGGACAGCATCAAAAGCAAAACCGCACACAAAAGGCCGGCTGTCTTTTTTGAAA
>CAYZJS010000102.1:0-16189 GCA_964478865.1 uncultured Thermodesulfatator sp.
GAGGTGGAAAAGGCCCTTAACAAGGAAAAATATGAAATCAGGCGCTACGATGCCGCTGAAGACATAGAAATGCTTGTCAGGGATTCAAGGGAACTTGACTGCGTATTCATCCTCCTGCACGGCAGGTATGGAGAAGACGGCACGGTTCAGGGCCTCCTGGAGCTACTGGATGTTCCGTACCAGGGTTCCGGGGTGCTGGGAAGCGCCCTTGCCATGGACAAGCATCTTTCAAAGGTCGTGTACAGGGAGGCTGGAATAAACACGCCCAAATGGCTGCATCTGGAACGTACTTCAAGGCCGGAACCCGCAGAAGTCCTGGAAAGGATCAGGCTGCCCTTTATAGTAAAACCGTGCAACCAGGGCTCAAGCGTGGGGATAAGGATAATCAGGCAGGAGGATGAAATCATTCCGGGCATAGAAGAGGCCTTCAGGTGGGATGATGAAATCATTCTCGAAGAGTTTATCACAGGCAGGGAGATCACAGGGGGGGTTATAGGCCTTGACAATCTGGAAACCCTGCCCATTGTTGAGATAATACCGGATGCAAGCAGGTATGAATTTTTCGATTACGAGGCCAAATACAAACCAGGGGCCACCAGGGAGGTATGTCCTGCCGAGATCCCTGATGACCAGGCCAGGACTGCCCGGAACCTTGCATCGAGGGCCCACAGGGCGCTGAAGCTTACCGGTTACAGCCGTACCGACATGATTATTGACCAGTCTGGAGAGATCTTTGTGATCGAAACAAATACCATCCCGGGCATGACTCCCACCAGCCTCTTTCCCCAGGCTGCCGCTGCTGCAGGGCTCGATTTCAGCAGCCTGCTGGACAGGCTGATCGAGCTTGCCATGAGAAAAAGGCACTGAATTTTGAGTTGGATGCCGACAGGATGAAAACAAAAATTTACCAGATACCGGATCTTAAAAACCGGCGTTTTATCTTTGATGACAGGGATCATGCCGGATTGATCCTGGCTGAACTGCTTCGCCCCTATTACGAGAACCGTCCGCAGACAATCGTTCTCGGCATCCCTTCCGGCGGAGTTCCCATAGCGATACAGATTTCCCGAAACCTGGTGCTTCCCATGGATCTTCTCATAATCCGGAAGATACCCGTTCCCGGAAACCCCGAGGCAGGCATGGGAGCAATCACGCTTTCCGGCGAGATGTTTCTCAATGAAGACCTCATTTACCACCTGGGGATCACGCCCGAACAGATAGAAGGCCAGATCCAGAGGGTGAAAAAGGAACTGGTGGAGAGAAACGGGCTTTTCAGGAAGAACAGGCCGGAGCCCGATCTGGAGGGAAAGACCGTAATAATCGCAGATGACGGGCTTGCCTCCGGTTTTACCACCCTTGCAGCAGTAGAGACATGCAAGAAGGCGGGTGCAACCCGGATGGTGGTTGCCGCCCCTACCGGTTCTGACACAGCCATATCCAGGCTCTCTGGAAAGGTGGATGAAATATTCTGCCCAAATATCCGGTCGGGTCAGTACTTCGCCGTGGCGGAAGCATACCGCAACTGGTACGACCTGGATAGAAACGAGGTGGTAAAAAGGCTCGAGAAAGCAGGCATCCTGTAATGTTTGCCTGGAGAAATTGCCTCACATCTACATTCCCATTCGTCACTGGAGACCAGCTTGTATGAACAAAAAAATCGAGGGGCTTACAATCATAGGGGCCGGACTTGCCGGATGTGAAGCCGCCTGGCAGGCAGCCAGACGCGGCATCCACGTCAGGCTTTACGAGATGAAGCCAAAGAGGTTTTCACCTGCCCACAAGATGGAATCCCTGGCAGAGCTTGTATGCTCCAACAGCCTCAGGTCTTCTTCAGTGGAGTCTGCCATCGGCCTTCTAAAGGAGGAGCTCAGGCGTGGAGGCTCCCTCATAATGGAAGCAGCGGATGCCACCCGGGTGCCTGCGGGAAAGGCCCACGCCGTGGACAGGGAATTCTTTTCCAGGCACGTTACCCAAAGGGTCTCCCAACATCCAAACATCGAAATCGTGCGCCAGGAAATCACCAGGATTCCCAGGGACTGTACGGTTATCATTGCCACCGGCCCCCTAACATCAGAAGCCCTTGCCCAGGATCTTAAATCCCTCATAGGAGAGGAATTCATGGCATTCTACGATGCCATAGCCCCCATAATCTCAGCCGATTCCATCAACAGGAAAACGGTTTTCAGACAGTCCAGGTACGGGCCCCAGGGAGAGGGCGACTACCTCAACTGCCCCATGGACGAGGACCTTTACGAGAAGTTTGTCAAAGAGCTCCTTGAAGGTGAAAAGGTCCCCCTCCATGATTTCGAGTCTCCCAGGTATTTTGAAGGGTGCCTGCCGGTAGAAATAATGGCGGAGCGAGGAAAGGAAACCCTCAGGTACGGCCCCATGAAACCGGTTGGCCTTACAGACCCGCGTACCGGTCAGCAGCCCTGGGCCGTGGTACAGCTCAGGCCTGAAAACCGGGAAGGCACCCTTTACAACATGGTGGGCTTTCAGACAAAGCTTAAATGGCAGGAGCAAAAACGCATCTTCAGGATGATCCCCGGGCTGGAGAACGCAGAATTCGTCAGACTCGGCAGCATACACAGGAATACCTTCGTATGTGCGCCCAGGGTCCTGGGTCCCTTGTTGAGCCTGCAAAGACTGCCTTCCTGCTTCCTGGCAGGACAGATAAGTGGTGTCGAAGGCTACATAGAATCGACTGCCATGGGTTTTCTGGCAGGGATAAATGCCGCGTCCAAGATACGGGGCAAGACCCCTCTTGCGCCTCCTGCGGAAACCGCCCACGGGGCCCTGATAAATCACATTACCAAGGCAGGGCCCAAAAACTTTCAGCCCATGAACGTTAATTTCGGGCTTTTTCCCAGGCTTGAAAAGCGTCTTCCCAAGAGGATGAGGGGTGAAGCCTATTCGAAAAGGGCACTGGAGGCCTGGGATGCCTTCCTGGAAAGGATAAAGCCCTAGCCAGTATCTGCTTACATGGTACTACGTCTGCTTCGTTGTCGGGAACCTGAAGTAACGCCTGCCTACCCTCCGCCCTGTATCTGTAATACCCTGTAAGGAGATATATCTCAGACACTTGTGCGATAATACCAGCAAAGAACCCTCTGAGGGGTTCAGCCCAGCCAGCCTGGCCGCCTCCAACGAGGAAATTCTTTCACTCCGGTAAGCAGATATTTCCGTTTCAATCTTCCGGGCAAGCTTTTCAGGCATTGAAATAAAAGGGCTAGGGGACGGATTCCCCTACACACGCCTTAAAGGCGACAAGCGACAGGCCGGAAAAAATTTGGCAGTCTTATTGCAGATAAAGGCCCTGAAGGAGGAACAGCACTTATGTTCAAGGCCAGAAAAAGACTCATTACAGCACTTGTCGCCATGTCCCTGCTAGTCATCCCCTGCCGGTTTGCCGCAGCCCAGGAAGGTGTGCTTCACATGCTTTTAAGATCGGTTGTGGCAATACCCGAAGCGGTACTGCACTCCCTTCACGGACCGGTAAAGACGGACAATGATGAAAACCAAGGCCCAAGAATCCGCTACCCCTACCCGGTACACGCCAACTACGGCCAGTCATACGGTTACGCCGTCCCTCCTGATGTGCTGATACACAACAGCCCGGGATACGTGACCTACAATGTTGTCAGGGAAAAACCAGGAAAACCCCGAAACGGCGAAGGGGAAACCGACGCCCATGTCTTTGGCCCCATCCCCTTTAATGAGTGACATGTTTTCCCGGCAGCGGAATATAACAGGGGCATTTCTCCTGGTGGCGGCCATCATGGTTCCATGCCTGTTTCCGGGTATGGCCGTGGCGTCTCATGGTACGCCTTCACAGGGCCTTAACACGCTCCTGCACGACCTTTCCGCACAGCTTGCACGGAACCTGGCCGGAAAAGCCCTTCCTGGCCCTGTACTTGTGGTAAATTTTGTCGACCTGAGCCACCTTCACTGCACTTCCAGGTTCGGCCAGCTTGTGCCCGAAAGGCTCAGGGGCCTGCTGATCCGCTCTGGATGGAAGGTGCTAGAGGCCAGGACAGGCGAGATAATCAAGGTCGAAAAAGACACCGGGCCATTCATTCTCTCGGACGAGACCAGGGATCTTGCTGCAAGGGTTCACTGCAGTGCAGTCCTTGTGGGCACGTACCTGTATCACAAGGGAACAATCACCCTTAATGCAAAGCTGATTGCAGTGCCGGATGACAGGATACTTGCAGCAGCAGTGGCTGAAGCGGAATGCGACCCCTATATCTTCAGCCTGTTACGGCCGGAAGGCTTCGGATGCCCGGCTGCCGAGGATTCCATAAGGATAAAACCCTTTTCATCAAGGACCCATTCATTCAGGGAAGACTACGGTACTCAAATCGATGAAACCTATTTCAAGGAGGACAATTGAAATGAAAATCCGCCAAACCATATGGAGGCTGGCAGCCGCATTGGTCCTTGCCCCTATCTCCTGTCTAAATGGAGGCTGCTCCAAGGCGCCTCCTCCCCAGCCCCCGGTGGTCATAAACCTGAACAATCCGGCCGGCATAAACCAGAATCAGCCATCACCGCAGCCAGTCCAGCAGGCCGACCAAGACAAGGCCTGTGCCCAGAGGCCGGTGGCCCCTGCTTCTAAGCCATGCCCACCCGCCTCCGCAACCCAGGAAACCTTTAGGGCCGGGGCCCCGGAGCTTGAAATTGAAAACATGGACGAGGCCTCTTTTTTCAACCTCCAGATCCATGAAATGGCACTCCAGCTGATGAAAAACTTCCGGGCAGAACCAGGCCCGGAAGGCCCCATAGCAGTTGCCACTTTCGTGGATCTCAACAACCTTTACCGGACAAGCCCCTTTGGACGGTACCTGGCAGAGCAGCTCATGGGCGAACTGCAGAGGGCAGGCTTCAACGTGGTTGAAATCAGGAAGACCGAGTCCATCATGATCAAGAAAAAATTCGGGGAATACGGCCTTTCAAGGGAGGTCCAGGAGATAGCCCAGGAATCCTCCGCAAGCTATATCCTGGCTGGAACCTATGTAACAAGGGGGCGATTCATCCTGGTCAATGCAAGGCTCATTTCCAACGGGAACAACCTCGTGGCCTCTTCCGGGCTGAAGATCCTCAGAAGGGACCCCTTCCTGGACAAGATGCTCTGGCCCACCGCCACGCCGGAATCCGGACAGGCCGTCAGGATTCCCGTCAAGGAACTGGGACACCTTTCAGACATAAAGATACTGTCAGAATCTTGACAGATAAACGGATCCTGGACATGAAACGGCAAACATCAAAGCAGTTGGCCCTTTTCCTGCTGGCCACCTTGTCGGTACTGTTTCTCACGGCCTGTGAATCCGGCAAACCCATGCCTGACCCGGGGCTTTCCCGGGCGGCCATGCCGGCCAATATCCCGACGGCCAACATCATGCCCACCATATTCCAGGTGGCCCAGGGTTTGGCCATTCAGATCAGGCAGAATCTCAGGGAGCAGGACCTCCAGGCATGGCCATGCATAGTCACAAGCTTTGCAGACATCGACAACCTGGAGTCCTCTTCCAGGTTTGGCAGGCTCCTGGCAGAGGCCGTAAGCTCGGAGCTTTTCAGGCAGGGCGCTGTAATACGGGAGCTTCGTTCTGCCCATGCGGTGTTCGTGCAGCCCCGGACTGGCGAACTCATACTAAGCCGCGACGCCAAGACCCTTGCAGATGCAATGGACGCAAGGGCAGTCATTGCCGGCACGTATGGTAAGGGCGCATCCTCCGTGGCCGTAAACCTGAAGATGATAGACCTCAGGACAAGGGCCGTGGTATCCGTGGCAATGACGGAACTTGCAAGAACAGCGTCCATCGAGGCGCTTCTGAGGGAACCGGAAACAAGAAAAACGGCACAGGCTCCGCCTCCTACATCCTATGATATCCAGACTTTTTAACAACATCCTTACCGGCCAGCTTGTTTGCATCCTTTTGACCTGTCTGTATGGATGCAGCAGTACTGCATTTTATACCACGGACATAAACGACAGGCAGGTCATAAAACCCGTACCCAAGCTGAACGTGGTGGTCATGCCGAGGCAGCCCGTGGACCTGTCTTCCAGCAAGGCGCTGATGGTGCCTGTATTCATGGCTGGCTCCCAGGAACAGCACTGGGGCCAATCCGTCACCAACCTTATAAGGTCCATCGCCCTCCAGGAAGGGATCTTCAATACCCTGGAGCTCTTTCCCACAAATAACCCCTGCGATCGTGAAATCCTCAAGCAGGCCAGGGACAGGGGCTTTGACTACCTGCTTGAGGTATCCATGCCACCAGTGATTGAGCCTTCCGGGAATTCAGAAGGCTGGGTTGCCCTGCACATGAAGGTGGTGGACGTCAAAAAGGGGTACTCCCTGTGGAGAATTTACGGGGAAACCCAGCTGATTCCCCAGCCCACCTTTCACTGCCTCATGGGTGAAAAGGCCTTTGTGCCAGCACCTTCAGTAGGACAGGGAATAGTGACCATTGCAAGACAGATAGCCATGGTCATGAGACGGTAGGAAAAAGCCGCCTTGAAATCCTGCATGGAAATGTACATCTTACATGACGGCAGTTTCCATGTTTTATGAAGATTACCATCAGCCCTTTTCAGCATGATCTTCTGCCCATTTGTTTCAGTGCATGCAGGAGGTGTACACATGGAGGTTGTCAAGAAATTCGACGGCTTTTTCGTAGATGAAATAGAGGCTGCCCAGGAAAAGCTCAATATTGAAGTAAGCCCCCATTCAAAGCTCTATCTGCTGCACCTTTTAAAGCACCTTTCTGAAAGCAGGGACTTCTTCTATTCGGACGTGGTTCAGGAAAAACCCCTGGGAATCGTCATTATGGAGGCCCTCCACAAGAACCTCTTTGAAAGGACAAGGGACCTTAAGGCTGTAGGGGATCTGTCACTGATATTCTCAGGCCTGTATCCGGAACACCTAACGCGCCGCACTGTGGACATAGACTACTTTATCGAGACGGGAAAAAGGTCATACAGCCTCCTTTCCGAGGCATACGGACCCTACAGGACAAAACAGGAACTCCACAACCTATATTCCTTGCTGGTGGCAGAGTTCATAAGCCTGATAGAGATACTGACGGAGATTTCAGGGGAGCTCAATTTCATGGATGAGGCCAATATTCCAAGGGCGCTTTCCAGGTGGCACAGCACCAGGGTCAGAAGATACCTGGAGATCCTGAACAGGCACAGGATTGTTCCCCTGGAAACCTGACTCATCACCGGGCTCTTGGCGGGTATTATCGCACAACCGGCTGAAATGTATCTATCAGTAGTTCTTCTTCATGAAGTCTTCAAGCCTGTCATACGCCTCGTTCAGGACCTGCTCCTCAGGCAGGAAGACCAGCCTGAAATGCGGGGTTTCAGGCAGACTGCCGAAACCGCTTCCATGCACCACCACCACGCCGGTATCACGTATGAGCTTCTTGACAAAATCCTGGTCGTTTACAGGCCTGTCTATCCGGGGAAATGCATAAAAGGCACCCTCTGGCTCCTGGCAGAATATGCCGGGCATGGCATTCAGGCGGCTGACGGTAAGATCCCTCCTGCTCCTGAGCTTTTTCCTGGTGTCCTGGAGATGGGACTGGTTGCCGTTTAATGCCACAGGAATTGCAAACTGCTTGGGATGGCAAGCGCACAGCCTTGCCCGTGCGAGCTTTCTCATGGCCTCCGTGTAGTCCTCGACCAGTTCCGGGGCACCGCTAACAATGGACCAGCCGATACGAAAACCAGGTGCAAGATAGCTCTTGGAAAGGCCATTAAAGGTTATGATAGGGGTCTCCCTGTCAAGGGCCGCTATACTGATGTGCTCCTTTCCGTTAAGTATGAGCTTTTCATAGATTTCATCGCTCATGATGAGCAGGTTGTACTTCCTGGCAAGTTCTATGACCTGCTGCAGGGTGTCCTTACTGTAAACCGCCCCTGTAGGATTATTGGGATTTATGAGGACAATTGCCCTGGTCTTTTCATCAATCTGAGACTCCATGTGGGCAATGTCGGGCTGCCAGTCGTTTTCCTCATCCAGGAGATAGGGCCTGGCCTCGCCTATGAGCCTGCTCAAAAGCGCACTGTAGAGCGGGTATCCAGGAGACGGCACAAGGACATTTTCACCCTTGTTGACCAGGGCAGACAGGGCAAAGTCTATTGCCTCGCTGGCGCCCGTGGTGATCAGGATCTCGTAAGGATCTATACCCTTGGCACGGGCCTCCTGCCTTATGGCCTCCACGGCCTCAGGAACGCCCTCTGAGGCGGAATAATTGGTATGATTATGAAGCATGGCCTCGTAGGCCGCATCCATCAGGTGCCTGGGCGTATTGAAACCATAGAGCACCGGGTCTCCTATGTTCAGATATATAAGGTCTCCTCCCCTCTCCTTTCGCCTGTTGGCTTCCTGGAGGATGTCTCTGATGGCATATTCTATGTGCTCTGTCCTTCGGGAGGGGGATATCTTTTTAAGTTCACTCATTTAAGATCTCTTCCTCAAAAAAATGGATTCTGACAAGGTATGTTTTCACCCATTCCCCCGAGATGTCAACTGATTTTTTCCCATCAGGTTAAAGGGGCTTCACACGTAACAAAAAGCATGAACATCAGGCAACTTCATGTCAATATCTGGCAGGAGCACAAAGTTTCATACTGATAATTAAAAGCAAAATCCGGACCGATATTTCTCCGCATGCGCAGGAAGCAAAACGGGTTTATGATAAGGCCCCTGGCAATTCGTGACCGGAAAAGATTTCATTTCTTCAAGGATGCAAACATGACCAAAAACAAATGGCCGCCTTGGGACAATAACTGTTTCCTGGCCGACTTCCACATCCATTCAAAGTACAGCAGGGCCACCAGCAAGGACATGCAGCCAGAGGGCATAGGCAGGGTGGCAAGGCTTAAAGGCATAAAGGTGGTGGGTACAGGAGATTTCACACACCCGGGCTACCTGCGGGATCTCAGGAAAACGCTCATTCCTGATGGTTCAGGGCTTTACGTGTGCAAGGATGACCCAGGCGGCACCAGGTTCATCCTTACCGCCGAGGTCTCCAACATATTCACCCAGGGCGGCAGGAACAGGAGGATACATACCGTTCTTTTTGCCCCTGACCTGGAAACCGTTTCGGATATCCAGGAACGGCTGAAAAAGATAGGAAACATAAGTTCTGACGGAAGACCCATATTCGGCTTCCCGGTGAAAGAGCTTGTGCGGCTGGTAATGGATTCCAACCCGGACTGCCTGGTGGTGCCTGCCCACATATGGACCCCTTGGTTCTCCCTTTTCGGGGCAAAATCGGGCTTTGACACCCTGGAGGAATGTTTCGAGGAACAGTCCTGCCACATCCACGCCCTTGAAACCGGCCTTTCATCCGACCCCCAGATGAACTGGCGCCTCTCCGCCCTGGACACCTACACCCTCATATCGAATTCCGATGCCCACTCGCCATGGAAACTCGGCAGGGAGGCAAACATATTTTCATGCGGCCTTTCATACAACGGAATAATCCAGGCCATAAAAAGACCGGAAAAGGGCTTTGAAGGCACAATAGAATTCTTTCCCGAGGAGGGGAAATACCATTACGACGGGCACAGGAACTGCGATGTCTGTCTCTCCCCGGAAGAAACCGAAAAACTTGGAGGCATCTGCCCTGCATGCGGTCAGCCCCTTACCGTTGGGGTCTATCACAGGATAAGTGAACTTGCCGACCGGCCTCCTGGTTTTGTGCCCGAATCCAGCCTTCCGTGCATTCACCTTGTACCCCTGGAGGAGATCATTGCCGAAGCCTTTGGAGTAAAATCCATAACCGCCAGGGTCCGCCGTGAATACCTGAAGACTGTGGAGATGGCAGGTCCTGAATTTGACACCCTTATCTGGAAATCCCGGGAAGAACTCGAAGCCATGCTGCCAGAAAAAATCGCGGGGGCAATCCTTGCCATGAGAGAGGAAAGGGTCAAGGTCATCCCGGGTTTTGACGGAAGATACGGCATAATCAGGACCATCTTGCCTGAAAAAGACAAAAAGGCGAAAAGTGGTGCAAAGGAAAAGGCTCCTGGCAAGAAAAAAGCTGGGAGAAAAAGGCTGGTACAGAAAAACCTTTTTTGAATCAGGTCCGCAAGATTCTCAAAAGGGCTACTTCTTCGGCTGAAAGGCCGAATATCCAGGCAGCAACCTGGGACGGTTTTATATGGGGTGCCGGCTCCTGCAGGAGATCCAGCCTGACCAGTGTATTTTCCTTGGCAGACAGCTCTGAAAGGGCCTTTTGCGCCCACGACCTCTGCATAGGCTCTTCCAGCCCATCCGGTGCAAGGGCCGAAAGTCCCGGCACCCTCTGCCTTAGATCCAGGGAAATCCTTTTCCCCTTTTTTTCCACCTCGATGCCAAAGGAGTCCGAGTCCAGGAAGGAGGCGATACCCTCGTCCACCTTCTCACGGGGCATGCCCCGAAGCAGCACGAGGAACAGATCCCTCCCGGGGGCGGTGATTCGAAATTTCTTTCTTGCCACCTGGCAGCCCTCGACCCTGATATCCAGGGGAAGTTCCCTGTTAAGCCCTTCAATCACTTCAAGAGGGTCCATCCTTTTTTCAAGCACCATAACCGCTTCTTCCACGAGACTTTCGGTTCCAAGGGGCAGAGGCTGCGAAAATGAAACCTTGGGCATTGGATGAAACCCCCTGGAATATTCCACTGGAAGCCCTGCCCTCCTTATGGCCCTGAGAAACATCCTGACCATGTCGAGATGGCCCAGGAACCTTGCGTCAAAAAGCTTGGAGAAGGTCAGGAGACAGAAAAAAGGGGGCTGGGAGGCGGGCTTTCCCGCCGCGGGAGACGGGCTTTTGCTAATGGAACTTCCCTTAGCCAGTACGGGTCTGATTTTTTCAAAATCACAGGCCCCGCACCCCTGGCAGTCACCGTTTCTGCAGTCAGGGGTATATTCAAGCCTGCGGGACCTCTTCCTCTCAAGCCTCAGGAAGGCCTTCTTTATCCCGGAATCTATGTGGTCCCAGGAAAGTGGGGCACCTTCCGGGATTTCAGATAAATAAAACTCAAGATCAATCCCGAGTTCCCGGGCTGCCTGAAAGTAAAGTTCAGGCTTCAGGTTGTCCGTCCAGGCATCAAGCCTCGCCCCCTTCTGCCATGCCCTGAAAAGCAGGTGGCAAAGCCTCCTGTCTCCCCTTGAAAAGACGCCTTCCAGGAAACTTTGTACAGGGTCGTGCCATTTGACCTTGAATCTCCTTCCCCTTAATCCGTCCTTTATGATTCCAAGCCTTCTCCTGGACTCATCCATGGAAATCTGCTCCTCCCACTGGAACGGCGTGTGGGGCTTTGGGACAAACGTGCCCACACTGACGGTGACAGAGGCCTTGCGCCCCTGTGCCTTTGTGCCGGAGATGGCGGACATGACCTTTTTGGCAAGGCTCACTATCTCCATAACATCCTGGTCAGTCTCCGTGGGAAGGCCTATCATGAAATAGAGCTTTACGCTGTTCCAGCCCCTGGCGCCCAGCTGTGAAGCGGTTTCCAGGAGATCCCTTTCCGTTATCCCCTTGTTGATAACCTTTCTAAGCCTGTCGCTTCCGGCCTCCGGTGCCAGGGTAAAGCCGGTTTTACGAACCCTGCAAATCTGGTCCATTATACCGGGTGTAAGGGTACCAACCCGCAGGGACGGCAGGGAAACCGAGACGTGCCGGGAAACGTAGCGGTCCATGAACTCCCGGATAAGAGGGCCGATTCCGGAATAGTCTCCTGTGCTCAGGGAAAGGAGGGAAATTTCTTCCCACCCCGTGGCCTTCAGCCCGCTGTCTGCAATGGAAAGGATATCTTCCAGTTCTCTTTCCCTTACCGGGCGGTATATGGAACTTGCCTGGCAGTAACGGCAGCCCCTTGTACACCCCCTGGCAATCTCGACCCCCAGCCTGTCATGAACCACCTGCACGTTAGGCACCAGGGGCCGGCCTGGAAAGGTCCTGGCATCAAGCATGGGCAGCATCCTGCGCCTGACCCGTGTGGTATGCGGCCCGATTTTTTCCATGCCGTTAAAATTACCGCCGGGCTTGTAAGTGGTGCGAAAAAATGACGGCACGTAAACACCCTCGATGGAAGAAAGCCCCTGCAGCAGCCTGGTTCTGGAAGCGCGGTCAGGGAACTCTTTCAAGGCTTCCAGGGTTTCCACCACGGCCTCTTCCCCGTCTCCGATCACTATGGCATCGAAGACAGGTGCCACGGGCTCCGGGTTAAGGCAGCAGCTTCCGCCACCTATTACCAGCGGCCAGTCTCCGGCAAGACGGTCCTTGCTCCAGAAGGGGATTCCTGCAAGATCCAGGATGGTGAATATATTCGAATAGCAAAGTTCATAGGGAAGGGTGATCAGGAGACAGTCAAAATCCGAAAGAGGCCTCCTGGTTTCAAGGCCCTGGAGCGGGTGAGCAAAGGTCCGCAGATGGGTTTCAAGGTCTGTATCAGGGCAGTAGGCCCTGTCGGAAAGTGCCCAGGGCAGGCGGTTTATGATGTCGTAAAGTATCTGAAGCCCGAGATGGGACATGCCTATTTCGTAAAGATCCGGGAAAATGCAGGCGGCCCTGACCCTTGCGGTGCTCCAGTCCTTTTGAAATGCGTTTTTTTCCCTGCCGATATACCGTCCGGGCTTGCGGCATAGGCTCCAAATTTCCTGAATTTTCATGGCGAGGCAGGGTAAACCGAACCAGGCACTTAGGCAAGCTTCTCATTACGGCGCAGTTTTAATGCGCGTCACACATCCAGGAGCTTTTCCAGTTCCTGCCAGCTCTTCACCCGGACAAAGGGGGCCGGCCCCTGGTTCCAGGGTTGGTCAAAAACTATGGCATTGATGCCACGCTTGCACATGGCCCTGCAGGTTTCCATGTGATCTTCCACGAAATAGCCGATACCGAGTTCCTTCAGGACCTCGACCTTTATTTCGTGCTTGCCCGTGGCAATGACCTTAATCCTTTCAGGCGGTACGCCTTCAAGCACGGCATCCAACCAGTTCTTTATGGGAGTCTTCACAGGCCTGGCCGTGACGAATCTCAACGGGGAATCTTCTGAAAGCCTCTTCAGGACGCCCAGGCATCCCTCTATTGGCGAAAGGCCTATGCCAAAGGGATCGGTAAGTATGCGTTCTATTATGGCCTTTATGATATCTTCGCCTATGGGCAGGCATTCTTCCAGCCAGTACGTTGTGATCTGTTCCTTTTTTATGGAATTTATGCCGAATTCATCCCTGGCAACGTTCAAAAAGGCCGCCATGGTATCGGCAACCACACCATCTATGTCAAAGGCTATCTTCTCCGGTTTTATCTTTATTACAGACATGTTTTGTTGTATGTTCCTTACCTGCCCTCTGAAGCCCCGAAATACCTGCTGGCCCCATGAGGCAGCGGCAATTTCCCGCATATCTAAGGAGTCAAAGATGTACAAACGGATGCTGGTGTTGAGATTTCCGCCTGATATCACTGACAAGCCCATAATCTATTATCTCAGCCAGGAATATAACCTCTGTTTCAACATACTCAAGGCCACCATTCTGCCGGGTGAGGAAGGAATCATGGTGCTTGAACTTTCAGGACACCAGAAAAACGTAAAGGCAGGTCTCAAGTACCTGCGCTCCAAGGGTGTCAAGGTAAAATCCGTGGCCCAGGAGATAAGGAGAAACGACGATATCTGCTTCATGTGCGGGGCCTGTACGGGAATATGCCCAACCAGTGCCCTATACATCGACCCGGAGACCCGGCAGGTAATCTTCAATCCGGAAGACTGCAAGGGCTGTGAACTTTGCGTGGCAGTCTGCCCGGTGCGGGCCATGGAGATACGTTTTTCCAAGGAGAAGGTACTGATCTGAAGACCGGCAAAGGCAAAATCCTGGTGGCCGTAAGTGGTGGAGTAGACAGTGCGGTGGCGGCGCTGCTGCTTCGCCAGCAGGGTTACCAGGTACATGGCCTCTTTATCAAGATGACAGGCAGCAGCCGGGAAATGGCGGCCCTGGATTCTGCTGAAAAACTGTCGAAAGCTCTCGATATGCCCCTTCACTCCGTGGATATGCAGGACACCTTCAAGAAAGAGGTTATCGAATATTTTTTCAGGACATATGAGTCAGGCCTGACTCCCAATCCCTGCGTGATATGCAATCCTTCAGTCAAGCTTAAAGCTGCAATCAATACGGCTGACCGCCTTGGAATCAACCGGATTGCCACTGGCCACTATGCCAGGGTCAGGTGCACCGGCAGAGGGAAACACTTTCTCTTGAAGGCCCTTGATGAAAAAAAGGACCAGAGCTATTTCCTGCACCGCGTCGGCCCAAAGGTACTTGAAAGGTTGCTGCTACCCCTGGGAGGCCTAACCAGGCAGGCGGTTGAAAAAATGGCAAAGGAAAGGGGCCTTGAGGGCATGGTCCAGAAGGAAAGCCAGGATATCTGTTTCCTGGCTGGAGATTACAAGCTGCACCTTGAAAGATATACTGAAAACAGGGACAGGCCCGGTCCCATAAGCACCACGGATGGCAGGCTTGTGGGCAGGCACCTTGGCCTTTCGCGTTATACAATAGGCCAGAGGCGTGGCCTTGGCATACCGGACAAGACACCTTATTACGTAGTAAGGATAGATCCTTCTTCAAATACCCTGATAATAGGAAAGAAGGAAGAACTTTTCCAGGCAGAATGTCAGGTGTGTGATCTCCACTGGTTCGTGGATGCTTCAAAAATTATTTCCTCCACGGTTTTGGTAAAACTCCGATCCAGGCATAAACCGGTTAGGGCCAGGATAAAACCGGTTTCAAACGCGGATGGACGGGTAATAGTGTACTTCCGGGAACCCCAGAGGGCGATAACACCAGGACAGTTCGCGGTCTTTTACAGGAAATCACTGGTGCTTGGTGGAGGCGTGATTTGCAGGTAGCATTCTACACCCTGGGTTGCAAGGTAAACCAGTTTGAATCGTGGGCAATGGAGCAGGATTTTTCCCACTTGGGGTGTACCGTTGTACCCTGGAAGCAAAAGGCTGATCTTTACGTGGTGAATACCTGTACCGTGACTGCAAGAGCCGCATACCAGTCAAGGCAGATCATAAGAAGGCTCAGGCGGCAGAGTCCTGGCGCAAGGATCATAGCAACGGGATGCCTGGTACAGACAGATGCCCCGGCAATCCTGGAGTCAGCAGGCCCGGGCATTTGCATGGCAGGCAACGAGCAGAAAGAATTTCTTGCCAGAAATGCCCTGGCCCACAAGGGATGCACGGGTATATTCATATCCGATATCTCCAAGGTCAAGAGGATAGGAAATCTATTTCTTCAAAGGCGTCCTGAAGAAAGGACCAGGGCATATCTCAGGATCCAGGACGGCTGCGATGCCTTTTGTTCCTACTGTATTGTCCCTTACGCCAGGGGACGGAGCCGCAGCCTGGAGCCGGCAATGGTCATGAAGCAAATGGAGGTCTTCTCGGAGGCAGGCGTCAAGGAAGTGGTGATTACCGGCATCCATGTGGGTTTTTACGGCAGGGACCTGTCGCAGGACACGGACATATTGGGTCTTCTTAAGGAGCTTTGTTCCAGCTTCCCCCATATTTCCTTCAGGTTGAGTTCCATAGAGCCAACGGAGGTCTCAAAAGAGATGGTAAAATGGGCTGCGGAAACAGAAAATTTCTGTCCCCATTTTCACATCCCCCTGCAAAGCGGTTCCGACAGGGTACTTTCCGCCATGAACAGGAATTATTCCAGCTCATTTTTCAGGGACCTGCTGGAATTCATCTCGGAATCCATCCCCGGATGCTGCATAGGCACCGACGTTATGACGGGTTTCCCCTCGGAGCACGAGAGGGATTTCCAAGAGACTGCAGCCCTTATTGAAAAGAGCCCTGTCTCCTATCTCCATGCCTTTCCCTTCTCTCCAAGGCCCGGTACCGTGGCAGCAGCCATGAAACCGGTCTGTGGCGCCCGGGAGGCCAGGGAACGCGCCAAGTTTTTAAGAATGATTGGAGAACGAAAGAAAAGGGCCTTTTATCGATCTTTTTTAGGGAAAAAACTGGATGTACTCGTTGAAAGAAAGGATCCCAAGACAGGGCTTTTCGTCGGGCATACGCCCAACTACATCCCGGTACTCCTGGACTCCAGCCTGGAGCTGAAAAACAAGAGGGTCATGGCAGAGGCCATGGAGATCGGGCCCATGGGAGTAATGGGAAGGCTTTGCTGAAAA
>CAYZJS010000103.1:0-4359 GCA_964478865.1 uncultured Thermodesulfatator sp.
ATTGGAAGTAGCCCGTTACAGATTCTTGGGCGAAGCGAAGCGGCTGAAACCTCCATTTAGCGAGCGCAAGCGAGCGGCTTTGGAGTGTTTCAGCGAAGCAAGCCCTAGAAGCTGTTAGGGCGGATTCCTGTTTCCAGGGCCTTTTCAGGCCCCGCCTTGCCCCCCTTTCCGTTGCAGATACACTTTTGCCGGAAAAACCCGGTTGTTTTTAAAATTCCGGCAGTTTTCAAGTGGTCAGCCATGGAACCGGCGGCATACCGGCATGCAAAATATCTCCCCATGAGTTACAATCCGACCATGAAAGTTAAGGTGGAAAATATGCCTTTCTTGCTCTATCATTACCCAACTTTTGAAGCTGCCCAGAACCTTTCATGATATCATTTGATAAATTCAGGCCCTATCTCAAGGAAACCATACTGGGAACCAGCCTTATCTCCTGCATAGTCGGGATAATATGGGTATTTTTAAAGACCTTTTCCCTGGCTTCCGCCATCGATGCTGTTTCTGCCAGCGCTTCGTCAGCCCATGAGATCATCCCCCTTCTGGAAAACATACAGGACTTTCTCATACTGTCCGCCGGCCTGATACTGCTTCTGGCCTTTTCCCTGGCATTTTGCCTGTGGTATTTCATAAACCGTCAGATAAAGATTGTCAGGGCATCTGCCCTGATCAGAAAGAGCCATGAAAGGTACCGGTTTTTCACCGAAGGCCCGCCGTCCATTGGGATCGTCAGGTTCGACCTGATCGATTTCAGGGTAAAGGACGCCAACCGGGCAGCCCTCCGCCTCTTTGGAATGTCCAGGGGTGAAATCACAAGAAGGCGCCTGACTTCACTGATTGCCAGCGATGACAGGAAAACCTTTCTGCAGACCATGGCTGATCTTCAGGCAGGAAAGCGAAATGCTGAAACCGTGGTCAAGCTGGACGGTGACATCTCGGAAAACTCGTTCATCTCCTGGCACATAAGCAGTCTTAGGGTGCCTAATTCCGAACCAGAGGCCATTGCCATTGTCCTTGATGTAACCCACAAGGTAAAGGCACAGGAAGAAAGGCTTGAGAAGGAACGGCTTGCAGGCGTCCTGGAAATGGCAGGAGCTACTGCACACGAATTGAACCAGCCCCTTCAGGTGGTTTCTGGCATAACCTGGATGATGCTGCAGAAGCTTGCAAAAGAAGATCCCAATTATGAAAAGGCTGAAAAAATCTATAAAGAGGTTGAACGGATGTCGGATATCGCCAAAAAGATTTCGGCAATCAGCAGCTACAAGGTAAAAAAGTACGTTGGAAAGACAAGAATCATAGACATAGACAAGGCTGCCTCCTCACCGGAAAGAAACAGACGTCCAACAACCTGAAAAATGAATCTTTTTTCTGGCATTCCTAAAGTCTTTTTTCTCTCATGTACTGTCCTTTTCATCGCCCTGCTTCACCTGGCAGCATATCCGGAGCAAGGCTGCTTTGCTGCAAAACAGCAAAATTCATCTTCCAGCCACCTGTCAGGTGCGCCGGTTTCTCCCCTCACCCTGGAAGTGACCGACAAGTACAACCGCCTGACTCCAAGGTCGACTGTTGAAGGCTTCCTGGCCTATGCATCAGAGGGCGACTTCCAGGATGCCGCCTATTACCTGGATCTCAGGTACCTTCCAAGCAGCCTGAAAGATCTATCAGGGGCAGAGCTTGCAAGAAGACTTTACGTAGTCCTGACCCGGGCGGCCAACCTGGATATTGATTCCATTTCTCCCAACCCCTGGGGAAACAGGCGGGACGGCCTCTCTCCAAACCTGGAGAGGATAGCCCGTATCAAGACGCCGGAAAAATCAGTGGACATCCTGCTTGAGCTCGTCCCCCGGAAAGACGGGGTGAAGATATGGAACTTCTCCCACAAAACAGTGGCCCAGATACCCCTTCTCTATAAATATTACGGGCTCAGGCCCTTTGAAAAGAAACTGAGCAGGTTCTTTCCAGACGTCCTGTTTCTTGGTTGGCATGTATGGCAATGGGCCGCCTACCTGATATTTACAGGAGTTGCCTTTTTCGTGGCATGGGCGCTCACCTGGCTGCTTTTCCTGCTGATAAAGATAAAAAAGGGCAGGCAGCGCACGGAAAGCGGAAAGTTCATCAAGGGTCCTTTAAGAATCGTCCTCTGGCTTTACCTGAGCAGACTTGCTGCCCAATTCCTCATGCCTTCGGCAGAGGTTGCACAGCTTCTGAATGCAGGAACAATATTCACCATTGCCCTTTGCTGGGCAGGCATAAAGGCGCTGGATATACTGTACGGCATATGGAGTGACCACCTGGAAGAGCAAGGGCACGGAAGCACCGTTGTCCTTCTAAGGCCCCTTCGGACAGTAGTCAGGATTTCTTTCGTAATCGTGGCCCTCCTCCTGTGGCTCGACAACATGGGTTTCAAGGTAAGCGCTCTCCTTGCCGGCCTTGGAGTCGGCGGTCTGGCAGTGGCCCTTGCAGCCCAGGGAGTACTGAAAAACCTGCTGGGCACAGTGATGATACTTGCGGACAGGCCCTATAACGTTGGCGAACGTATTGTAGTCAAGGGCTATGACGGGGAGGTGGAGGAAATCGGTCTTCGTTCAACGAAAATAAGGCTCCTGACGGGCCACCAGGCATCTATTCCAAACGATGAGATTGAAAGATCCCCGGTGGAAAACATCGGGCGCCGCCCCCATATCCGGAGGAAACAGGACATCCGCCTTGCCATGGATACACCGCCTGAAAAGGCGGAAAGGGCCGTTGAGATCATCCGGGAACTCCTGGAAAACCACGAAGGCATGCGTAAGAGCCACCCGCCCAGGGTATTCTTCGACAAATTCAGCGACGACGGCCTGAATATAGTGATGTACTACTGGTACCATCCGGCCGAATACTGGAACTTCCTGGATTTCAGCCAGAAACTGAATACCGCTATCCTGTGGGCCTTTGAAAAAGAGGGAATAAGGCTGGCCCTGCCCTCCTCCACCTCGTATGTACAGGGTGCTAAAGACGGCGAGCCGGTAAGACTCACTTCCCTTGAAGAAGACACCAAGGATGGTAGCTGACTGTAATGCCGTTTCAGAACTTATGCACAACTCCACCGGCTTTTGATAGACCCTGATTACGGCAAGGGAATCCTCGCGGCAACAGGAAAGCAGGGCCTTTCTTTTGTTTCTTCGGGCAGAGAAAGATTCTACTGTTCTTTTAGCTCACCCACCTGGTCCGCATTAAAACCAATCTTCAATATCCAGCTTTTCAATACGTTCAAACTCTTTGATGTTGTGTGTTACCAGGATGGATTTTGTACTTAATGCAATGCCGGCAATAAGCGTGTCGTAAGGGCCTATCGGGGTACCAAGTCTTTCAAGAGTGACTCTGACCTGAGCAGCGGCTGCAGCTTCCCTGGCGCCAAACTGGAAAACCGTGACCTGCGAGACAAATTCTTTTAGCTGCTTTCTTCTTTTTCGTGGATTCTTTGATTTCGCTATGCCAACCTCGAGCTCATAGAGAGCAATTGATGGTATGGCAATTTTCCCTGGAGGCTTTGACAGCAATACATCCGAAACACTGCCCAAGTCCTTAAAAAAATAAATTATTGTATTGGTATCAAGGAGATACAATCTTAGAAATCCTCACGCTTGACATCGACACCCTCTGTTGAGCGAATTTCATCCAGGGAAGGAAAGTCGTCTTTCCAGCTACCAACCAATTTGGCGATATTTTCGGGCCATTCTGCAGAAATCTTTTCATTTATAATTTCCGCTACCCACTTGCTGACAGATTTCTGACTGGCCCTGGCCGCACTTTTCAATTTATTCTCGGTTTCATTATCGAGATAAATGGTTACCTGTCCCATGGAGACTCCTAATGCCGATTAATTTTTAAATATATGTGTAATTATAATTGTCAAGGAATCATTGTCAACTAAATCAGCATGTTCTGGCAAACCGGTGTTTTTAACATTGGGAAAGCAAGGCCTGCCTGGCAGGGGCTCTGCGGCGCACCCTGTCAATTCCTTCGTGATATGGCGCTTAATCATGCTGGTGGTGCAATCCATTTTTTTGCCGGCTAGCTCCCGCATCCGCTCCTTTTGATAAGCTCAACGGTCCTTCCAGGCGTATTCATGCGCCCTATCTCCTCCATGCTGAACCAGCCGGCATCAACAGCGTCATCGCCGGCAAACACGGTTCCGGCCTGGTATCTTGCCAGCACGTAAACAATGACGTAGTGAAACCTTACAATGCCTTTTTCATCCCGGTATATGGCATCGATGGCGTCACATACCCTGAAAGCCTGGCACCTTATGCCGGTCTCTTCCAGCACCTCCCTTTCTGCGCACTGAAAGATGGTTTCTCCAAGCTCGATGCTCCC
>CAYZJS010000104.1:0-15669 GCA_964478865.1 uncultured Thermodesulfatator sp.
GCCGTCTCGCGGTCTAAGGTCGCCACGCTGTCCGGGAATCCGAATCCTTCCAGGGACATAGAACATTTTTTTATGGCACAGGGGCTGGTTGCCGGAAAACTTGCCGGCATGCTGGCCCTAAACCTGGGCCTTGACCCCGAAAAGGCAATGCTGGTCGCCATGTTCAGGAATCTCGGCCAGGTTATTTCAGCAGTCGCAGCCCCTGAAATAGCTGTTTCCTGCCTTGAAAAAAACCGTCTGGTCATGGATGAGGCCCGGTTCAAAAAGGCATGCGGAGGCTATACCACAGAAGGCCTGGGGTTCGAGCTTTCCCGGACCTGGAACCTGCCCATGCTTTTAAGGGTTGCCATTTGTCCGTCAAGGTTTAACTTGAAAAGCAGGGAAGCGGATGAACGAAATCTATTGATCCTTGCCAGGCTTTTAAGGGAACTTCTGGAGGCGGCACTTTTGAAAGGAAGACCCTCCCGGCATATACACGTGGCAAAAAAGGCCCTGGAAGACGCATTTAATGTAAAAGACAAGGCCTTGCGCAGGATCCTTTTTGATCTGAAAGGGGATTTTATTGCAAGGCACCAGTTTTACTTCCGGATCCTGGAATCACAGGGCCTTTTTGCACGCCTTCTAAATGGATAAAAGGCAGAGAAAAAAGTTCAACAAGCTCCTTTTTAACATGCTTGCCAGAAATCCCGCGCGGTTCAGGCTAATTGGCGACAGGGAAGGCTGGATAAGAATAAAGGACATCCACAAGGCCCTCCTGGAAGAAAGGCTTTTCCACGGCCTTAGCCCCCGGTCAATAGAGCAGCACCTGATGCTTTTTAAGCCAGAGGGGTTCGAGGTGTCAGAGGGCCGGGCCAGGGCCTTTCAGGGGCTCCAGGCCCCGGGAATCTTTGACTACGAGGTCTCCAGGCCCCCTGCCGTGCTTTTTACCCCGCTTAGGCCAAGGGCGCTGATTCACGTCGAGAACTCGGGGCTTTCCTGCCGAGACCCTGGAAGATGGATAATTCTTTTTTCTTCCAGAAAAGAGGCCCTGCTGTTTGGAAAGAGGTTCCATAACAATCCGGTTTTATGTAAGGTAAATGCATTGGAGGCCAGTCAGGCCGGGGTGGAGTTCCGGCATGCAGGGGCGTCTTTGTACCTGGCAAAAGAGATTGAAAGGCATTGGTTGGTACTGCCTCAGATCCAGGCGGATTCCCGTGCCGAAACCGAAAAAGAGTCCCGTTTGAAAGAACGGGACCAATCAGAAACGGGAGCGGGAGCCGGGGACTTCAGGGAACCCGGGTCTTTTTTCCCTTCGGTTTCCGCCTTCGAGGAGCTTTTTCCCAAGGACGCTGGTTTCAGAAAGAGAAAGAAAGGAAAATACAGCAAGAGATTCAGAAAACTTGATAAGAAAAAAGGGAAAAAATAGGAACGCGTACGTATTTTGCCCCACAGCGGTTCTTGCACGTGGTGAAAAAGGAGGGCATTTCCTCCGTAAATCCAGCCTGACAGGTGATTTCTTCAGGTCATCAGTTTTTCAGCCAGTGCTGATGGTCTTGCTGGCTGCGATGCTCGCTGTCCCCGCCCTTGCCTCTGCGATGATATCCATTCCGGAAGAACGCGAGATGGGACAGAAACTTATAAGGACGGTCCTTCCCCAGGTGAAGCTGGTTGATGATCCGGAAGTTCAGGAGTTTGTGGACCGTATCGGCCAGAATATCCTGGATGTCATACCGGCCAAATTTTTTCATTACAGGTTTTTCGTCATAGATGATCCTGCGCTGAATGCCTTTGCAATGCCTGGAGGGCTGGTTTTCGTACATTCAGGCCTGATTGAGGCCATAGATTCAGAAAATGAGCTGGCCTGCGTGCTTGCACATGAATTTGCCCATGTCCAGGGGCGGCACATTGCAAGGCGCATGGAAAACATGAAATATGTGAATATCGGCACAGCGGTTTTGGCCATTGCAGGCCTGTTCCTCGGGGGAGGAGAGGCCGGTTCGGCCCTTCTGACCGGTTCCATGGCGCTCAACCAGTCCATTGGCCTTGGTTACAGCCGGGCCGATGAACAGGAGGCAGACCGCAGGGCCTTCCAGTGGATCTGCAAGGCAGGCTACGACCCAAGGGGGCTCAAAACCACCCTTGAAAAGATGATGAAGAACAACTGGCTGGGTTCGTCCACGATTCCCAAATACCTTTTGACCCATCCTGCACCGGAAGAAAGGATTACATATATAGAGGATCTCTGGAAGAACCATCCTTGCTATGAAAGACAAAAGGAGGACCTGTTCACCCTCCACAGGATACAGGTGAAGCTCAAGGTGATGTCCACACCTGCTGACGAGGCCATAGAGGAATACCGGAACATCCTCAAGAAGGAACCGGAAAATCTCATGGCAACCTACGGCTACGCCCTTGCCCTGGACAAGGCAAGGAGATTCAGCGAGTCTCTGGAAGTATTTGCAAGGCTTGAGAAGCTTTCACCAGACCCGGTGTCCTTCCAGCTCGATGAGGCAAAGACCCTTTTTCACAGCGGCAAATACAAGGAGACGATAAAACTGCTTGCCAGGTACCGCGAGAAACGACCAAGGGATGTTTCTGCAGACTATTTCCTGGCCCGTGCCTACCTCGAAACAGGCCAGGCCCGAAATGCCCTTCCGCTTTTCAGGCGCCTGATGCCGGCCTGGGAAGACATGCCTGAATTCCTGCTTCAGCTCGGCAGGTGTTACGCAGCCTTGAACAGACCCGGATTTGCCCATTATTACCTTTTCAGGTATTACTCACTGATCGGTAACACGCAGGTGGCCGCTTACCATAAAAAGAAGGCACTTGCCGTGCTTCCAAAAGACAGCGAACCTTACAAGCGGCTCACCAAAGAAAAAGAAAAGACCTAAGTTCCACTTTG
This sequence comes from uncultured Thermodesulfatator sp., assembly GCA_964478865.1. Classification (GTDB taxonomy): domain Bacteria; phylum Desulfobacterota; class Dissulfuribacteria; order Dissulfuribacterales; family QOAL01; genus QOAL01. The sequence goes on from CAYZJS010000104.1 coordinate 2,882, forward strand.
GTATCTCCTTTGGATCAAGGCCATTGCAAAAAAACAGAAGACATTGACACACACGCCACAAAAAAACACCAGCAGGCTGGCAGCATTTTTCATAATAGCCATAACCGTTTTTGTGCTTGACCAGTTGTCCAAAAACCTGGTGCTGGCAAATTTTTCATTAAATGACAGCATCCCTGTAATCCCGGGTTTTTTTAATCTCACCTATGTAAGAAATACGGGTGCAGCCTTTGGAATACTGGCGGGCCAGGAAAGCTGGCGACACCTCTTTTTTCAGGTTGTAAGTGTCCTGGCCCTCGGGGCCATAATATACCTCTTCTGGACAAGCCGCAGGGACCGCCTGGCGCTCTGGGGAGCAGCCCTCGTCTTCGGGGGGGCTGCAGGCAACCTGGTTGACAGGGTCAGGTTCGGATACGTAATTGATTTCCTGGATTTTTTTATTGGACGTTATCACTGGCCGGCATTCAATGTGGCCGACAGCAGCATCACTGTGGGCGCCTTTCTGCTGGCGGTCAAATTCCTCAGGGAAAAATAAAAATTTTTTGATTTTAGATCTTGCATTCTGAATTTCCGTACTTATATTAGCACTCGCAATCGATGAGTGCTAACAACAAATGGGATGGCCATCCTGACAAAGATTCCACAAATATAAAAAGGAGATGAGCACTATGAAGATACGTCCACTTCACGATCGTATTCTGGTTCAGCGTCTTGAGGAAGAAGAAAAGACCAGTGGCGGAATCATTATTCCTGATTCTGCCAAGGAAAAACCAATTGAGGGCAAGGTTGTAGCCGTTGGAAACGGAAAGATAATGGAAAACGGCGAGGTCAAACCGCTGGATGTAAAGGTAGGCGACAAGGTTTTGTACGGGAAGTATGCCGGCACTGAAGTAAAGATAGGCGGTGAGGAATACCTCATAATGAGGGAAGACGACGTTCTGGGTATAATCGAAGACTAAAACTTCCTGATGATCAATTTTCCACAGTTTTCATTTTCCGCTTGAACAAACAGAAATTCTGAAAAATGCAGCCCTTTGTGCTGATAAAGAATTTCAAGAATAATGGAGGACAAAAATGGCAGCAAAAGATATCAAATACAGTGAAAAGGCCAGGGAATCCATACTCGCTGGCGTAAACGCACTGGCAAATGCAGTAAAGGTCACCCTTGGCCCCAAGGGCCGCAATGTAATCATTGAAAAATCCTTTGGCTCTCCCGTAATCACCAAGGACGGGGTTACCGTGGCCAAGGAGATAGAACTCGAGGACAAGTTTGCCAACATGGGCGCACAGATGGTCAAGGAAGTTGCTTCCAAGACGAGCGACGTGGCAGGTGACGGAACCACCACGGCGACCATCCTGGCCCAGGCCATCTACACGGAAGGCTCCAAGCTGGTGGCAGCCGGAATCAACCCGATGGCGCTGAAGCGCGGCATAGACAAGGCCGTGGACGCGGTTGTGGATCAGCTGAGGAGCATAAGCAAGCCCACCAAGGATCAGAAGGAGATTGCACAGGTAGGAACCATCTCCGCCAATAACGATCCCACCATAGGAAACATCATTGCAGAGGCAATGGACAAGGTGGGCAAGGAAGGCGTTATCACCGTGGAAGAGGCAAAGTCCATGGAGACCTCCCTTGACGTGGTTGAAGGTATGCAGTTCGACCGCGGATACCTCTCTCCATATTTTGTAACCGATCCCGAGAAGATGGAGTGCGTGCTGGAAGATCCGTACATCCTGATTCACGAAAAGAAGATCAGCAACATGAAGGACCTGCTGCCTATCCTGGAGCAGATCGCAAAAATGGGCCGTCCGCTAATGATAATCGCAGAGGATGTGGATGGCGAAGCCCTTGCCACCCTGGTAGTCAACAAGCTCAGGGGAACCCTCCAGGCATGTGCCGTTAAGGCCCCTGGTTTCGGTGACAGGCGCAAGGCAATGCTTGAAGATATAGCCATCCTCACCGGCGGCACCATGATAGCCGAGGATCTAGGCATCAAGCTCGAGAACATCTCCATTAATGACCTTGGAACCGCCAAGAGGATCGTCGTGGACAAGGATACCACCACGATAGTTGATGGTGCAGGCTCCAAGGAAAAGATCGAGGGGCGCGTAAAGCAGATCAGGGCCCAGATCGAGGAGACCACCTCTGACTACGACCGTGAAAAGCTCCAGGAGCGTCTTGCAAAGCTCATCGGTGGAGTTGCAGTCATCCATGTTGGCGCTGCAACCGAGACAGAAATGAAGGAAAAGAAGGCCAGGGTTGAAGATGCCCTTAACGCCACCAGGGCGGCAGTGGAAGAAGGCATTGTGCCTGGCGGCGGAACAGCCCTCATCAGGTGCCTCAATGTCCTCGATGGTCTCAAGACCGAAGACGAGGACGAACAGCATGGCATCAACATCATAAGGGTCGCCATGGAAGAGCCGCTTCGCCAGATTGCCTACAATGCTGGCCATGAAGGCTCCATCATCGTCGAGAAGGTAAAGAGCCTCAAGGACAGCGAGGGCTTCAATGCGGCAACCGGTGAATTCGAGGATCTCCTGGCGGCAGGAATCATCGATCCTACAAAGGTCACCAGGAGCGCACTCCAGAACGCTGCAAGTGTATCGGGTCTCCTTCTTACCACCGAGGCCATGGTGGCCGAGGTGCCGAAGAAGGAGGACGAAGGCGCAGGAATGGGCGGCGGCATGGGAGGAATGCCTCCGGGAGGAATGATGTAATGGCGATGTAGTCATTTACATCAACTTGGAACGATAATACGAAACCCTGCCAGGTCCGGCTGACCAGGCAGGGTTTTTTCTTTTCTAAAAGGAAACCGATAAATAGATAGGCGATAATTAAAAGGGAAAGTTGGATAAAAGACAAAAGGATTTGGGAAAAACCAGAAAGAGGGTTTACCCGGCTTAGGTCAAATGGTGGGTTTTTTATGCTTTCAGTTGTTCATGGCAGTGTAGTTGTTGGCATAAACGCCTTTCTGGTGGAAATAGAGGTCGATGTATCTCCCGGCCTACCCGGCTTCAATATCGTGGGGCTTCCCGAGAGTGCGGTCAAGGAAAGCCGGGAAAGGGTGAGGGCGGCGATCAAAAACTGCGGCTACAGTTTCCCTACCCAGAGGATAACGGCAAACCTTGCCCCTGCAGACATAAAAAAGGAGGGTACAGGCCTTGATCTTCCCCTGGCCCTTGCCATCCTGGTGGTGTCAGGTGTCATCCCTGAAGATAAGGTTCGTGGCATGGTCTTCTGCGGGGAACTTTCCCTGGATGGAAGCATAAGGCCTGCCAGGGGAGTGCTTCCCATAGGACTTCTGGCAAGGGAGCAAGGGGTCAGAGGGCTTCTGGTCCCTGAAGAAAATGCCGGAGAGGCCGCTGTGGTAAAGGGCCTCAGTGTCTATCCGGTAAGTCATCTTTCCCAGGTCGCAGAATTCCTGCGCGGGGAAATTACCATTGATCAAAAGAAGATAGACCTTGATCAACTGTTTTCTCCCGGCCAGGAAAACGGACCGGATTTCAGTGATGTAATCGGCCAGGAGACGGCCAAGAGGGCCCTTGAAGTAGCAGCTGCTGGAAGCCACAATGTCAGCATGGTCGGGCCGCCTGGTTCCGGAAAGACCATGCTCGCAAGGCGGCTTCCGTCCATTTTACCCCCTCTCACCTTTGAGGAGGCCCTCGAAACCACATGCATCTACAGCGTTGCCGGGCTCTTGTCAAAAGATACCCCCCTAATGGTGAAACGTCCCTTTTGCTCACCTCACCACACCATATCGGATGCTGGCATAATCGGAGGCGGTACCATCCCGCGGCCTGGCCAGGTCAGCCTGGCCCATAACGGTGTCCTCTTTCTGGATGAGCTCCCGGAATTCAAGAAAAACTGCCTGGAAAGCCTGAGACAGCCCATGGAAGACGGTTATGTTACCATATCCCGTGCGGCAATGACCCTTGTCTTTCCTTCGAGATTTACCCTTGTGGCAGCCCAGAATCCCTGTCCGTGCGGACACTTCGGCCACGACGGCCACTCCTGTTCCTGCACGCCATCCCAGATCCACAGGTACCGTACAAAGATTTCCGGCCCCCTGCTGGACCGGATAGACATCCAGATAGAAGTGCCGGCAGTCCCCTATAACGAGCTTGCCGAGGCCAGGCGAGGTGAGTCATCGGAAGCCATAAGAAAGCGGGTGATAGAGGCCAGAAAACGGCAGGAAGAAAGATTCAGGGACGATTCCATATTCTGCAATGCACAGATGTCCGCAAGAGAGATAAACAGCCACTGCGTCCTGGACAAAGAGTGCCGCCTGTTCCTGGAGGAGGTCTCAGGGCGCCTGAAGTTGAGTGCCAGGGCCTATCACAGGATCATAAAGATAGCCCGCACCATTGCAGACCTGGCTCCTGCAGGTGACATACACATGGACCACCTGGCAGAGGCGGTGCAGTACCGCAGTTTTGACAGGAATAATGCGGTGGGTTAGGGTTTGTGCGGCTTGGGCAGCATGGCTGCCTCCAAAGGTAAGGACAGGGCACGGCAGAAAGGTAACCTGGGACGGGTTGACAGGGAACATTTTTTGACAATGCCGTTTTCCGGCAAGGGGACAATTCTTGGAGATAGCCGGGTTACCGGTTGAGGGTACGTGGCAGAAATCATACTGGCAGGGACTGTTCATCTTGATCAGGAGGCCTCTGAGTCTCTTTTCAGGCTCCTGGAATCTGTCAGGCCTGCTTGCATAGCCGTAGAAATCAGCCCCTTTTCAATAAGATACCGCTCCAGGATGGAAAAGGCCTGGCTGGCCCGTTTTTCACGGAAGCTTCTGAACATGCCTGTTTCCGCCCGGGGCCACCTGAAGCTTGAGCTGCTCAAGAGGCAGATCTCCATGCCCTTTGAATGGTCCACCGCCATGCTGTATGCTTCCCGGCACGGTATTGAGGCCGTACCGGTGGATTCCGGAGACCTTTCCAGGGAAGAGCTTCCGCGCTGGCAGAAAGAACTCCTGTCAGGGGAAAATATCAGGTTTCTGGGCTCCCTGGAGGACCAGTCACCTGGCGCCTATTTTTCAAATCATTACAAAAGGGCCTTGCGCATCCTTGAAAACCCGGAAAGATTCCTGGAGCCCGGGCTGGAATTGGTTTTTGATGAGAACTGGTGTAAAAGAGAAGAGGTACTGGTCCGGAGAGTGGGCAATCTTGCCAAAAGATTCAGGCCGTTATTCTACATAGGCGGGTGGATGCATCTGATAAGGCTTTCCAAGCCTTTCACGCTTGCATCCATGCTGCAGATGGAGTCTGAGAGATATCTTGTAACAAAAGAAAAGGCGATGAAAATCTGAGAAAAGGAGTCATCCGGAATGCTTGATCTCAAATTTGTCAGGGAAAATCTTGATACAGTCAAACATGCCCTTGAAGTACGTAACAGCGACATATCTCTGGATGAATTTCTTGAACTTGATAGGAGGCGGAGGCAGCTCATTCAGGAGACGGAAGAGCTAAGAGCCAGGCGCAACCGGGTTTCCCAGGAGATCGGCAGGCTCAAGAAGGCCGGGGAAGATGCCACGGAAATGATCAAGGAAATGAAGGAAGTGGGTGGAAGGATAAAAGAGCTGGAAGGAGAGCTTTCCGGCATTGATGAAAAGATCCGTGACATAATGCTTTCCATCCCCAATATTCCCCATGAATCAGTCCCTGTCGGAAAAGACGAAGATGACAACGTCACAGTTAAGAGATGGGGAGATATCCCCGAATTCGATTTTGATCCTCTGCCCCACTGGGATATAGGCGTCAAGGCAGGCATCCTTGATTTTGAGAGGGCGGCAAAGCTTACCGGTTCTCGGTTCACGGTTTATTTCGGCCTGGGGGCAATGCTGGAGCGGGCTCTCATCAATTTCATGCTGGATCTTCACAGGGAAAGGCACGGATACCTCGAGGTCTTACCGCCTGTGATAGTAAACAGTGCTTCGCTTTACGGAACAGGCCAGCTTCCAAAGTTCGAAGAGGACCTCTTCAAGCTCAATTTCAGGGATTACTACCTGATTCCCACTGCCGAGGTCCCGGTAACAAACCTTCACAGGGATGAAATCCTGGACGAGGCAGAGCTCCCCAAACACTATGTGGCCTATACCCCCTGTTTCCGGTCTGAGGCAGGTTCCCACGGACGGGACGTGCGCGGGATCGTGCGCCAGCACCAGTTCAACAAGGTGGAGCTGGTGAAATTTGTGACTCCCGAGACATCCTACCAAGAGCTGGACTCCTTGCTTCTCGATGCGGAAGACGTGCTCCAGGCCCTTGAAATTCCCTACCGGGTAATAGTCCTTTGCACTGGTGATCTGGGCTTCAGTGCTGCCAAGACCTTTGACATAGAAGTCTGGCTGCCCGGGCAGGACAGGTTCTGTGAGATCTCTTCGTGCAGCAATTTCGAGTCCTTCCAGGCACGCCGCGCCAACATACGTTACCGCCCAAAGGGCAAGAAAAAGACCCGCCTGGTTCACACCCTGAACGGCTCCGGTCTGGCTGTGGGCCGCACGGTAGTTGCCATTCTGGAAAATTTTCAGCAGGCAGACGGAAGCGTGGTGATACCGAAGGTTTTAAGGCCCTACATGGGCGGAAAGGAGATCATACCGCCAGGCTCCCTGTTTCAAACTTGATCCTTTGAAGGCCTGGTTCTCGTGTTATCCAGCCAGGCCCGTCCCCTTTGCCTCAGCCCGTCGAACAGGTCATAGAAAATGGGTATGTAGATGAGGGTCAGAAATGTCGATACGAAAAGTCCGCCAATTGCCACAACAGCCAGGGGCGAGAGCCTTTCAAGCCCGATGGCCCTCTGGGCCGCAATAGGGATCATGCCAACGATGGTGCTGAAGGCGGTCATGAGAATGGGGCGGGTCCTTACCCTGACAGACTGCTCTATGGCCTCCCTGAGAGCCATTCCTTTCGCCCGCGCCTGTTCGATGAAGTCGATGAGCAAAATGGCATTGTTCACCACCACTCCTGCCAGCAGTATCATGCCCATGTTGGCAGGCATGCAGGCATGGCGGCCCACCAGCACCAGGCCCCAGGCTGCCCCTATGGTGGAAAGGGGTATTGCAACCATTATGGTTATCGGGTTTATCCACGACCTGAATGTTGCAACAAGTGAAAAATAGAGAAGGATTACCGCAAGCCCCAGGGCCTTTGCAAGCCTACTGCCAGCCTCTTTCATGTTTTTGACCTCGCCCTCGTGGCTGATCCTGTAGCCCGGTGGAAGCACCATTCCGGAAAGGGCCTTTTGTATCCGTTCCTGAAGGTGGGTTATGGAGGCCGTGGCCCTGTAGCCATAGATGTCCAGGGTGGGCTGAAGGTCCTGGCGGGTAAACTTGGTCCTGGTGTAGCTCTTTTTTATCTGTGCAAGCTCCTTGAGCGGCACCGGGCCGGAGCCTGACTGGAGATATATGGCCATTATGTCTGGGACCGAGTCCCTGTATCTTGAGGGATAACGTACCCTTATGACATAACCGTCCTCTCCGGGCACCCTCAGTGTGGATGCAGGCGTGCCCTTGACTGCGGCAGCGAGCTGGCGGCTTATGTCAGAAGGGTTCAGGCCATGCCTTCTGGCCTTTTCAAGGTCCACTTTCAGAAGCATCTCTGTCTTGTCCATGGTCCAGGAGCGGCTGACGGTCTTTAACCCCCTGACATTCCACATCTTTTTTTCCACCTCGTCTCCGATTGCATCCAGGACCTTTGGGTCAGGCCCCGAGATCATGACATCCACCGGAGCCGCAATGGAGGAAAGGGGCGTGGCCCCGAAGTCGAATACGTCGAGGTTCCTTATGCCCGAAATGCCCCGGGCCTTCTGCCTGATCTCGTCTTCCATCTGCCAGATTGTCTTGTCCCTGTGGAACCTGTCCACGAAGTGGGCGGTTATCATTCCCTGCTGTGGAATGCGCCCGGTGCCAAAGCTTATCACCCCCGGCTCCGAGCCCACGGTGGTGGAAATGGTCTTGAGCCCCGGCATGGTGAAAAGTATGGACTCTATTTTCCTGGCAGTACTTTCTGCCTGTTCAATGGAGGAGTCTGCCTCTGTTTCAAATGCTATCTTTACTATTCCGGTATCCATGGGAGGCATGAGGTCCCTTCCTGCAAGGGGCATTACAACACGCGCGCTTATAACAAAAAGTATGAGCCCAGGTACAATGAAGAGGACCTTGTGACTTACTGCAAAGTGGGAAAGGCCGGCAAAAAAGTCCCTTACAGGGTCCACGACATACCTGCCAAAGAGCCCTGTGAGCCTTTCGAGCCTGGTCCGGCCGGCACCCTCCTTTACAAGGTAAGGTGCAAGTAGCGGGATCACGGTAACCGAGATGAGGAAACTTGCAAGAAGTGCGATTGCCAGGACAACGGTGAACTGCCTGAGGATCTTCTGCACGTATCCGCCAATGAACATGATGGGGATGAGCACTATCACCGTGGTATAGGTGCCCGACCAGTCTGCAAGGAGGATCTCGTTCAGCCCGTCCAAAACGGCCCTAAGGATGGGCTTTCCAAGCTGGTGAAAGTGGCGCTCTATGTTCTCTATTACAACTATTGCATCATCAAGCAGAAGGCCCACTGCCACGATGACTGCCGTAAGCGTTACTATGTTCAGCTCATAGCCGAAAAGATACATCACGGCAAAGGTCAAAAAGTATGTAAAAGGGATGGATACCGCCGCAAGAAGCGATATCCTGATGTTTGCAAGCATCAGAAATATCACGCCCACCGTCATGATGATCGCATCCCTAAGGGCGTCCACCATGTTGGATATGCTGGTCTCGATGATGGTCTTCTGGGTGTCCGCCACCTTGAATTCGAGTTCGGGATATTTTGCCTGTATCCCGGGCATGGCAGCCTCCAGTGCCTTTATGGTGGTTGTCACGTGTCCCTTTTCAGGCCGGAGTATGTTTATGCCGATTGCAGGTTTGCCGTTTCCCCGATACAGGCTCTGGCGTTCCCTGAATCCCGTCTTTATGGAGGCCACGTCTCCTAGGTGCACATCACCTTCTTTGTCCCCGCCGACGACTATCTCCCCAAGCCTTGCCTTTTCCAGGGTCTCTCCTGCGGTCTTTATGAGGTACTGGCCCTTTTCCCTTGTTATCAGCCCGTCCGGTATGTTCACGTTCTGGGTCCTGAGGGCCGCGATCACCTGTTCAAGGGAAAGGTTGTATGCGTGAAGCCTTGCCGGATCCACCTCCACTGTCACCTCAGGGAAGTAGCCGCCAAATACCTCCACGTTTGCCACATCCTTTATCCTCAGGAAGTCCTCCCTGATCTCGTTGTCCGCAAGCTGCCTGAGCTTTTCAAGATCCAGGTGTGCCTTTGGTTTGGCGGTGATGGCTATGGTAAATACAGGGCTTGTTGCATCGCTCACCCTGAAGATCTCAGGCGGCTTTATGTCAGGAGGAAGCTTTGCCTCCACCCTCTTGAGGGTGTTTGCCACGTCTGTTGCAGCGGCATCCAGTCCCTTTTTGTACTGAAATTCCACGCTCACCGCGGCCATCTCGTCCTGGCTGACAGAGCGGACCTTTCTTACAAGGTCAACTGTTGAAAGCTCCTTTTCGATGATACGGGTAACCTTGTCTTCCACGTCGGCGGCTGATGCCCCCGGCCAGGGCACTATCACGGATATTACGGGATAATTCGCATCCGGGAAGAGGTTTAGCGGCATGGACTTGAAGGCAATGAAGCCCATTGCGGCCGCGAGGAGGATGAAGGAGATCAAAAGGTGCGGATTTGCAAGAAAGCCTTCTATGAAATTGTTCTGTTCAGTTTTCACGGCCATCTCCCGCCACGTTCACCTTCTGACCCTCGTGAAGACGAAGAAGGGCGCTCTCCTGGGCAACTACCACTTCCCTGCCCTCCGTGAGGCCATCCGCCTTAACCACTGCATAATCACTGCCTTTCCAAAGGGCGCGGGCCTTCCTGATGCGTATTTTTTTATCTTCACCAACAAGGTATATCCAGTCCCCGTTTGTGTTTTCGAGTAGGGCCCGGACGGGAATCCTGAAGCCCTGGGCCATGCCTGTTTCGATCTCCACCATTATGGTGGAGCCGCTTGGAAGATCAAAGGGCCTCCTTGGAACATCCGCTTCGATGGCAGCGAGGCTGCCCTGCCTGACTGCCGGATGAATCCTGCTAATGGACGCTTTTACAGGCGGAAAATCCAATCCTTCATCCGGAAGAATCTCTACCTGCGCCCCTCTCTTCATGAGGGGAAATTCGCGCTGGGGAATCCTCGCCTCGAGGAAATAACCCTTTGCCGGCTCTTCCATTGAGACAACCGGCTTTCCCGGAACAGCAAGGTCCCCCGGGTCCTGGTATCTTTCAGTTATTACCCCGTCAAAGGGTGCAAAGAGCCTCGTGTAGGAAAGATCCGTCCTGGCGGATGAAAGGGCCTTTTGGAGGCTTACGAGCCTGGCCCTTGCGGCATCCCTGGCACTTTTCGACCTGTCCAGGGCCTCCCTGCTCAAGGCCTTGGCGGAAAAAAGCCTTTCATCCCTGCTGAAGATGCCTTCCTGGGTCAAAAGGGCCGTTCTTGCCGCTGCAACCTCGGACTCGAGGCCGGAAACCCTGTCCCTTTCCCTCCTGTCATCGAGAGCGGCAAGGAGCTGTCCCTTCTTCACCGCTTCCCCTTCCCGAACCAGGACTTCCACCAGGTGTCCTGTAAGCCTCGGGGCAATGTCGGCGCTGACCTTTGGTTTGACGGTTGCAAGGTAGCGTCTTGTCATGGCGAACGCGCCCGATTTCACCTTTGCCGTCTCCACTGTAAGAAGCGGCCTCTTGGGAGGAGGCACCGAGGACAGTTCCTTTTTCTTCAGCCTAACTACGAGCACGCCCGCAGCAATCACGGCTATTATCACGAGTATTGCAGTAATCTTCCTTGTTTTTTTCACTTGCTGGCCACCTCTATCTCTCCCATGGCAAACCTGAAATCCACTATTGCCTTTTCAAACGCGTAACGTGCTCCTATCTCATTGGCCAGGGCCTGCTGCCAGGCCGCCTGGGCAAGGAGTGAGTCCGTTATCGTTCCAGCCCCGGTATCGTACCTCAGCTGCTCTATCCTGTATGTCTCTTCTGCCGTACGCTTTGCGGTTTCTGCAACAACAAGCCTGTGCCTTGCCTCCCGGAGCCTGGACAGGGCATCCAGCACCTGGCGCCTGACCTCCAGCTTTTCATTCATGAGCCGGTGTCTTTGCGCCGAAAGCCTGCTTGCCGCCTCTCCCACCTGGGCGGAGACCGTGCCTCCGCTGAATATGTTCATGGAAACTGCAAGGCCCCCTGTCCAGACCTCTTCATCAGCGTGAAGGCCGCCTCCGGCATGTCTCGAGTAGTCTCCCACCAGGTCGAGGCTTGGAAGGTGCCCGCCTCTTGCAAGCTTGAGTTCGGCTTCGGCCTTTTTTACAGCCGCATCCATTGCCTGGATGTCCGGGCGCCCTTCCCATGCCTTTTTCACGAGTTCTTCAGGCGGGGTGGAAAAGACCGGGATGTCACCTGCCTTGAGCCTGCCGGTAATTTCAGGGGATTGACTTTTGTTCCAGCCCATCAGTAGGGTCAGGGCATGGAGCGCCCGCCTCCTGTCTTCCCTGCTTGTGATGAGATCCTGCTCCTGCTGTGCGACCTGGGTGTCCATGCGCATGAGGTCAACCGGCGCGATCCTTCCAACCTTCAGCTTTTCAGCCGCATCCGCCCTGGCCTTTTTCAGGGCCTTCAGGGTCTTCTGCCGGGATTCCACAAGTTCATCAAGATACAGGACCTGGTTGAATACGTTCGTGACGTTTGCAATGAGATCCTGGCGGGTAAAGCTCAGGTTGTGGGCCGCCACCTCCTTGGCAAACCTTGCCATGTCGAGCCTGGACCATAGCCTTCCTCCTTCGTAGATGGGGATTAACAGTGAAAGGCCTGCCCTGTACTGGTCCCTGCTGAAGGTGGGAGGTTTTCCTCCAAAGGCCTTTATGGGGACAACCACCACCGGGTCGCTCTTCCTGTCATAGCCGGCATAGCCTGTAACCTGAGGAAGGAGCCTTCCCCTTGAAGCCCTGACCTGAAAGTCAGTGGCATTCAGGTCCATCCTTGCCGCAGAAAGCACGGGGCTGTTTTCAAGGGCGAAATCAATTGCACCCTGAAGGGTGAGGCCCCCGGCGGCAGGAGCCCCTGCATGGGCCAAGGAAAGGAATAACAGCAGCCAGGTGGTTAGGACCGAAAAAAAAGATGGTTTCATCTCAGCATCTTCTTGATCTCTTCAACGCTGAAGAGCTTGCCGGAGCCCTTTACCTTGCCGTCAACCACAATTCCAGGCGTTGACATGACACCGTAGGACATGATCTTTCCCATCTCTGTGACCTTTTCTATTTCCGCTTCAATGCCGAGCTCACTGACTGCCTGCCTGGCATTTGCCTCGAGGCTCTGGCACCTTGGGCATCCTGGTCCGAGTATCTCTATCTTCATCTTATTCCTCCTGTTTTTTTATCTTGAAATTACAATGGGTTCGCAATCTGCCCGAATCTGCCGCATTATCAAGGACTTGAAATCCAAAGCTTGTATTTTCAACAAAATATCCAAATTAGGAATCCAGCAGTTATTCGTCCGTACAAGGTTTGATTGCATACCGCTGTTTTTAAAACCCCTTTTGCCGCTTCCGAGCATGCCGGCCAGTGGCCGTATAGAGCCCCGAAGGGGTGGCGGCATGGACGCCGCCACCGGCAAACGGCCAGGGATGGCCGATTTTGCCGGCTCAGGCCAGTGGCCGGCACGCGCAGGAGAAAAAGCGGCAACGGGGCGCCCTTTTCTTTGGTTCGTTTCTTTTG
>CAYZJS010000105.1:0-4997 GCA_964478865.1 uncultured Thermodesulfatator sp.
CCAAAATTGTACTTTCATTCCAAGATGTGGCAGATATAAGGCGCACGAGCCATGGACGGATTGAGGCAGGGGATGGCTTTGAGTGAGACGTTGGAAACAGGCCCTAGAGATTCTTGGGCTAAGCGGAGCCATCAGAAATCCAGTCCAGCCGAGCGAAGCGAGGGAATTCTGGATTTCGGCACAGCCAAGCCCATAGAAGCTCTTGGGCCTGCTTTCCTGTCTCCGAAAAGCCTCCCCTGCCGCATTACCCTTGGGTCGCATAAATCAATAAAGATACCTGCGGTTATGTAACTGCTTAAAGGTCACCCGGTAATGCTTGGTGAATGGATGTTTCGGCAGCTTTGCCCTGGGTACTTATGTGCCGGAGGAACCCAAAAGAACCAACTGCCTTTCCCGGGGCATCATATACTTGACTCTTTCCATTACAATTAATTATGTTGCCCGGGACAGGCTCACTTTAGTTCTGCCTTGCAATTATCCAGTATCCAGGGAAAGGGAGAAAAAGGACATGGAAATAACCAGAATCCGGAATTTTGCAATTGTATCCCAGAGCGGAAGCGGGAAGACATCGCTGGCGGAAGCCATGCTTTTTACTGCCAAGGCTGTCAAGAAGCTGGGCAGGGTTGATGACGGAACATCTACCCTGGATTTCGAACCTGAAGAAATCAAGAGAAAGATAAGCATAAGCGCCGCCTTCCATATGCTCAACTGGAAAAAGAGTTCCCTGTTTCTCATGGACACGCCAGGGGAAGACAATTTTCTTCACGAGACCATAATGGCCCTCAGGGTGGCGGACAGCTGCCTGTTCGTTGCCGATGCAGTGGACCCGGTAAAGCCCCAGACCAGGAAGGTATGGTCACTGGTGGCAGATTCTTCCGCACCCACCATCATGTTCCTGAACAAGTTGGACAGGGAGCGGGCGGATTTCAACAAGGCACTAGACGCCCTGAGAGACGCCCTTGGGCTCAGGCTTGTTCCGGTCACCCTGCCCATGGGAAGCCAGGAGGATTTCAGGGGCATCGTGGACCTTATCCAGATGAAGGCCTTCGAGTTTTCTGCCGACGGCAAGAAAACCACGGTGGATATCCCGGCTGACATGGCGGACGAGGTGGAGGAACAAAGAAGCAACCTCATAGAATATGCAGCCGAATCCGACGAGGAACTTCTCGAAAAGTTCCTTGAAGGTGAGGAGCTTTCGCCAGAGGAGATCATCTCGGGGCTCAGGCAGGGCATAATCGACGGCGGCTTTATCCCGGTGGTTTGCGGCTCGGCGACAAAGAATATCGGTGCATCCACGGTCCTGGACCACATCGTACAGTTCCTGCCCTCACCCGGTGAAAAAGAGCCGGCTGCAGGAACCAACCCTGAAACTGGAGACGAGGTTACGAGGGAGCCCAAGGCGGATGCTCCCTTCTCCGGCCTTGTCTTCAAGACCCTTACCGACCCTTATGCGGGAAGGCTTTCCATAATGCGTATCTATTCCGGGACCCTTACCCCTGATGGAATGCTGCTCAACGCCAACAAGAAGGAAAAGGAGAAATACGGCCAGGTCTTCTTCCTGAACGGAAAGAACCAGGAACCTGCCCAGGAGGCCCTTCCAGGGTGCATAGTGGCCATTGCAAAGCTTAAAAGCACCCAGACCGGGGACACCCTCTGCGACCCTGCAAACCCCGTTGTCTACCCCTTTGTGGAATTTCCAAACCCCGTGATCACCTACACCTTGAAACCTAAGAGCCGCGGGGACGAGGAAAAGATCACAAACGCGCTGGCCCGTCTCAGGGAAGAGGACCCCACCATCAAGGTGTCGAGGAATGCCGAGACAAACGAGCTTCTCATCTCCGGCCAGGGCCAGATCCACATAGATGCAACCATAGAAAAGATGAAGCGGAAATTCGGTGTAAGCGTGGACCTTACCACTCCCAAGATCGCGTACCGCGAGACCATAAAGGCACCCAAGAAGGGAGTCATCTACCGCCACAAGAAGCAGACAGGAGGTGCCGGCCAGTTTGCAGAGGTACACTTTGACATCACCCCTCTGCCCAGGGGAGAGGGATACGAGTTCGAAGAGGCCCTGGTGGGCATGAACGTGCCCAGGAATTTTGTGCCTGCGGTGGAAAAGGGCATCCAGGAGGCCATGCAGTCCGGCCCCCTTGCCGGATACCCGGTAACCGACATAAAGATCCGCTTCTATGACGGAAAGTCCCACGAGGTGGATTCCAGCGAAATGGCCTTCAAGATTGCCGCCATCCAGTGCTTCAAGAAGGGAGTACTGGAAGCAAAACCCACGCTCCTCGAGCCCATTGTCAAGATCACCGTGACCGTCCCGGAAGAATCCGTGGGAGACATCATCGGCGACCTCAACAGCAGGAGGGGCAAGGTCATGGGCATGGAACCGGGAGACGGCGTACAGACCGTTACTGCCCTGGTCCCACTTTCAGAGGTCCAGAAATACGTCCTCGACCTCAATGCCATGACTGCCGGCCAGGGAACATTCACCGTGGAGCCCTCCCACTACGAGGAGGTTCCCCCGAACCTGACAGAGAAGATTGTTGCAGAGGCAAAACAGGGAGAGGACAATTAATTGTTCAGGGCCAGGGTCCTGACAGTCAGTGACTCGGCATTTCGGGGGAAGAGACAGGACTCTACCGGCCCCCTGATAGCAGAGCTCCTGCAGCTTACCGGCAGGTTCACGGTGAAAAAGACCGGGGTGGTGCCCGACGAGGCGAAGGCCATCTCCTCCACGTTGAAAGAGTGGGCTGACTCGGGAAATTGCGACCTGATTGTCACAACAGGCGGCACGGGCCTTTCCCCCAGGGATGTCACCCCGGAGGCCACCCTGGATGTGATTGAACGGGAAATTCCGGGAATGGCCGAGGCCATGAGGACAGAGGGGATGAAAAATACACCCAGGGCCATGCTTTCAAGGGCCGTGTGCGGCACCAGGAACAGGTGCCTGATCGTTAATCTTCCCGGAAGCCCGGGAGGAGTCAGGGACGGCCTGGAGGCAATAATGGAAGTACTGGAACATGCCATAAAAAAGATCCAGGGAGACACTACGCCCTGCAACGGCTGAAATCAACGAAGCAGGCCCGGGCCTGACAAAAGAGAAAAGGGTTTCAAACAAAAGATGGAAATAGGAATAGTTGGCCTTCCTGCCTGTGGCAAGACCACGGTTTTCAACGCACTTACCGGCAGCGAGGCGGAAACATCTGCCTTTTCGGGAGGCAAGAAGGCCCCGAATATCGCCCAGGTCAGGGTGCCGGATGAAAGGCTCGATGTGCTGAGCACGATGTACAAACCCAAGAAGACAACGCCTGCCATAATCCAGTACGTGGACATCGGGGGCGGGCTGGGAGCCCAGGAGAAAAAGGATTCCATGGACGAGATCCTGAGACTCCTCAGGCCGGCCGATGCCCTGGTCCACGTGGTCAGGTGTTTCGAACTTGCCGGCCAGGCACCCTCATCCCAGGCGGACCTGGACGAGTTCGAATCCGAGCTGATACTGACAGATCTTATGATCGTTGAAAAAAGGCTCGAACGCCTGGAAAAAGAGGTGAAAAAGGGCAAGAAGGGAGACCCGAGGGAACTCGAGCTCCTCCAAAAGGCCCACGAACTCCTCGATGCCGGAAAGGCCCTCAGAACCGATGACGAGATCACTTCGGCCCCTGAGCTGAAGGGTTACGCCTTCCTCTCGGCAAAGCCGTGCATCGTGGTGCTGAATCTCGGGGAGGAGGATGAGCCGGGCAACGTAAAGATCGACCTCCCGGAAGGAGTTGCCTGCATTGAACTAAAGGGCAGCCTGGAGATGGAACTTTCCCAGCTCGACGAGGAAGAGGCAGAAGCATTCAGGCAGGACATGGGCCTTCCGGAGCCGGCCACATACCGGCTGATAAAGGAATCCTACAGGCTCCTTGGCCTCATTTCATTCTTTACTGTGGGAGAGGACGAAGTCAAGGCATGGACCATAAGAAAGGGCACCCACGCCCAGAAGGCAGCAGGCACCATACACTCGGACATACAAAAGGGGTTCATAAGGGCTGAGGTGGTTGCCTTCGACGACCTGGCAGCAGCGGGAGACTACCATGCTGCCCAGAAGGCCGGCAAGGTCAGACTTGAAGGCAAGGAATACGTTGTCCAGGACGGAGACGTGATAAATTTCAGGTTTAACGTGTAAAATACCGCCCGTTCACTTTCATTTCCCGCCTTTTTTTATTATATTTCGGTAAGCTGTAAAGGGTTTGGTTTTCCCTCTTGTTTTTAAACCTGCCGGCTAAATCTTTAACTGTTTCAGGGTCGTGATGTCTGGGAAAAAGGAAAACAGGGGCCTTACCAGGTTCGGTGTCTCCATACCGGCCGAGCTCATAGAGGCATTTGACGGGTACATAAAGGCCCGCTCGTACAAAAACAGGTCTGAGGCAATAAGGGACCTCATCAGGGAAAAGCTGATAGAGCAGGAGTGGGAGCTGGAAGGCGAGGACGGGGAGGTGGTAGGAACCATCACCTACGTGTTCGACCATCACAAGCGGGAGCTTTTGGATTCCATCATCCGCATCCAGCACGAGTTTTCGCACTCTGTCATTGCCTCCCAGCACGTACACCTTGACCACAACAACTGCCTGGAGGTTGCCATAGTAAAGGGAAAGCCAAGCACCTTGAGAGGAGTGGCCTACAAGCTCAAGGCCCTCAAAGGCATAAAGCACTGCCGGTTCACCATGACCACCACGGGTTCATCGCTAAAATAAACAAGGAAACCGTTTATCTCGTTTTCATAACCAGGAGTTCAAACAAGACATGCCGGAACAGCAGGAACTATTCGGAGAAAAGGTTGACGTCTGCGACATATCTGTAGAGCTTAAACGCTCCTACCTTGACTACGCCATGAGCGTCATCATAGGCCGTGCTCTTCCCGACGTTCGAGACGGCCTGAAACCCGTGCACAGGCGCATATTATACGCCATGCACGAGCTGAGAAACGACTACAACAAGCCCTACAAGAA
>CAYZJS010000106.1:0-41133 GCA_964478865.1 uncultured Thermodesulfatator sp.
TAGCGCAACCTCTGGTACAGCCGGGGTCTTTACCCAGATCCAGGCTGGAGCAGCACTTCTTCTGACAGGCTTCATGCTTCTTTCCACTACACCGGTAATGCTTGCCATGATACAGGAACACGCAAAAGAGAGCCCTGCCGCCGCCAATGGAATCTACATGATGATCGCCTTTCTGGTGCGCTCTTCAGTGGTAGTTGCAATCGGCTTCATAGGCGATACCCTGGGCCTGGAAACTGCTTACTTTTTCAGCGCCGGCCTGGGCCTTCTGGCCATCCCGATTGTAACCAAACTGCCGGAATAATATTTACTTTTTTTAAAGACGGCCTTCTTTTTTACCGATTTTTGCCTTGACCTTTTAATAAATTTCAGATAAAAAATATCTCATAAATCTTCATCTTACTAGTTACCACCTGAAATATTAGATTGATTGGATTGAAATGCCAATTAATTATTGTCAGATTCCCAAAACACCGAAGAAAAAATTATCAGCCTTAATTCCTAAAAAGCTGGAAGGAGGGCTCGCCATCTTGTTGAGACAATCGGGAGTCGAAGTGAAAGCATGGAGCCTGTTTAAATCCACTTTTTCTCTTTACAGGGACGGATTTCGATCAATGGGGATCGGAAAAACCCTCTGGAAGATTATTGCTGTCAAACTCGTTATCATCTTTTTGGTTTTCAAACTCTTTTTATTCCCGGACGTCCTGCAAAAGGCATTTGAAACCGACGGTCAACGATCTGAGCATGTAGCAAGCATTCTTGCCCATATGCCACCCAAGTGTCCCGGCAATCCGTGCAGAAAGGACATGCTGAATAAATCTCAAGGATTTCCTTTAAAAAGGAGGTAAAAGAATATGATTGAACACTTCGATCTTGGTACGGTCAACTGGGCCAGGGCGCAGTTTGCCCTGACGGCCATGTACCACTGGATCTTCGTTCCCCTTACACTGGGACTTACGTTTCTGTGTGCCTTTTTTGAAACCATCTATGTAAAGACAGGAAAGGAGGAATGGAAGGAACTTGCGAAGTTCTGGATGAAGCTTTTTGGCATCAACTTCGCCATAGGAGTTGCAACGGGTATCATCCTGGAATTCGAGTTTGGCACCAACTGGGCCAACTATTCATGGATGGTGGGGGATATTTTCGGAGCCCCCCTTGCGATAGAAGGAATAGCGGCCTTTTTTCTCGAGGCCACCTTCTTTGCTGTAATGTTCTTTGGCTGGGACAGGGTCTCAAAGGGCTTTCACCTCTTTTCCACGTGGATGGTAGCGATCGGTTCGAATCTGTCTGCACTTTGGATCTTGGTTGCAAACGGCTGGATGCAGTTTCCAACAGGCATGACCTTTAACCCGGATACTGCCCGGTTCGAGATGCAAAACTTTTTTGACGTGGTTCTTTCTCCCTATGCAATCAGCAAGTTCACCCATGCAACCACCTCGGGCTTTGCCCTTTCTTCCCTTTTTGTCATAGCTATCTCTTCATATTACCTGGCCAAGAAACGGCACGTACTCATGGCCAAAAGAAGCATTGCCGTGGCAGCGGTCTTTGGCTTGGTCTCATCCCTTATGCTGGCGTTTACAGGGGACGAAGCAGCCTTTATCGATGCCAAGCACCAGCCCATGAAGCTTGCAGCCATGGAGGGGCTCTGGAATGGCCAAACTGCAGCGCCAATCGTGGCATTCGGGCTGGTCAACGGTATGAAGGAGCCAGGCGATTACAACGAGCCCTTTATCTTTGAATTCCATGTGCCAGGAATCCTTTCACTCCTGGCGAACAGAAAGATTGACAGCTTTGTGCCGGGCATCAACGACCTTGTCTTCGGCAACAAGAATCAGGGTATCACCGGGGCAGCAGAAAAGATTGAAAAGGGAAGGCTTGCGGTTAAATACCTGGCGGAATACAAGGAGGCCCAAAAGTCAGGAGATCTTGCAAGGGCCTCTTCGGCACTTAACCGGTTCAACCTGCACAAAAGCTATCTTGGATATGGCCACCTGCAGGCACCAAAGGATATCGTCCCACCGGTATCCATCACATTTTATTCCTTCCACATCATGGTGGCTGTGGGTACCGGCATGATCTTGATTTTCTTCCTTTACCTGGCCTTCACCGCCAGGGGAACCCTGGAAAAACAGACATGGCTGTATCCACTGGGTTTTATTTTCTTCCTCCTTGCGTTCATGGCCGGAGAAGCCGGCTGGGTTGTGGCAGAGGTTGGAAGACAGCCATGGGCTATCCAGGATCTCCTGCCTGTAACGGTTGCACGCACGGATATCCCGTCATCCAATGTCAAACTGACCTTTTTCATGTTCTTTGTAACCTTTACCCTGCTGCTCATAGCAGAAGTCAGGATCATGCTCAAACAGATCCAGATAGGACCCAAGGAGGTGAAATAAATGTTTGAAAACCTGGCTCTGACCACTTTGCAGGAACTCTGGTGGGTTCTTGCCTCTGTCGTGGGCTCACTTTTCCTGTTTATGACCTTTGTCCAGGGAGGGCAAACACTCCTTTGGCAGCTTGGAAAAAACGAGACGGAAAAGTCCCTTATCCTGAATTCAATCGGAAGGAAGTGGGAGCTTACCTTTACGACCCTGGTGCTCTTTGGCGGGGCACTCTTTGCAGCGTTCCCCAAATTCTATGCAACAAGCTTCGGCGGAGCTTACTGGGTATGGATCGCCATCCTTTTTACCTTTATAGTCCAGGCGGTAAGTTTCGAATTCAGAAAGAAGCCTGACAATCTCTTCGGTCCCAGGGGCTACGAGGCGTTTCTCTTTATCAATGGCGCCCTCGGTATTCTGCTTATAGGTACCGCAGTAGGCACCTTCTTTACAGGCGCAAACTTCGTCCTGAATGAATACAACCTGGTGCAATGGACCAATCCGTTAAGGGGCTTGGAGGCTGCAGGAAACATGTTCAATCTCAGCCTGGGCCTGTTCCTGGTATTCAATTCCAGGGTCCTGGGGGCACTGTATCTCCTGAACAACATAGACTTTTCAGGGTTGGATGATTTCAGGAAAAGGACCGTGGATGCGGTGCTAAACAACTTCCTGGCCGCCCTGCCCTTTTTGCTCGTGGTTCTAATAGGCCTCCTGACCATGAAGGGCTTTGACGTTGACCCGGCAAGCGGACAGGTGCAAATGATAGGGTTCAAGTACCTGAAGAACCTGGTTGCCATGCCCTATTTACTGGCAATGCTCCTTGTGGGACTTGGCCTGGTCATATACGCAGTTTACTCAGCAAAGTTCAGGGAAAACTACAGGGGAATATGGCCCGGGGGCCTGGGGACCGTCATGGTGGGCCTTACCGTATTTTTTACCGCTGGTTTTCATCACACCCCGTTTTACCCGTCCCTTGCGGATGCTCAGTCCAGCCTTACAATCTATAACGCTTCAAGCTCGCACTATACACTTACTGCCATGACATACGTTGCCCTATTGATACCTGGGGTACTGGCCTATATTGCATACGTATGGCGCCAGATGGACAGAAAGAAGCTGCAGGCCTCGGAGGTCGAAGGCCCAAAGGCTCAGGAATCATACTAAGTAAAAAGGAGGTAGAGATGCAGGCACTGCTCATTGCATGCTGGATCATAACCATTGTTGTGTCTTTCAAGGGTTCCCTTATACTTCTAAGAAGGACCGGTCTCATGTAGCTGTTTCTTATCCTAAAAAACCCTCAAGGCCTGTCTTCCCTGCTCCAACAGCCGGAACAAGGCAGGCTTTTCCTGAAAGCTATTGGTCCACCTTAGCCCTGACTGCCATAGTCAGCTCCTGAAGCTACGCTAGATAGTCGAAAAATCACTGCCCCCTGAAGGCTATAGAAGCTTCTGTTTCAGATTATGGCTCATGATGTCCGCCGTTCCTATATCAGCGGTTATTTCAGCGCCACTTATTCCACAATTGCCTTCAGATGAATGCTACCTGCCAGCACTCGGACAACGATGTAATCAACGCCTGCCTTCCCGGGCTTGAAGGTCTTTTTCATACCCTGAGAGGATCCGATTGTTGCGGTGCTGAGATCGGGATCTTCCAGAGGACGACCTTTCCCAAAGGCCACCACCATGACCTTGGCATTTTCGTTCCCCTGGCCGTTGTTTTGACATTCAATGGTAAGCTGATGACCCGCCGGCAGAGAAATCCGGATCATCTTTTCCCGGGCCAAGGTGGCGTCAACGGGCGGGGATAAAAGTGGTGTGTTATCAATATGGTCAGCCCAGTCAGGCACTGGAAGCGGCAGGCTCTGGACCAGCTGATAACCTGCTGGAATCGAAAAAAGGGACTCATCAAGTGGTTTTTTCGTGATGGAATGCAGTTCCATGGAGCGGCCCTGGTTGAGAATTTCGATTTTTACCGGAAAACCGTACTTTTCGGCCACGCAGGCGCTAACGGCATCCCGGCCATTGATAGTTATGATCTGCCTGGAACAATCCAGACCTTGATACTTTTCATGGCCTGCCGGGCGTCTCCCGTATTTTTGTACCATATACCCGAAAGCGGCGATGGGATCACTACTGAGGGAAGTAAAGCTCCTAGAATCTATTTCAACATAAACCATTTCCTCGGGGAGCAAGATCCTGGTCTTCCCAAGTTTTCGATCAACAAGGAAAACCATGGGGCGGCCCTGATCTTCTGTTTCTATCCGGTAAAAATCATCCTTAACCAATAACTTCCCGGTCAAGGTTTCTCCATCCTGGGTTTCCAGCATGTCAGCAGTAAACGATGCAGCAAATGATGTGGCAGGGCTCCATGAGGCCCAACTACAAATCGATGCAGAAAGCAGCCATACAAGCAGACATCTGGTGACTTCTTGGTTGGACATAATCGGTGACCTCCCTTAAATCAAATTTAAAATTTCTTTGCCGCTTTTTTCGGCCCAAAATGCCATAAAAAAGAAATACATTCAATCGCCCTTTTCGCTATCCCAAGGCTCAGGGAGAACCAGGTCTGCGAAGGCCTTTTCCGGACGGCGAACAACTCCTAACATCCCGAGGTCCTCCGCCGTGAAATCCGAAAAGGTTTGTGAGGCGGCATGTGCGCTAGCAATGGCATCTTGCAAAGTCAGATCGCACCATATCCAGAACTGTATCTTCCGAAGAAGCAGTATTGCCATGAGCGAAGCATAATTTTTCCTGCGAATCAACCGGGATCAAACACATACTCCAAGGGTAGTCAACGTTTCATTGCCCTTTTCGAATTCGCTTTTATTCTTCCATCAAAGGCCATTGTAGCATTAATACATAATACCTGTTATTTTTACGATAGCCTTCCTTCAATACCCCAAGTCAAATGTCACCTGCAGAGAGGAGATACTAGAAAGAAATGGAAACACAGATTCTGACTCCGGACATGCTCAAGGTATTCGGGCTCCTGTCCGCGGCCATACTCGTATTCGTCTTTGACTGGTTGCGGGTAGACATAGTGGGAATCCTTATCATGATCCTTCTTCCCCTGCTCGGGGTGCTAAGCGCTGAGGAAGCCACGGCAGGCCTGAGTTCCAATGCTGTCGTTTCAATCATTGCAGTGATGATAATAGGTGCCGGTCTTAACCGGACAGGGGTCATGGACGTCCTGGCAAAAAAGATCATAAAGGTTGCAGGAAAGAGCGAAACCAGGATCATGGTGGTCATCTCCGCCACTGTATCCTTTATCTCGAGCTTCATGCAAAACATCGGCGCTGCGGCCCTATTCCTGCCTGCCGTCTCCAAGATAAGCCAGCAGTTGAGGGTTCCCATATCCCGGGTACTTATGCCCATGGGATTTTCCGCCATCATCGGAGGCTGCCTTACCCTTGTGGGATCAAGCCCTCTCATAATGCTAAATGACCTCATGGGGGCCTGGTGGCAAAACAACCTGCACCTTCTGAAAGGTGTCGAGTTCCACCCACTTGGACTCTTCAGCGTCACCCCGATAGGCCTGGCCCTTCTTGCAGGTGCGCTTTTCTACTTTGCCATCCTCGGCCGATTCATCCTTCCTGTTTCAAGGGTCAAGGAGGGCCACCAGGCACTGGCCTCCAGGAAGGTGAGAAAGATTTACGAATCAAAGCTCGACCACGCGGCATTGAAGGTACCGGCAGGTTTCAAACCGCAAACCCTGGAACAGCTTAGGATGGGGCCAAGATTTCATGTCACTGTAGTGGGAATAATAAAGGGCGCCAAGGAACCGGACCTTTCTCCCACCAGGAATTCCCTGGTGGAACCTGGCGATGTGGTTGCAGTCATTTCATCCAGGGAAAATATCGAAAGACTTGCCAGTGAGATGCACTGGTCCCTAGAGGAGATCGAGGACGAATTTACCAAGAAGTTTGTAAGCGCGGATTACGGCCTGGTTCAGGGTATAATCCCTCCCGGCTCGTCCCTTGTGAACCACACCATGGAAGAGCTGGATTTCAGGGACAGGTACAGGGTAAACGTCCTGGCCGTCTACCGTGGTGACGAGGTGATACATGAAAGGATAAACGAGCTGATTTTAAAGGCAGGAGATGCAGTGCTTCTTCTTGGGCCGTGGAAAAAGCTCGGAAAGATAAGAAAGAACCTGGACCTGGTATTTACCGAGGAACTAAAGGGCGAGGAAACAGTGCCCGAAAAGGCTGTGCCGGCGCTCTGCTGCCTGGCAGTGGCGCTGGTCCTTGCAATGGTCTTCAACGTCAAGCTTTCCATCGCGCTTTTTACAGGCGCCATCGGGATGGTGCTCTTCAAGGTCCTTTCCATAGACGACGCCTATCTGTCGGTTGACTGGATGACCATCTTTCTCCTGGGAGGGCTCATCCCTCTTGGAACGGCCTTTGAAAAGACAGGAGCTGCAAGCTACATTGCCATGAAGATAGTTGGCGCAGCCGGAGAATTTTCCACCGTGACCCTTCTTCTCATAGTGGGCATCCTAACCTCCTTTTTCTCTCTGGTGGCCTCGAACGTCGGTGCAACGGTCCTCATGGTGCCCCTTTCAATGAACCTTGCCCTGCAGGCAGGAATCAACCCGATACTTGCAGGCCTGACCGTTGGAATTGCGGCGTCAAACACCTTTATCTTGCCCACACACCAGGTAAACGCACTTATCATGAGGCCAGGGGGTTACAAGACCACGGACTACGTAAGGGCCGGCACGGGCATGACCGTCCTGTACCTGGCCATAATGATAACGGTCATCTGTCTCCTGTATTAACAGAGGGGGCTGGAGTGGTTGCAGGACAGAGGGGCGCGTAGCCTAGGTGATGCCGCTGCCCTTTATGGACTGAAGGATCATTAGGGCCATGCGCTTTACCTTCATGGAACTGTCATCCAGGAAGGGAAGCACCTCCTCTGGCCTTAGACATTCAAGCTCGGCCAGGCGCTCCAGGGCCATGGCCCTGACCTCCGCGCTTTCATCCTTCAGAAGCTCCCTGTAGATCTCCTCGTTTTCGGGCCTTTTGTCAAGCTGGCCCAGAAGGACCAGCACATCCAGTCGAAGGACGCTGTCTTCAGATTCCAGCTCTGCCTTGTAGATGGCGGCCACCTCGTCCTCCTTGTCCCTGAAACGCCAGAGGTTGAACAGAATGGCCCGTTTCTGGTCAAAGGAGCATGTCTTGATCCTGTCGGACAAAAGCCCCATGAGCCTGCTGTCCTTTAGATTGCACAGGGCGCTTACGGCAAGTTCCTGGATCTCTGCCTCTGGTTCGTACATGCACTCTATAAGGGGAAGCACTGCGGCCAGATTCCCTTCCCAGCCAACGGCCATTATTGCCCTGGTCTTGAGCTCCGGGTCCCCGGAGGCAATGTCGGCCATGAGCTTTCGGTTGAGGGACTGCGGATCGTCCAGAAAGGGGCCTATCACGGCAAGGTGTATGGCCGCCTGGTCCCTGAATTCATCGGGTTCGGATTCATCCTTCATGATGTCGTAGAGGGGCCAGTATATCTCTTCCTTGGCAACACTTCCAAGGAGAAGGATGAGTTCCTTCCTGAGTGCCAGGTCTCCGGCCTTCAGTGCCCTCAGCAGTAACGCAATGGCCTTTTCCCGATCCTCCAGGATGCGGCCCGGATTTTCAATGTAATACCTGGCCTGTTCCAGGACGCGCTGGTTGGAGTCAAAGGGAATGATGGAGCGCATCAACTTCTGACGTCGAACTCCAGGTCGAACTTGAGATTCCTGTCCCTGGAAACAAGGCTTATGGCAAGGGTGCCCACCTCTGTAACCTTGGCCTGGAGGGTCACGGGGATCACGGTTCCGGGCTCCACCCCGGGGGCCTCAAGGGCTGTCCTGAGTGTGCTTACAGGCTCGATGGTCTCTTCCCAGTCTTCAATGATGTCTCCGGGCCTGTCCTCGGGCCGTTCGTTTGAGCCAAGGAACATGAATTCCACCTCCTGGCCAACCAAGAGGCCGAATTCCTTCTCGGGGATATCCACAACCGAACCCTCTTCAAGGCCCTTTGGCACCACGCAGAGGGCCTTTATCCGGGGCGGCATCCCGGGCACAGCCAGGACGGCTGATTCCAGGCCAATGTAATACGACCTTGGGATCCCGCTCTTTATCTTGATGCCTTCCCCCAGCTGGACCAGGCCGAAGTGTGCTGCCCCGCGGGAGACTGCAAGGTCCAGATCAGTGCCGAGCAGCTCCACCGGCTGTTCAGCCCTTCCCTCGGCCCAGCTGGAGATGACAGACATTATCCTTTCTCTCAGCACGCGGGCCTTGAAGACACCGCCGTTAAAGAGCACGGCCGTCGGAATTGCAGGCCCTTCCCCTTCCAGGCCGGCAGAGGCGGCCTCGGAATTCAGGAACCTTGCAAGGTGCCTGGTGACGGCCGTATCAGCGGCATAGGGAAGACCCAGTTCCTGGAGGCCTGTCTTCTGCCTTTCCTGGGGCATGTCCGTTATGGCACATTCCGGGAAAAACCCCTGGAGGATGACCTCCACCACCTGCTCCCTGGTAAGTTCGGTCCTGATGGTTCCACCAACGAGCCCTGTTCCCCTGCCGGGGATGACCACGGGGACGGACTGGAGGTCCGGATCTTCAAGGAGCTTCTCCTTGGCCAGGCGCACGTTGTTCCAAAGGGCCTGGAACTGGTGATTATCAAGCTTTTGTCCCCTTGACTTCAACTCTTCCGAAAGGGTCCAGGTCAGGGTGAGATCCATGTTGTCGCCGCCGAGAAGGAGGTGATCTCCAACGGCTAGCCGCTCCAGGAACAGCTGGTTGTCCCTGGCGGAGACCTGGATGAGGCTGAAGTCACTGGTGCCGCCGCCTATGTCCACCACCAGTATTATGTCTCCGGGTTCAACCTGCTTTTTCCACTCTTCTCCCTGGAGGTGGAGCCAGGAGTAAAAGGCGGCCTGGGGCTCTTCCAGCAGCACCACCTCACCCAGGCCTGCCGAGGCGGCTGCCTTGACTGTAAGATCCCTTGCAACCGCGTCAAAAGATGCAGGGATGGTTATGTAGACGTCCTGGTCTTCGAGCTTCTGCCCGGCCCTTTTCCCGAGGCCGTGGTTCCATGCTGCCTTGAAATGCCTCAGATACGTGGCAGTGGCAACCACCGGGGACATCTTTTTGCAGTCAGGTGCTGCATCCAGGGGAAGGATGGGGGCAAGCCTGTCCACGCCCCTGTGACATAGCCAGCTCTTTGCAGAGGAGACAAGCCTTCCCGGCACCTCGGCCCCCCTGATCCTGGCCCAGCGTCCAACCACCCTTTCTCCAAATGGGTCCCAGGGCATGACAAGGCCGCCTCCTTCCCTTTCCTGCTCGGTGGGAAGGTAGATGAAGGAAGGCAGAAGCCTGTGTTCCTTCACCTCGCCCGGGGCCTCTATCTGGGGGCATGGAAATATCTCTATGCCCGGAGAGGGAGAATCTCCGGACGTCCCTTCCATGTCAATGTAGGAAAGGACGCAGTTTGTGGTCCCGAGGTCAATTCCTACAACAAAACGCGATCTTGGTTCATTCATATCTTAAGGTAAAATCCCGGTTGCCTGTTTCAGGATATTTCCACCTCGGCAGGTGCAAGTATGTCTGTCTTTTCCTTCCCGGTCCACTTGGGAAGATCGACGCGGGTAAATCTCCACCCGCTGTGACGGATCACGCCCTTGAAAGGAGGGCTACCATGGACGTTTCCTATCAGCCTTATCCTGGAAGGATCAAAATCTTCCTCGATCTCCACCTCGGTTCCCTCGGGGGCATCCAGCACCGGCTCAAGGCCCAGGGCATCATTCAGGGCTGCCCGGCAGCCCCTGTGGACCTCGCGGACAGCTGCGCCTATCTGGGCGTCATCATAGGGTTCTATGTCTTCTTCCAGGAAATCGATCAGCCGGCCCTCCCGCTGGAGCAGCCCCAGAAGCTGGACCACTGCCACCTCCTTGGGATAGAGTTCCTCGGCGCCCTCCTCTTCAGGCCCCGTCTCTTCTTCCTCAGGAGGCGCTTTTTCACTGCCTTCAGCTCCGGCCTCTTCAGCCTCCTTTTCGGGCTGAACACCTTCGCTAAGGCTTGACACGACCATTGCAAAGATCAGCCACACTGCCAGGGGTCCCACACCGAGGACCCAACCTTCCCACCTCTGGGGATCCATGAATTCCTGGTGGAAATAAAGGATTGCTCCTGTGCCTGCATTGACACATGCGAAAAAGAAAAAAGAGGTCCAAAGGACAGCGCCTTTTATGCTTTTGTATTCCATGATAGTAAACCTGCCGTTTTAAGGTGATTTTCCAGCTGTTTCGGCCGGGTGACAATTTTCATCCAGAGGACAATAATCACAAATGAAGCGATTGTCGAGATGGCAGCCCCTGGCCGGGCTGAAAAATGGCCCGGCCTTTTTCAGAAAAATTCCATGCTTTCAAGCTCCGGCCCCCGGATATCCAGGAAAATCCCCCGAAAGTTAATGTCCGGAACCCGGGGCAAGAGAAGATTCAGGGCCTGGGCGGCCTGGAAAGCTGCCGCAGCTCCTGTGGTGAAGGAAAATATGCCCGCCAGGCCGTCATCCACATGTGGCCTGCTGCCTGGAGGGTAAAGCCGCTCAAAGATCCTCTTTCCCGGCATTTCCACGGCAACCTGCACGCATGTCCCGGAAACTGCCGCATAGACCAGGGGGATCTTGATATCCTGGCATGTAGCCGAAAGGACTCTTCTTGATTCTCTTGAATCGAGGCAGTCAAGGCACAGGTCAGATGCCCTGAAGGAGTCAAGCGAGTCTTCCAGGCGCTTTACAACTGGTTCCAGGCGTGAAGCAGGGTTGATGGTTGAGAGCACCTCTGCTGCAACCTCCGCCTTGTACCTTCCAAGGGTAGTAATGGAGCAAAACAACTGCCTGTTCAGGTTGGATTCCTGGAACCTGTCCGGATCCACCAGCACAAGATAGCCTATTCCCAGCCGGGCCAGGAAGCTTGAAACGTATCCGCCAATTCCGCCACATCCTGCAACCACCACCCTGGAAGACATGAGCCTGATCTGCTGTTCTGGCGTTATGAGCCCTTCATGCCGCGTGAATCGAAGCGGCCATACACCAGTGAAAAGTGCCGCCTTTTCCACATCCATGAGGGAAAGGTCGAACTCCCTGGCGATCTTTCCGGCAGCATCCAGGCTCAGCTTATCGCCTTCTGCCGCCTCTTTTATGGCATCAGAAAGGTTCAAGTCAGGAAACAGGCCCCTAGCCTCCCCCTATCACGGGGAATATGGCCAGGATATCCCCATCCCTGAGCCTGGAATCCAGGGAACAGTGACGTGAATTCAGCATGGTGACTCCAACGTCCTCCTGGTTTATGCCAAGGGATTTTACCACGGCCCTGACGCTACTTCCGTCCTCCAGTTCAAGCAGTCGTTCCTTGAACCTGCCATCCCGAAAGCCGGCAAAGAGCTTTACCTTCACCTGCATTGGAAACAGGATCAAAAATCCCAGAAGGCGTCTATCTCCTGGCCGCTGAAATCCCAGACCACGTTGTGCGGCGGCACCGCTTCCCTGGAAAAGAATTCCGGCAGCCTGTCGTGGACCGGGCTGAACCCTGCCTTCAGGTTGAATTCCCTTTCCGTCTTGAGGACCTTCTTGCCAAGGGCAGTGACATCATCAGCGGTAAGAGAGGTCCCGTATCTGGCATTGATCATGTCTATCAGTGCAGGAAGGCAACTTTCATCATCCAGTATGGCAAAGGCGGTAAAGATACACATGCCAGTTGAGTCCACTGCTGCGGTTGCTATCTGGAGATTCCTTGAAAGCTCCAGCTGGCCCTCCTTTGAAAGAGGATCCACGTGCCCGCCGGAGTTCAACAGGTTCGTGGCGATGGTATAGCCTGCAGTATGGTCCGCTCCCATGGTGGAGGTGGCATAGGTGATGCCTATACCCTTTATGGCCCTGGGATCATAGGCAGGGATGGCCTGGTTCTTTACCACCGGCACCCTGGTGACCCCGAAGGTCCTGCCTACCGATGCGGCTCCGTTTCCGATTATCCTGCCAAGAGGCGTGCCCCTTGCGATCTCCTCCCGAAGTATGCGAAGGGCCTCCGGACCGTCTCCGAATTCCAGTACGCCTGCCTCCATTGCCACACCCATGGCCACGGATGTCTCAATGGTATCAATACCGATATCATCCATGATGTGGTCGGCCTCCGCGATGATATCGAGGTCATCAACGCAGCAGTCAGCTCCCATGGCCCATATGGATTCGTACTCGAAACCGGAGGTCAGATATTTTCCCTCTTTGTCGTTGTAAACCTGGGAGCACTGTATAACGCAGCCCCGGTGGCAAAAATGCTTGACCTTGCCACCCCGCTTTTTTATGAGTTCGTGCATTGTCTCTCCGGAGATGGCATCATGACCTTCAAACTGCCCCTTGGTGAAATTGCGCGTTGGAAGAGCCCCTGCCTCGTTCACAACATTAATGAGGATGTCTGTTCCGTACTCGCCAAGGGTCTGGCTTACCGGGTGTTCCAGAAGTGCCTTTGCAAAGGTCCGGCTTGCAGCCTTGAAGGCATCGGGATCTGCAAGGGGGATCTGGCTGTCTGACGGATCAATGGCTATGAACTTTACCCTCTTTGACCCCATGACGGCTCCAAGCCCACCGCGGCCATGGGAGCGGAGCTTTCCGTCAGGGTCCTTCACGGAGATATTTGCCGCCAGCAGCAGCATCTCCCCTGCAGGACCTATGGTGATAACGCCATGCTTCTCACCTAGGCGTTCATGCACCGCATTGACAACGGCAAAATTCCCCTGGCCCACCAGTTCCGTCTCTTCCGATATGGAAACTCCACCGGGGGTTACGTGAAGGCTGTACCACCTGTCCTCCACCGGGCGGCCTTCTATAACCAGGGCCTTGCAGCCAAGCCTGGCAAGCATCTGGGCCGCAGTGCCCCCGGCGTTCGATTCCTTGATGGTGCCGGTAAGGGGGCTCTTGGCACCGCAGGAAAGCCTGCCGGAATTTGCGGCAACGGTGCCTGACAGCAGCCCCGGGGCGAAAACCAGCTTGTTTGACGGCCCCAGGGGATGGCACAGGGGATCCACCTCGGCGGCAACTATGGCAGAAGTAAGTGCCCTGCCGCCAAGACCGGCCCAGTGGCCGGGCACCTCCTCGATACTGGTTTCCAGATTGGTCATATTCACTCTAAAGATTCTGTCCTTCATGGGCTGAGCCTCCATCCGGTTTTTGTATTACTGTTTAGCAAGCCAGAGCCATGGCACTCATCCTTTACAAGGTGAGGAATTATAATTATAGAAGAGTGCAAAGGTTTTGTCAGCTGTGTATGTACTGAAACAGGCTTATTCATATTCAGACCGTCTGAGCAGCCTTATTTTGATGAACATCAACGGGTTACAGCCTCCGTTCTGTAACCCATTTTTTATTATTTTTGCAAGGATTCCTCCATGTCCTTGATGAGACAAGGAGGATTTTACCAGACAGAGGCGAAGTGATCCTGAAACAACTTAAACTTACTCCCTTTCAGCAAGTCATCGCAGGCCTGGTGCTTGGTATCCTGGCAGGCATATTCTTTGGAGAGCCAGCCGGGGAACTGGATATCGTTGGCAACATCTACATAAAGCTCCTCCAGATGACGGTCATACCCTACATCATGGTCTCGCTCATCGGAGGGCTTGGCCGCCTGGACCTGGGCATGGCCAAGATGGTCGGCATACGGGGGGGCTCACTCATACTCTTCCTGTGGGTGACAACCGCCCTTACGCTCGTCTTCCTGCCCCTGGCCTATCCCACATGGACAAATGCGTCATTTTTCAGCACCAGCATGGTCTCGGAACCCAAGCACATCAACTTCCTGGACCTTTACATCCCTGCAAACCCCTTCTACGCCATGGCCAACACCATTGTGCCGGCCATAGTGGTTTTCAGCATCTTCCTGGGAGTAGCCCTTATCACAGTTGAAAAAAGGCACGGGTTCATCCTGAGCATGAAAAACCTCACTGATGCCCTTATGAGGATGGCATCGGTAGTGGCTAAGCTTGCCCCCATTGGAATATTTGCCCTTTCAGCTGCAGCTGCAGGCACCCTCAGGGTGGAGGAACTAAGCAGGCTCCAGATCTACCTGTGGGTCTACATGGCGGCCTGGACAGTACTTGCCTTTTTTACCCTGCCAATGCTGGCGGCCAGGGCCACGCCCTTCTCTTACAGGGAGGTCTTCAAGGAGGCAAGGCTTGCCATGGTCACAGCCTTCGCCACGGGCACGGTGCTGGTGGTTCTTCCCATGATAGCGGAAAAGACCAAGGAGCTCCTGGAAAGACGGGGCATGAAAAACGAAACTGCCGTCTCTGCAATTGATGCCCTGGTGCCCACCGCTTACAGCTTTCCCAGCGTGGGCACCATACTCGGTATAGGCTTTGTCCTGTTTGCCGCCTGGTTCATAGGCTCTCCCATAAGTGTCGCCGACTATCCATCCTTCTGCATCCTTGGAATACTGACTGCATTCGGTTCCATGGCAGTGGCAATCCCCTTCATGCTGGACTTTTTCAAGCTTCCCGCAGACCTCTTTCAGCTTTATCTCCTGGGAAGCGTTTTCACAATGCGTTTTGCAACGGCAATGGCGGCAATGCACGGGGTGGTCATCTGCATACTCGGGGCATGTGCCATGATGAACCGGCTCCGCTGGCGAAAAATGGTTGAGATATCCGCAATCGGCCTTGCCATAACTGCCGCGATAATGTTCGGACTCGGCTTTATTCTCACAAGGGCCATACCCTATGAATACACCGGCTACAGGGATTTCGTGAACATGGAGCTTCTTGGGCCCACGGTAAAGGTAAATAACGATGCCAGGCCGAAGCCCCTGACCCCGGAGCAACTAAAAAAACCCAGGCTTCAGGTCATAAAGTCCCGTGGAGTGCTCAGGGTCGGCTATGCCCGGGACCGGCTGCCCTTTGCCTTCAAGAATGCAAAGGGGCAAATTGTGGGCTACGACATGGAGCTGGTACACAACCTTGCCCGTGACCTCGGAGTTGCCCTGGACGTTGTGAAAATCGACATGAAAATGGTGGAAAAGGACCTTGACTCAGGCCGCATCGACATGGCGGTTGGCGGTATTACAATAAGCCCACAGAGGGCGCTTCGTTTCACCTTTTCCAGGAGCTATCTTGATGAATACCTGGGCCTTGTGGTTCCGGATTACAGGCGGAGTGAATTTTCCTCCTACAACCGGATACTCGAAATGGAAGACCTGAAACTTGCAGTCACACCCTTCAGGTACCAGGAAGGGGCCGGGCGCCGCCTCTTTCCAAATGCAAAACTCGTTGTGGTGGATTCTCCGCGGGAGTTTTTCAGGCAAGGAAAAAACGACGTGGATGCCATGATCTACACTGCCCAGACCGCTACTGCATGGACGCTGGTTTATCCCAGGTGGACCGTGGTTATTCCAAGGGGGCTGAAGTACGAATGCCCAATGGGTTTTGCCATGCCTGACAAACAGGTAGAATGGCGCTGGTTCGTGGACACCTGGCTGGATTCTGCAATCAAGGCAGGTATCGGCCAGAACGCATACGATTACTGGATCCTGGGCAAGCAGAAAAAGCACAAGGGAAAACGCTGGTCAGTAATAAGAAATATCCTTGGCTGGACAGATTAAAATAGCCACACAAGGTTAAAAAAACGGGAAGGGAATGAAAATGGAAAAATACGTGGCCCACGGCTGGATACTCTACAGGCCGGACAGCGGCCTTATAAAACAGGAATCATACGAAATCGACCGTCTCATGGAAACAGCGCCCAGGTATGGCTACAAGGTGGAGGTGGTCAACCCTGATGAGCTGTCCTTTTTCATCGGAATGGGTGGGAAACAGGATCTTTTCCTGAGGGGTGAGCTGGTTGATCCGTTGCCACAGTTTGTAATCCCCCGCATGGGTTCTGCAACCAGCTATTTTGCCCTGGCGGCCCTCCGGCACCTGGAAAAGCTCGGAATCTATTCCCTGAACAGCTCAAGGGCCGTGGCCCTGGCCCAGGACAAGCTTCGTCACCTGCAGATACTTTCGGATTCAGGCTTTCCGGTGCCAACCACCATCCTCGTCCAGTTCCCTGTAAACCTGGACCTGATCGAAAGGGAAATAGGGTTCCCTACAGTGGTCAAGACCAGGGTCGGCACCCAGGGAAGCGGTGTTCACCTCTGCGAAACCCGGCAGGCACTGAATGACCTCTTGCAGTTTGTGCAGGCCAACAATCCGGATGCCGAGCTCTTTCTCCAAAAATTTCTGCCGGAAAGCCGGGGAAGAGACGTGCGGGTACTGTCGGTTGGAGGCTTGATCGTAGGAGCCATGGAAAGAAAGGCAGCAGAAGGATTCAAATCAAACTATTCACAGGGCGGAAGCGCCATTCCTTTCGAGTGCGGCCCCAAGAACCAGCTGGCCGTTGCCGACACCATGAAATGCCTTGAAATGGACATGGCTGGCCTTGATTATCTTTACGATGACGAAATTGGCATGAGGATACTCGAAGTGAACTCCTCTCCCGGATTCGAAGGCCTTGAACAGACCTGTGGAGTCGACGTGGCCGCTGCGGTATTCCGCTTCCTGGATGTAAAACTCAAGCTTTCGAACAAGTACAAGGCACGGGTCATGGGATGGCCGGAACCTGCCGAGTGTGAACCTGAATAAGGAGTGGGCCGGCAGACCACATTCTAAAATCTATCCGAAATGTAAGGAGGCCCATAAACTGCCGTTGCTACCGAAAATCTATTTTCATAATGGTTCGCTTTTTAGTACAGCTATAGTTCAGCTTGTTTCATGGCAGATCCTTGACGGTTGAGCCAAATGCTTACCAATTTGCCAACCCCTCAAGGTGTGTTCTTTAAAAGGACCAGGTAAAACCGCCCAGCAATCGGCTGTCTTGCCAGGGCAGTAACATGGACAAGGGGACATCGTACGGGACGACCCGATATCTTTTTCCCGTAATATTCTCCCATTTCAAATAAACCAGGCCCTTTCTCCCAAAGAGATATTTCCCACCATAGAGGCTGATGATTAAAAAATTTTCGCCAAGGGGGGTTTCATAGCCTGATCTTTCGTCCTCATCGACGTATTCACCCATAACCCTGGCTCGCCAGCCGGCAGGATTCATCCAGGTGACCATGCATCTTAAAACCTGATCAAGTCTTTTCCTGTGGGCATCAACAAGGTGGCGGTGATTTATGGCGTAAGTCAGGGAGGTTGCCAGTTGCTCAGTAGCCAGGAATTCCAGGCTAACCAGGCCTTGCCAGGTATTGGTATGGTCCCAGGTGAACGGCCTGGAATAATAGTCTGAAAGCTTAAATGGATAATGGCTGTTAACATAACCCATACTTAGGCTAGAAAAAATTCTGCTGTTCCATTCCCTGTCCCATCCGATATTCACGCTTCGGGTCCATGTTCCAGGTACATTCTGGGTAATTGTTAAGAATCCCGCAACGTCAGATGGCCTGAGCATTGAACTGTCCATGTCAGGTTGCAGCTCTGAAAAGGCCCCCACTCTGAAGACATTGCTGGCGTCTGGTTTTAACACAATCCCAAAGGAAGGTAATATCTTGGTCTCATTTCTGGTTTTTCCGTTGTCTTTGTACCAGTACCCATCCATTTGGCACCAGGAAATCCCTGCATCCAGCATAAAATGGCGCCCCAAGTGCCATATATCACCTCCGTAGACCCTGTAGTCCCTAGCGTGGTCTTCCAGGTTGGACTCAATGGTTTCAGAAATGGGCGGGTAAGTTGAGAAGAAATGTTCCTTGCCGGATCTATGCCAGTAATTGTCCTGCCAGTAACCTCCCAGATAAAGCCTGTGATCGCCCTGTCTCCAGAATTCCAATGCCTGAAGGCGCTGGACATTGGAATATGATCTTATGTCAAATTCCACGAAAGGCACGGATGTGACTCCATACATGTAGGCTGATTCGAATTTTTCCCTTTGAAAAAAAGAACCATCGCCGCTACCGGCATGCACTAGCAAAAGCAGGTCTCTTCCAGGTCCCTGGCGCCAGTGATGTCCAGCCTGCAACAACCAGTTATCGTGGCTTTCTGAGATATCTCTTGCATCCCGGATATGACCATCTAGCCTGGGCATTACATCGTCTCCATAATTTGAATGGTTTGCATAGACGTGCATGTAGAACTGATTTACAGGATTGACATTGATCTTGAAATTACTCTCCAAAGATTCTATGCGGCTGTAAGCACCATCAACAGGGCCATCACTTGTATCATAATTTCCAAAGACATCTCCTGCGGCCATGAGATTGCCTGCACTGAGCCATGCTGAAGATCCCATGCTCTTGTCAGAACCTGCATAGGCCAAAAGTTCTCCGGTAGCGGAAGGTATTTCCAGGAGGCTTTGATAATTCTGGTATGAAACAAAGGTATTTTGATTGACCGGCTGAAGCAGCCTCGCTCTTTGAAGATCAGCTATGCTCTGAGGGTCAATAGCGCCATTTTGTATGCCGTTTATAGTCCTGAGCAGATAAGCACTGCTGTTGGTGGGGTCATCCCATATGGCCAGGTTGCCTCTGAAAATTGACCACCTTATCAATCCCATGTCGCTGAAGGCCCTGGCGAGGCTTATGTTTCTGACAGCCCTGTCTTGGTCTAGCAAAAAGCGTGATCTTGATGAAAATCTATTGTCATTTAGTTCAAGCGATTTCCGAAAGGCTGCGATGGCCTTGCCTGGAAGAAATCGGTCGCTGTACAGAAATGCAAGATACAGATACGGAGTCGGATCCAGCGGATCCAGTTGAGATGCCCGCAAAAGTTCTATCTCAGCCTCGTCGCGTTCTTCGATCTCGTAAAGGGCCTTTCCCAGATAGTTATGGGAATATGCTGCGAGTGGATCAAGGAGGCTGGCCTGCTCCATGGAGTCAATTGCCTCTTTTTTTCTGTCAAGCTGAAATAGGCACAGGCCTAGGCCCAGATGGGCCGGTGCAAGGCCTGCAGAGTACGAAATGGCCTCCTTGAAATCTTTTATTGCCCCATCGGGTCTAAGTTCTGCAAGTGCCACATAACCCCTGAGCATGAAAAACCTTGGATCCGCCGCACCCTTGAAAGAACCGAGAAGGATTTTGGCCTCTTTAATCCTGTCTAGTCCTAGCAGTAGTTCCATGGTCCTCAAAAGTGCAGGTACGGAAACCGGGTCTGCCTTTAAGGCCTTACGCGAATATGAAAGGGCCTCCTGGAAATGTCCCTTGGCTTGCAGCACGGTAGCCATTGCCACGTTACATGCCGCCCTTTGTGGTGCCATCTCCACGGCCTTCTTGGCAAGCGAGACCGCCTTGAAATAAAGGCCCTTTTGAATAAGCATAATTGCCTGCTCTGACATGGAAATGGCCCTTAATACCCTCTTGTCTCCCATGACACCTGAATCCGCAGGCCCCCTTATTTCAGGAGTTAACAGCAGCCACTGCACTTTGTCTTCAGGTCTTACCACTGCAACAAGTATTGGCTTAGTTCCTTTTTTTGCCACAGCCTCTAGTCCGCGCTTTACCACCACTTGCCCAAGACGGTTGTAACACTTTATTTGACCTTCGAGGCCAATCACATGAGTAGAAGCATCACTGACAAAAATGGCCATTTCAGTGCCCCTAATCCCTGCAGTCACTACTGGAGTATTGAAAATGGGTTTGGGGCCTTTTCTCTTGTTCCTGAACCACAATCCTCCCTTTAGAAACTTATATATCCCCTTTTGCCAAGGTTTCTCATCAGGCGCAGAACCCCGTTTACTAAGGCACAAAAGTGAATTCGCCTGCAATCTTATCTGGGACCTGTCCGTCAAAAGAAGGGCTGCATGTGAATTTTTCCCAGTCCTGACGCACTGGCCCTGAACCAAAGGCATGCTGACAAATGCAGGCTGCCATTTGACCATGGCCGGATCTGAAACGGTTACCTTACCGTCAAAATCGATCATGGTTCCTGCCTGTTTTGCAGCATCCGCAATATCAGAAAAAATGGCCATAAAACACCAAACCGCCATCAAGGCCAAGCTTATCTCCTGTGGTGCTGATTCCGCCTTTCTCATTGCCTCTCCTCATTTACTTTTAAACTTGTAAGTGCCTTGCCAGTTGCCCGGCGGCCCGAACTCCAAAAATTTTTTACATCTGCCCAGCATCACCCGGCTCGGCCCGTCAGCAGGATAGTCCGCCAAAAGACCTGAAAACAGTGTGGCAGCTTGCTTCCATTGTCTTTGCCAATAGTATTCCATGCCCTCTTGGTAGCGGGCAATTATGTCTTGAATTAAGCGTTCATCAACTTGATCTAGGTCCAACAGCTCGTAGATATCCACATCTCTTGTGCTACCGGCAACCCTAACTCTATCGAGAAGCCTGAAAAAGAAATCAGTGCCTGCCTCTTTTTGTGTGTGCTCACTTGCAATAATATCTACACGGTAATGCCTGCATAGGCCTTCAAGCCTTGCTGCAAGGTTGACATGGTCACCGATAACTGTGTAGTCAAAACGCTTGGCTGAACCAATATTGCCCGCCACAACTGTTCCTGAATTCAATCCCACGGCTGTGGATGCCCCGAAATAGTTTTCTGTCTCTGAACTGATTCGCATCTTATGGCCCAAGGCTTTTACTGCCCTTGTCATTTCCAAGGCGCTTTTGCATGCAAGGCTGGCATGGCCATCAACCGGCAAGGGTGCCCCGAAAACGGCCATGAGGGAATCCCCGATATATTTGTCGATCATGCCGCGGTTATGCAAAACACTGGCTGACATGGTCTCAAGATATTTGTTGAGCAGAAAAATCAGGGACTGTGGGGATAGCTCCTCGGAAAGGCCAGTAAAATTCCTGAGATCGGCAAAAATAATGGACACGTGGCAAAGTTCACCCCCGAGATTCAGCCGGTCGTGATTTTTTTCTATGCCCCTTAGTACGTCTTTTGACACGTAGTGACAAAAGGCCCTTTTGATAATACGTTTTTCCCGGCCTACGGACAGGTGGCCGGCCACACCCCAGAAAAGGCCGCTGGTAAATATGGCAAACAGGCCTGGCGTTATGTCAATAACCGTCCCGGCCGTCATGAATGCCGAAAAGGAAAGAATGCATAGGGTCAGGCTGATAATGGCAACAGATGATACAAGTGAGAGGGGCCTACCCTTGTGCAGGAAAAAGGGTATGGCCCCGGCCAATAAATAAAAAGGAAAAAACGGCAATGCAGGAAGTCTTTCCAGGGGGAACCCGGAAAGCATGGTCCAGACACACGCCGCCTGAACCTCAACCCCAGGGGTCATTATGCCGCTAAATCTAAAAAAAGGGGTAGGCACTGTATCAGGAGCACCCTGGATCACAGGAGATGCATCCATGGCTGCTCCTATTAATATTATCTTGTCTTTGAAGATATTATCGGGCAGCATATCCTTTTCTAAAACCTGATAGCAGGAAACAGTCTTGAACGTCCCAGAAGGCCCAGGAAAATCCACAAGAAATGTTTGTCGTTCAGGTGGTGCAGGATCTCCGCCTGCTGCCCTGAAAATGGCAGCCGCAAGGGTTGGCCTATCCAGAATTTTCACTGAGCCCTTCCTGACAATACCGTCTTTATCAGGAAACAAATTTGTCAGTCCGGTTCCGGCGGCATTGCTGGAAAACATATCCAAAGGGCGCTCTAAAATAACCTCTTCGTAACCTTTTCTGGTTATATGGCCGATGTTTTCCGCCAGGATAACGTTTCCTGCACTGGCTATGGCGTCTTTGAAGCTCGTGTCCTCAAGGGGATCTGCAGCCTTTTCTGAAAATAGTACGTCAAAGGCTATCACCTTGGCCCCAGCTTTTTTCAGCCTGTTTACAACAGCGGCATTTACGTGTCTGGGCCATGGCCACTGGAGGTCGATTTCATGTAAGGAAGGTTCATCAATTGCGACAATAACAATTGAGCTTGGAGGGGTTAGAGAACCGCGAAAGATAAAAAGCAGATCCTGCCAGGCGAGTCCAGCCCTGTGGCAAATTGGCATGACATTGCAGCATATCAGGACAACCAGTGGAATGGATATGCCTGCAATGAACTGTTTAAGCTGTTTGGACGAGCTTTTGATCACTTTAAAGAAATCGGCTACTAATCGAGATGCAAAAAAAGCAGGTAAGAAAACTATTGGATGCTTGTAATTTAAAATAAGAACATTTTTAATTCTTTACGATAAAATATTACGGAGGTCAAACACATGTTGTCTTCAATCCCCTTTTTTTCCTGCCTGGACCCAAGTGAAATGGAGCAGATTGAGGCCGCGGCCATGACCCGACGGTATCCTCGCAACACTATTTTGATGTATGAAGGCGAAGATACCGGCTCCTTTTACCTGGTTATAGAGGGTAGTGTGAAAGTTTCCAGGACGAACGAGGACGGAAAAAGCATAATTTTGTCCATACTCGGACCAGGAGATTACTTTGGAGAAATGGCGCTAATTGACAATAGACCCAGGTCTGCCACCGTAACCACCAGGAGTGCCGCGGAGATGGTAGTTATCCCTGGCAGAACCTTTAGAAGGATTATCAGCAACAACGGCCAGATAATTACCAATATGTTGAAAGGTACCTTGACTCGGCTTAGGCATGCCAACGAGCAGATAGCATCTCTTGCCTTTAAGGATGTCTATGGCCGCATGGCCATGCTATTCAACAATCTTGGCCGGGAAGAGAAGGGGATGCTGGTTATAGATGAAAGGCTTACTCACCAAGAGATAGCAACCATGATAGGAGCATCAAGGGAGATGGTCAGCCGTATAATGAAAGAGCTGGTAAATGGCGACTACCTCCTCGTAGAGAAACAGAGCATGGTCATACAAAAAACCCTCCCGTACCGGTGGTAAAAATTCTATAAAGGTGCATAGTTCACAAAACGCATGGGCACTGTTTCACAGAAAAGATTCCGGCCACAAGATACAACTGATTCAAAAGGCCGGAGAACCATGAAGAATTTCTCTGGACAACAAAAAGGAGGATTCAAAAATGAAAGCCCATGCAACCCCCAGATTCACAAAAGAGGCCAAACGCTTTTTTTCAACAGCCATGATTTTCTTCATGGTAATCAGCCTTGGGATTGAACCCGCCTATGGTTTCACTAAGGCGACCTTGAGCATGAACAATACAAGATACCAGTCAGCGGCCAGGAAGAATAGCAAGAAGCAGCATCCAAAACTAGTTGGTCTTGCCATGGAATATCTGACCGCTATCCAGGCAGTTGGAGATCAGCAGAATCCTGTTGAAGAAGATATTGCGCGCTTAATCACCGCAGCGGAAAATTTTTTGAATGCTGCCTATAAAGATGCATCTTTTGTATCAAGCTATACCCTGTTCAGACATATGGGCAGCCTGGCAGAAAATGGCGATATCCCGGAACTCATTGAAACACAGGAACGGTTGATGGTTCTGAGCCAGTTTTTTAATGATGCGGACTTTGACAAGTACAGGCTTGCCTTGGCAAGCAGCATCGAGAAAAGGGGTCTATACGGGCTGGAAAACGTTGCGATGAACGTCATAGATTTTGAACTTTTAAATGGCAAACATGACGTCATTAATGCAGTAAAAAAGCACGTGGGAGCAATCAACGAATTTGATATCCCGGCAGTTATTCACGACCCTTCCACTGACAGCTTCATCTCCCTCGATCCCTCATACAGCAAGGCAATATTTCATGAAATAATCGGCCTTGACTCAAGGGGACCAGCCGCAGCTAAAATTGGCCTGAAGGGCATACTCGACAAGATCAAGTGTACTGCAACTGCATCTGCACTGGCTATTTCCGGCGATTTGCAGCTGCCTGGAAATATTCATACTCTGACCGATATCCCAGGAAGTCCCGGTGCCATAACCGGTGTTACCGGGGACCCGGTTTCCGACTCACTTATCGGTATTGCTTGTAACAATTGGGCTGGAGATAAGGAATTGAGAGACGTTCTGGCGGCCCATGAACATCTGTCCGGATTTGGTGACTCATGTTCATATTCTGCCAATTTTGCCAACCTAGCAGCCAGTTATGGCCTTAATATCGACCAAGGATTTGATGGACTGGACGGAACAAGCTGCCAGGATGTCATAGCTGACGATATCATGGCATCGGGTATTTTTCCAGCTGGGACGGTTACGCTTGAGGGGGGTCAGCGG
This sequence comes from uncultured Thermodesulfatator sp., assembly GCA_964478865.1. GTDB lineage: Bacteria > Desulfobacterota > Dissulfuribacteria > Dissulfuribacterales > QOAL01 > QOAL01. The sequence continues at coordinate 24,473 of CAYZJS010000106.1, forward strand.
TCCTGGCTGACAGAGGATGATCCTGAGGACAACGTCTGTTCAGAGGATGAGCAGAGTTCAAATAGCGACGATGAACAAAACCAGTCGCTTCCAGAGTCTGATGATAGCCAGTCTGTTGATAATGAGGTGGAAAACGTCTCCAATCCCTACGGAGCGACTGATGTGATCTCATTATTGACTGATAGTGCAGCCCTTGCAGCAGATATTGCAGCAGACTGGACTGGCACAGCTGCAGCAGTTACGGCTGCAACTACGCTTGCTGGCCTGTCACTGGCTGTTGGCACGTCTATCTTCATATATTCCGTAGCCGTATCCATATCTTCCGCATATGACGATGATCCCAATAACAATTTTATGGAACGAAAAATAAATGCCCATCGCAGGTTACTGGATCGACAGGCCAATAAGCGGATAACCACCAGAAAGGCCAAAGAAAATCATGTAAGATCTTCTTTTACAGGTCAGGATGACCCTGGTATTCATACTCCTGTGGAAACGGCTATGTGCCGGATGGCGGTTGCTGAAAATCAATACAGGCAGGAAATTCAGGGAAATGGAGATTACGATCCTGTGCCATGGGCATCGCAGGCAGAAGACAATTTTGAGCTAATTACAGGTTGTGACTATGACTGGTCTTGGCATACAGATATGTCGGAACGCCGGCACTGGATTGAGAATGGGCCATATGATACGAGGCTTGATATAGGGACGTTCAACCTGCACTTCAGGCAGAATCTCTGTGAATACATCCACACAGAAAGCGGCCAGAGCGGTTACTGCGGAGGGATTGCTCCAGAACCTGGAGACGGTGAAATAGATCCCAGCCCGGCACCTGCAAGATCCAGGAAAGATTTTACACTAAAAAGGTAGCCTGCTGTTGGCAACGTGCTGATAACAAAATTTGTTGGCTTGAATTTACTGATAGAATGCGTAAATGACAGGATCGGGAGGGGCGAGATGAATTCCTTCACCTCGCCCCTCTCACAAAACCGTGTATACCAGTCTTTCATAGAAATCCTGTCCATCCTACCCAGAACACCATAATGGACAATAACTCCTATCGAATACAGGCTTAATAATCATCAACAGTGCCTGCTGCACGACCGGGCTGCGGGTATCCCAAGCTCTAGCATGCCGCATGTCTTTACCAAGAGCGCCGGCAGAGTGCGCTAGATCCTTTTCTGCAGCTCTGCAGGCCGGAACGTCATCACTATGGCGGCCTCTTATAGCCACTCCGGCGTATGAAAAGTGCAAATTTTCCAAGTTTCCCTCGGTGATCCAGGCATCTTGTTCAAATACAGGGCACCGGTATTTCGTCGATTATTGCTCGAGGGAAACGTCCTCACCCAGCAAAGGGGCTTACATTCAGTTCCAGATAATTTTTCTTGTAAACTGTTACTGTGCCTCAATTTTAGATGAGAACGATTATTCTAGGAAAAATGTTTCTCATGTGGAAAAAGTTTTCCTTTGTAACCTCCTTAATTTTAAATAGCTGGGCTATTATGGGGATATCTTTTAGTAATATGAATTTTTATTGGCATATTTAATGCTTTTAAACTAAAAAATATTATATCGGAAGGGAGGTTTTTCTTTTAAGGTTTCAATCTGCAAGCATGGGCAACCGGCCCTGCTTCACCGTTTCTTTCTGCTGAACCAAATTTATTGCTACCATTTCTTTTCACCTCACCTTCTTGTCACTTTTTATCGCTGAGAGGAGGGCCTGCAAAGTGAATACCTTCAATAAGCTGTTAACAAGGGTGCTTTTCTTCATTTTTTTACTTTTTCCTGCCTCAGGTGCCTGGGCATCCGGCCTGGCCCGTACCGGTCAGGACCTATGCTATGACGTATCGGGTACGGAAATCAGCTGTGCAACCTCCGGACAGACCCAGGACGGCGCCTTAAAGGCTGGAGCCGCCTGGCCGGGTCCCCGATTCGTGGATAACGGCGATGGCACCATTACGGACAATCTTACAGGGCTGATGTGGCTCAAGGACGCAAACTGTGTCAAGAGCCATTATCAAAATGTGGATACCCATGGGCTTCTGACCTGGGAACAGGCCCTCAACTTTATCGCAGGAATCAACAATGGCACCTACTCCGGCTGCCAGGCCGGCCATACGGATTGGCGAATGCCCAACATCCTTGAGCTTTCGAGCCTGCATAACCCCGGCTTTGATGAGGATATGTGCAACGAAAGGGGCAAGGTATGGCATTGCAGGTACCTTGCCCTCTGGCTGGCATCGCAGGGATTTATCAATGTCCGTCCATTCCTCTATTGGTCATCAACTACCGACAGAGGCAACATAGACGAGATGAAATACTCCATATCCATGATGAGCGGGGTTATGGCCACAATAGATCCGGGTAACCGTTTATACCTTTGGCCTGTCAGGGATGCGGGAGGCGCTTCCACCGTGAAGATAAGGCGAACCGGACAGACCACCTCTTACGGGCCTGGAGACGACGGAGCACTTCAAAAGGGAGAACCCTGGCCAGACCCCCGTTTCACTGACAATGGTGACGGGACGGTTACCGACAACCTTACAGGGCTGATGTGGCTCAAGGATGCAAACTGCATCCACTCACACTATCAGAATTACGACGATGACGGCAATGTGAACTGGCAGCAGGCCCTTGACTTCGTGGATGGCATTAACAACGGCTCGTACCCGCTTTGTGCTGCCGGACGCAACGACTGGCGCCTCCCGAACAAGGATGAACTCTTCAGCCTGGTGGATTTTTCCCGCGACTCCCCTCCCCATCTTCCCCCCGGCCACCCCTTTGAAAACGTGCTGACTTCAGGGGGAAGAGCGCAAGATTTTTGGACAAGCACCACCTATGCCCTTGGACGGTCATATAGCTGGATGCTCAGCGACCATTTCATGACACAGTCTAGTCTTCCAAAGTCCAACAGCTCACGGGGCTGCGTGTGGCCCGTCAGGAATGCCCAATAGGAAGGTGAAAAAATGAAAAGCATAACTGCCGCAGTTGTAGGAGCCTTTTGTTTTTGCCTGTTTCTGCTTCCTGTCCAGTCTGCTCGTGCTGCCGACGGCGACGTAAAATGGTTACAGGATTTTCCAGAACTCATGGAGGGCCTGATACAGCCAATAATTATGGACGTAGTCCAGGCAAAAAACGGATTGATCATTGTCACAATTGTTACAGATTACATGGTGGCCCTTGATCCCGTCACAGGCGAAAAGAGGTGGACCACTTCAATAAAAAGGTGCTATTCGACGAATATATGCGATGCCCGCATAGTGATCGCCGAGGATGGAACCATACTCATTACCACGATTGAAAGGCTCCTTGCCATCGATCCCGACAATGGTTCCATCAAGTGGATCGTTGATCTTCCATCTGGAGGACATTTTACAACCGTGGCCCTTGGGGCCGATGGCACCATCTATCTTGGTGCGGGAAGCAAGCTTGTCGCCATCAGTCATACCACCCACGCCATCCTTTGGACTTATGACATGGGAGAGAACATCCAGGCCCCTGCAATCGGCGCTGACAGCACCATATATGTAACCTCGGGCAAGGACCTTGTTGCCTTTGACCCTGCGACAAGGAGTGAAAAGTGGCGTTTTACAGCAGAATCGGTCATACCCTCCAGCCCGGTGGCTGGTTTTCATGGTCAGGTCTATTTTGCCACTTATTCGACACTTTACAGCATAAAAGCCGACGGGACTGAAAAATGGTCCCAGGCTCTGCCCATGCTTTGCCTTTCCGCTCCAACAGTGGGGCCTGACGGCACCATTTACGTTCCCCTTAAGCCAATGACTTTCGGGGGGCTTAGTTTCGCTGGCGGTGCGCTCATGGCGTTCTCTCCAAACGGAAGGGTAAAGTGGACTTTTCATATTGATTTTTGGTACGTGTATGTAGCACCCCTTATCGGAGATGACGGCACCATTTATCTGTCTGCAGAGGGCCGTGTTCTCTATGCCCTGGACTCTTATGGAAGACTGCTCTGGGAAAGGGAAACGATTTACGGGGGCTGGTATCACAGCGGCATGACCATTTCATCAGACGGAACCCTGTATGCCACGTTCCGGTATTATATCGTTGCCTTTGAAAGCAGTAGCAGAGGGGTCCCGGCAAATGCTCCGTGGCCAGTGGTGGCTCATGATTTAACCCACAGCAACAGAAACGACGTATCTGTCCCGCCATGCGAGGCGCCTGTCATTACCGCAGAGCCGGAAAACCAGCTCGTGGATCCGGGCCAGAGCGTTACCTTTACTGTAAGCACCCTTGGGAACACTCCAATGGACTTTCAGTGGTACAATGGGCTGACCGGAGATACAAGTGAGCCTGCCGGTACTGGCAGTACGTTCACTACACCCGCCCTCTCAAAATCCGAAAGTTACTGGGCCAGGATAACCAACAGTTGCGGGGAAACCTTTACGAGAGGCGTTACGGCAGCAGTAGGCATACCTGGACAGCGAAAATGGTTTGTAGAAGTTGACGAGGAGGTAAATACAACACCTGCCATAGCTGAAGACGGAACGATATACGTGGTGACAGATGCCCCAAGCCTTTATGCCATAAGCCCGGATGGCCAGGAAAAGTGGAAGTTCGACCTTCGCTACATGCCCGAGGGTGAATCTATCTACAGTCGTTACAATTACAGCCAGAGTACCCCTACCATTGGTCCGGACGGCACAATTTTCGTCGCTTCTTATTCCCAGTATCCCCAATGGAAAAATTGTAAAAACTATGCTGTGGTCTGGGCCATCAGTCCAGACGGGACAAAGAGATGGACCTTTGTGGTTACAGACACCTGCGCTTCCGGGCACATATTCATTGAAAGCAGCCCAGCGCTTGGACGTGATGGAACCATCTTCATAGCAGACAGGTCGGGAGATCTCTATGCAATCAGTCCTGAAGGCAGGCTCAAGTGGAAGTTCGCCCCGGAATCATATTTTCGTACAGGGCTTTCGCCTGCGGTGGGGAAGGACGGAACTATCTATTATACCGTCCAGTCCCTCAATCCCGGCACTGCTAATGCCTGGCATCTGATTGCCGTAAATCCAACCGGGACAGAGAAGTGGACCTTTGACATGGGAGGACTGATAGCTAACGAGCCTACTCCGGTTATCGGGGAAGACGGCACCATATATATAAGCGGAGACGACGGTTATTTCTATGCCCTGACTCCTGAAGGAGTACCCAAGTGGCATTTTTATGGCGGCGGAGCGCCTATACCCATACCGGCCATTGGAGAAGACAACACTATATATCTTGGTGTGCATGTCAATTACTATGCCCTTGATCCTGCTACAGGCGCGGTGAAATGGAAGTCAGCGGATCACGGCGGAGCGCCCGCAGGAAGTTCACCCGTGGTGGGCAAGGACGGCATAGTATACGGCACTACTGGATATGAAATCACGGCATTCAGCCCTGTTGACGGAAGCGAACAGTGGTCAACAACAGTGGGAAGCCATGACTGCTCCTCTCCTGTAATAGCGCAGGATGGCACACTTTACGTGGGTACGGGCATGTGTGGAAATACTAACGTGTACCGTGGTTATGTTTTTGCCCTGATTACCGGTTCCTTGGGGGTTGCTGACAGTCCCTGGCCCGTGGAAGGACAAAATGTGTATCATTCCCAGCGGGTAAAAGATGCCGAGCTAATATGTGAAGAGCCGGTGATCGTGGTTCAACCCCAGGACGTCACGGTGGAACACGGGCAGAATGCCACCCTTACGGCGGAGGCGGCAGGTACTGCCCCGTTCTTCGTCTGGTACCAGGGGGAGCCGGGAGGCAATTCCACTCCGGCAGGTTCTGGTTCCAGCCTAACCATCCCCGCCCCTGCTGCCAGTACGACCTTCTGGGTACAGGTCAGCAATATGTGCGGAGAAGCCACCAGCGATACCGCCATGGTCACTGTTGTCAACGGGGATTGCACACCCCCTGCAATCACTGCACAGCCTGAAAGCCAAACCATTTCCCCCGGCCAAAATGCTCTACTGGAAGTAAATGCAACCGGTACGCAGCCCCTGACTTATCAATGGTACAGGGGCCAGAGCGGAGACACAACGGCACCAGTCGGTACGAATTCAAGCAGCTATCTAACACCCGATCTTACGGAAACCGCCTCCTACTGGGTGAGAATCACCAACCAGTGTGGCAATGCCACAAGTTCAACCGCGACTATCACTGTCTCAGGACCTGTCAGCGATGATGGAGATGGGGTGCCGGCAAGCGTGGAAGACAATGCTCCAAACGCTGGAGACGCCAACAGGGATGGAACACCGGACAGGCTCCAGTCGAATGTTGCATCAGTCCCGGCTGCTACTGGTAACGGTTACGTGACAGTTGTGTTGTCTGGATGCACCCAGCTTCAAAACGTAAAAACCATGGCCGAAGGAAACAATCCGCCTCCGGACGATCCGGGTTTTATTTATCCCTACGGATTAATCGGCTTTGATATCCCGTGCGCTCAAGGTACTGTCACGGTTTATTTTCACCAGGCCCGGAGCCTGTCGGGAACCATTTACAGGAAATACGGCCCAAGGCCCCCTTCATTTTCCGTCCCTGAGTGGTATACGTTGGAGGATGTTCAAACCGGTAGCGATGCGGTTGGCCCCTTTGTCAAATTTACCCTTTTAGACGGAAGGCTCGGAGATGATACCCCGCAAGACGGGCGGATTTCAGACCAAGGAGGGCCGGCAGTTCAACAGACTTCGGTTTTGGTCCCAACCATTACCACCCTGGGTGCTGCAGTCATGGCGACTCTCATGATACTAACTGTCGCCCTGTTCCGGAGGCGATCGGTCCGGGGAGATTGATGGAGTTAGGAGCTGGCCTGCAGGCGGTACAAACCTCGATAGGTCCAGCTCTTTTCAAGCCAATAGCTCCTAGGGGAAATATAAAAACGGCCGCCACTTCGCCCTGTTATTTATCTGTATAATTGGAGCCGGTTAACTTTTTTGCCGGCTCTTTCCGCCCCTTTTTCCCCTCTGTTGAAAAGGGTTTTTCAAGCTTTTCCTTCCATGCTGAATCCACCCTGTAGATGTATCCCCTGGCCCTTACAAGGCATGTCTTGTCCTTCTCGTCGCAGCTTCCTATCTCCACCCTTTGTTCAGCGCCTGATTTGAGCCTGCAAGTAAAGACGGCAGAGGCCTTCTGGCCTGGAGCCAGGCCGGCTTTACCCGCAACTGAAGGTGGCTCCACGTCCCTGGCCCTCAAGGGGAGCACCGGGGAGAGATATTTTCGCACCTCTTCCCAGGATTTTTCAACCACCTTTCCCCGGGTTTCAAAGCTCCAGGCCTCTTTTCCTTTTGATTTTCCTTCAGGGCTTGCTTTCTTCGAACCTGCCTGGCCCTTTACGCCCTTTTTCTGTTCCTTTTCAGGTTCAGGCCCTGAAATGCTCCAGCTCCTTTCCCCAGACTTGTAGGAACAGGTCTTCACAGAATCCGGAAAGGCTGAAATCACGTCAAGATCCACCCAGGGTTCCAGGCTAAGGGCCTTGTCCGGTTTCCTGGACCATATGTCAAAGACAGAAAAGATATCCCTGTTCACCAGGTACACCCTGTCGAAGCCTTCCTGCCTCACAAAGGTGGAACCCCAGTCCGGACCCTTCATCCCCGCTACTATCGCCACCAGGTCCTTTCCATCCTTTTTGAGCCTGATCTCGAGCCCGTGGCCCTTCTCAAGGCCAAAGGTGGAAAGGAGATCCCTTCCCTCGGCCCTGAACTCTCCCTGAAGACCCTCTAAGAGCCCCAGGAGCCTTTCCACCTTTGCCTTTTTTGCAGGGGCGGGAAACTCCTCTCCTCCCTTTTTCAGGGCAATCTGCCACCCCGCCTTGGTCCTGCTTAACCTTAGGGTATTTTCAGGATGCGAAAGTACCCTTGCCTCAATGGAGTCTATGGCGGATGTCTCAAAACTGCCGGTTACCTGGGAATAGAGATCCGTGGCACTGTTCCTCTTGGGCTGCTGCACGAAATACCAGGCAGCCACCATGGCAATGAAGCATAATGACAGGACAATGAGCTGGTTCCTTTTCATTGGTAAAATCCTCCGGTTTCAGGCCGCAGCCGGCCCGGCGCACCTGCTTCTCCTCTTTTTTCTGGAAACCGCCCTGAGTATGCCGAATACCGTCCAGAAAAGAGGTGCGGCAAACATTGCAAAAAGCTTCCAAAGGAGTTTTTCCCTGGAACTGACCGGCGCTATGAAACGCTGAAGCTGCATCTTGGTCCTGATGTTTATGAGTTCTGGCCCAAGGCACAGGGCATCCATGGTATTCAGGAAAAAGGCTGCATTACTGAGGCCCGACAGGGCAGAGTCAGAAAACATCTCGCTGCACCCCACTACCACGAGCCTTGCCTCTGCGGGTTCAGCCATGTCCTTTTTGGCCTTGGCGTTTGCACCAGGACTGTCTTCCACCTTTTCATCCTTGGCGTTTTCCTTGTCCGTGGCCTTCTTGTCCTCGGGCCACTTCGGCACCTGCCCTCCCTCTGCCGGATCGGGAAATTGCCCCTGGAGTATCAGGGCCAGTGGATACTTTTTAAGGCCGCTTTCCGGAGGTGATAGGTCTTCACTGGTAAGAGGTCCGAAATGCCAGGGTCTGGTCCAGCTCCTGTTGCTGGAGGTGAAAAGAAGGAGCCTTTTAAGCCGGTTCTTTTCAACAGCCTTTTCATCCACGTCCAGGGCACTTCCCCAAAGATACAGGAGCCCTGGCAGGCTGCCAGTAATGGAGACATCCTGGTTCATCTGTTCCGGGAACACCTGTATCTGCATGGGATAGTTCACGGGAGTCTGGACCACTGCAGTGAAAAGGCCCATCTGCCTGGTGCTTTCAATGGAAAGGACGATATGCTTTTCATCAAAGAGCATGTCACTGTTGATCTTGATTCCAAGGCCCTCGAGGAGCCTGTCTGCGTCTGTCTCCTGCCTTTCAGCACTTACCTCCATGCCCTCTGGCCCTTCCCTGTAGTGGTAGGTGTACTTCTGGGCAGCCACGAAGACCGGCTTTCCTGCATGGAGAAAACGCCTTATCTCAAAAATCTGTCTTTCGTTCAGGTCCCTCGGCCCAACAAGTACCACGGCAGAGACATCATCCGGGATGGGGGAGTCCTTGGTGATCTTTTGTCTGAGGACCTGGTAACCCTGGGATTCCAGGAGCCTTACAAGCATCTTGAACCTGTCCACGCCGGCAGGAACGGGCTGGCCCATCCTCTGGTACATCATTGCCATCTGCGGAGGTACCTCTTCCATCGGGGCCACCAGGACTATCTTCGGGGCAGATGGCAGGGTCAGCCTGTATATCTTGGAGACAAGATCATATTCAAGGTTTCCAAGGGAATCAGGAACGAGCTGGGGGATAACTTCGACCTTCTTGTCAAGATAGGACAGGGCAATGGCAGAATAGACGCGCTTTATGTTCACGGCGTCCTTTTCGATGGTCTGGGCACTGAATGGGGAAATACCCTGCTTTTCGAGCCCGCTTCTCTTGTCCGCCGGGAGGTCGTCCGGGTCTATCACCTTGTAGGAAAACCTGGGAGATAGCCTGGAAAGCTCCTCCAGGATGTCTGATACGTCCCTTGGAAGCTCCTTCATGGCGGTGGGCAGCTTTTCCTTGGAAGAACAGTAATAGGTAACAGTGATGGGCACCTTGAGCCTTTCAAGCACCCTCCTGGTGCCGGAAGAAAGCGTATAGATCTTATTCTGGGTAAGATCAATCCTGTAAAGCCTGATATTTGAAAGGGCGGCATTGAAGAATATGCCTATTCCCAGAAGAAGCACTATCCCGGGTATAAACCCCCTTGTCATCCTGCGCTTCAGATAGCCTTCCAGGGCGAGGCCATTAATCACCAGGAATATTGCGGTATAGGAGGCGAAAAAGAGGATGTCGCCAAGGTCGAGCACCCCCTTCTGGAAGGAGGAAAAATGACTGCCAAGGCCCACTGCTTCCCTGAGAAATGAACCCAGGCCGGGCACCCATCCGTCAAGAAAGGTGGAGGCAAAGGGCGTGCCTGCCAGGAAACAGAATATGCCTGCCACAAGGGCCAGGATAAAGGCCACCACCTGGTCTGCAAAGAATGCGGAGATGGCCATGCCCATGGAAAGGAGCAGGCTGCAAAGGAGAACGGTTCCCAGGTATCCGCCCGTTATGGGACCGGGATCCGGATTTCCCAGAAAGCCCAGCATGGCAGGTATGGTAAGGGTGCCAAGAAGAGCCAGAACAGTGAAGATGAGGGCTGAAAAGAACTTTCCCAATACCAGCCTTGTACTGTTCATGGGCAGGCTCAGGAGAAGACCGATTGTTCCGGCCTTCCTCTCCTCTGCCCAGAGCCGCATGGTGACTGCAGGAATGAAGACCACGAGGATCAATGGGAGATTGTTGAAAAACGATCTCATGCTGCAGAGCCCTGCCACAAAAAAGGGCATCATGAAAAGTCCGGCTGTCACCAGGAGAAATACCACTATGAAGCAGTATGCAACAGGAGAATTGAAATAGGATGAAAGTTCCCGCCTTGTAATGTTCAGGGATGAAGTCTGCATGCCTTGTCTCCTATTCCTTTTCTTGATCCCGGGGTGGCTGCTTTTGTTCAGGATGGATGAGGGCTGAGAACACCTCCTCCAGGTCCGGTGTCTGCCTGTAGAGCTCAAGAAGGGTCAGGCCCTTTTCCCTGGAAAGCAGCGAAAGCTCCTTCATGGTCCTTTCAGCGTCCCCGGTCAGGAGAAAGTAGCCGGTGCGGCCGTTTGCCTGTTCCTGCGGCTTCACCTCAATCACTCCGGGAACGGACCTTATGGCATCTTCCGGCACCTGGGCTTCCTCAAAGGAAACCACCACCTTCTGGTGCGGAAACACCTTTGACGAGAGTTCCTCCAGTGGGCCCTGGGCCCTGATCCTTCCCTCGTTTATCACCACGGCCCTGTGGGTTATTGCCGTAATCTCCTGGAGGATGTGGGTGCTGAAAAGGATCGCCTTTTCAGGGGCCAGGCCTTTTACTAGGTTCCTGATCTCCATGATCTGGAGCGGGTCGAGTCCGGAGGTGGGTTCATCCAGGATTAGGACCGGGGGATCGTGTATCAATGCCTGTGCAAGGCCGACCCTTTGCCTGTAGCCCTTGGAAAGTTCTCCTATGGGCTTGCACCACATGTCTGAAAGCCCGCAGTTTTCTGCAACCCATCCGAGCCTTTCCCTGAGATTTTTACCGCCAAGGCCCCTGGCCTTCCCTACGAAGGAGATATATTCCCTGACCTCCATGTCATCGTAGACAGGGGCCTGCTCAGGGAGAAATCCCAGGCTGCTCCTGACATCCAGGGGTTCCTTTTCTATGTCAAAGCCATTGATGCTGGCGGTTCCTTCCGTTGGGGCAAGCTGGGTGGAAAGGATCTTCATTATAGTGGTCTTGCCGGCACCGTTCGGGCCCACAAGGCCAACTATCTCGCCCTTTTTAACAGTGAAAGAGCAGCCTTCCACTGCCCTGAAAGAACCGTAATCCATGGAAATATCCCTTAGTTCAATCATCCGGTCCTCCGCAATTGACTGGCCACAAGGATCGTATCAGGGGACTTGTGCCTGGGGAATTTGCCCCGAGATTAAAACGTTCATGGGGAAAAACTTTCTTGCAGATTTAAAAACGCCTGCGGCAAGAACTGCTGCAGACCAAAACAAGATTATATTAAGTATGGAAAAAATCTTGTCAATCCCCCTGGGCAGCAGTTACTGCGGTCTTGGCACCTGGCCGGCAAAGGTATATGTTCCCTCGGTGGAGACGGCCCGAAAACCCGAACATCTTGGGCCGTGGAAACAGGTATCATGAGCAACAAGATCATCATAGCAGGCAGAAGTATCGGCCTTTTCGGTTTCGAGGCATCACTTTCAAAGGTCAGGAAGCTCATGGAGGAATCAGGCCTTCATGTAAGCCAGGCAGCAGAATTGCTCCTGGAACTGGTGGAGAAAAAGAACTATGTCCCTGACTCCGCCAAGGGGGATTATATTGCAAGCTTTGAAAAGATCCTGGAAGGAACCAGCCAGACCACCCAGGCCAAGGCCATCAGGATACTTGGTCCCGGCTGTGTAGGCTGCAACAGGCTTGAGCAACTGGTGCTCGAAGTGCTTGCAGAGCAGGAAATCGCCGCGGACATTTACCACGTAACGGACAGGGATGAGATATGGAGATACGGGGTTACAAGGACACCCGCCCTCCTGGTTGGGGATGAGGTGTTATGTGCAGGAAATCTTCCAACAAGTGCACAGATCCGGAAGTGGCTACAGGAAAGGCTCTAAAACTAAGATAGCCACCAGGCAGAAAGCAGCCAGTAGGGGGCCTGCCCCACTTTTTACTTGAACATTTTGACACCGGGCTGCTATTTTTCTTCACTGCTTGATTATTACTGAAGGGAGGCATCAAGCTTGGGAGCGGATTATTATCTAAGGACCTGTGTCCATCCATCAGGCAGGTTTATTGCCGGCATACACAAGCCCTCGTACAAGGTCATGAACAACAGGCTTTCATCCGCCTCCTTGACCCTTGGCAGAACCGATGACGGCACCATTGTCCGAAATGACGTGAACTTTCCCCCAGGCGACCTGTCCGTAGATTCAGCCGAATGGGTTTACGAGGTCCCGAATGCATTCCCCATTTGGGGTGTCACCTACATCCTGGGGAAAATAGCCGAAAACAACGGCTCAAATGGGCTGGATTTTAGCTTTGAACCAAGGGGTGTGACGCGGTTTGAAAAGATACCCGGGCTGGACCAGGTGGATATGGAAAACCTGCCAAGGCCGATCCTGCTGGCAATTGCCCAGACATGCACAAGTCCCCCGCTCCTTAAAAGGCTCCTTCCACTTTGTGCCGACTTCGAATACCACCCCGGCACGGATGTCCCGAGAGGCATCAGGTACCTGAAAAAGGGGGCCGGATCACACGTGCCTGCCATAATAGATCACGATCTTTACGAGACCCTCGGAAACAACCCTTATCTACCAGATGACATAAAGAGGGTCATGCTCCTTGATCCAGGGGCCCAGGGCACCAGCCCAGTGGTGGGAGAATACGTAAGCAAGGAGAGGACACATATCTGGGAGTACCTGAGGGCCAACAGCTACATACCATGGGGGCATTTTGCCGCGAACATGGCCCAGGACTCTGTCAGGTACTCGGTAAACGACCTTGACATGGAAGACATCCGGGGACTCAGGCACCTCTATTACCAGAGGATCTACTGCGGGCTGGCCGAGAACCTGGGAATGAAAATTGAAAAGCGGGGGCTCTTCAACCCGCCGGAACTGGATGAATTGAGAACCTGGATACTGGAAAGATTGCGTGAAAAAGGGCAGTCATTTTTTACATCCACCCTCTGGGGGTGGAACTACGGCTATGACTTCAGTCCTTCGGGCTTCAGGCTCCATGCCTCGCACCAGCAGATTCACCAGCAGTTCGCCCTTATACCTCAGGAGGCAGAAAGCGTCCCGGGGATGGAACAGGGCCTTCCGTTTTTTTCCTATGCAATAGGCGACTCCATAGCCTCTTTCATTGCACGGTATGAAGCCGGACATTCCACCTCGTTTTTTGAGGCCTACATAAAGGCAATCAGGCATGGCAACAGGCGGCTGGACGGGCGGGACGAGCTGCCATCAGAAATAGTCATCGCCCAGGACGAAAATGCCATGCTCTTTGTCCCAAAGGCACAGAGGTCCCAGGGGGAGATACAGATTATGACCATAAAACCCGTGGGAAACATCCTGGAGGCGGATGCGGACATGCGCCTGAGCCTTGACAGGATGATCCTCAAAGCCGTCAAGGTGCTGGCTCATATTGGGGCCAGGATGATCACCTGCTTCGAGATATCAAAAAGGTTCCTGTCAGGCTCTGACCAGAGGCTCATGTACTGCTTCCTTCCAAAGCATCCCAGATCCCCCGGGGCCTTCAGCGAACAGCAGGGCAGGTGGATAACCGGCCACTTCCCGGAAGACTACGCCAAGTGCTGCCAAAAGGCCCTTGAACAGCTATCCATTTCTTGAATTAGTAGATGCGTTACTGTAAGCTGGATGTTAAGAGCTGAGGGCCTCCTTAACAGTAGGAAACAGGCTTAGATCCGTATGCGGCAGGAACAGGCAGGAGACATAGTGGTCCATGAACCTTGGATTGTCGCTGAGATCAAAATGGGTCATCATCTGGGCCACGTTGATCATCTCCTGGAAGCTCGGCCAGGAGATTGCAGCAGCCTTGGCGCCTGTTAGGGATGAATTTCCGGCAAAAAAGAACCTGTCCCTGGGGATATCCGGCAGCAGGCCTATTATGATAGCCTGGTCCAGGTCCAGATAGCTTCCGAAATTTCCAGCCAGTATAACCCTCTCCAGGTCTTCTATGGCCATTCCAACGGATTCAAGAAGTGTGAGGTAGCCTGCAAACATGGCACCCTTGGCCCGGATGAGATTTTCAACGTCTGCCTCGGTAAAGACGATATCCTGACCGATGGAAGTGGCCTCCTTTTCGACAACCACGTATTCCCACCCGTCTGCCCCGGGCCTCACCCTGGGTGTATCAAGGTCGTGACGGTACTTGCCCTGGCGGTCCAGGACACCTGTCATGAAAAGGCCTGCCAGGAGGCTTATTATTCCAGAGCCACAGATGCCCTTGGCCTTCTTTCCGCCTATTGTAAGTGCCATGGGCTCAAAAGAGGTTGGATGGATATGCACCACTTCCACTGCCCCCACCGTCGCCCTCATGCCGAACTTGATACCACCGCCCTCAAAGGCAGGGCCGGCGGAACAGGCGGCACAGGCCATCCAGTCCTGGTTGCCGAGGACTATCTCGCCGTTTGTCCCGATATCAATAAAAAGCGTAAGCTCGGGATGATGATTGAGCCCCACTCCCACAACCCCCGCCACGATATCGCCTCCAACGTAGCTTGCAACGCAGGGGGCCAGGAATATCCGCACGTGATCCGGAAGATCCAGGCCTATTTCACTGGCCCTGACAGGTGGAAACTGGTTTGCCACAGGGATATATGGCTGGGCCCTGAGAAACTTGGTCTCAAGCCCAAGAAGGAAATGGGTCATGACCGTGTTGGCGGCGATACTTACAAGACTGATATCTTCCCTGGATTCCTCTGCCCCATGAACCAGCTCGTCTATCAGCTTGTTCAGGCATTCGATTATCTTTTCCTTAAGGATGTTCAGGCCGTCCACCTTCCTGGAAAACTCCATCCTTGAAATAACATCCTCACCGAAACTGACCTGGGGATTGTAGTTAGATGACTCGAAAAGCACCTCCTGGGTCTCCAGGTCCACCAGCTGGGCAGAGACAGTGGTAGTCCCTATATCTACGCACACCGCGCAGTTGGCCCCGGTACTATCTCCCGGCTGCACCCTTACGAGGCGTTTGTGGTCGGTTCTGGAGGTCTCCATGAGGCTTGCGGTAACCTGCCAGTTTCCTTCCCTCAAGGCATGAGGAAGGCCAAAAAGCACCTGGCTGTCAACGTCCAGGTGAAATGCCTGTCCTACCTCCCGCCTGATTCGCCCAAGATCGCTGATGTTGTCGTGGATACTGGGCTCCGGAAGGCTTATCAGTTCCTTAGTGATAACAGGTTCAGTCCTGAGCTCCAGGCTCTCCGCATGGACCTTGATCCAGGAGACGGCCTTGCTGGCAAGGGGTCTTGCCAGGGCCTTGCGGTCCATCTCGGATTCCACCGGGACCCTGACCACCACGTCCGTCAGAGGTATGGTTGTACATGCCTTCCAGCCCCCGTCAGGCAGTTCTTCTCCTTTTACCTGGCCCTCCTCTATGAAAATGCGGCACTTGTTGCACACGCCTGCCCCGCCACAGCTGGCATTTATGTGTACGCCGGCATCCATGGCAGCCTTGAGCAGGTTTTCCTGGTCTTCAAATGTTATTTCTTTCTTGGAAGGGAGAAATGTGACCTTTGGCATGGGTTATCCTTATTTAAGCAGATACAATTCGGATGTCAAACCTGAAAAATATTTTCAGTTTACCATGAAAAATGCCTTCAAAAACCGCACTTTTCATCACCGAGGCAGGCAGATACAAGTTGTCATGACAGTTTGATAGATACACTGTAAACGGAACACCCCCCTGTTCTCGGCAAAAAAATAATTTGTCCTGATATTATCCACTGTTGCCCCTGTCGTCCAGAATTTAATCTAGCCCATTTGCCTTTTGGTTTCGAAAGGTTGCAGGAAAAGCTAAGGGTTCTGAAAGTTAGTCTTAGGGAGAAGGGCAAGGGGGGCCTGGAAGGGTTTTGGAAACAGGAATCCGCCCTAACAGCTTCTAAGGCTCGGCTTCGCTGAAACCCTCCAAAGCCGCTCGCCTGCGCTCGCTAAATGGAGGTTTCAGCCGCTCCGCTTCGCCTAAGAATCTGTAACGGGCTACTTCCAATCATTTCCCAAACCCTTCCAGCCCCTCCTTGCCAAAATAGACTGGCAGCGGGTTTGTTGTCCAAAAAGGCTTTCTTGAACCGTTGTTACACCAAGGTCTTTGTATCTGCTCACAGGGTACTACATCTTACCTGCGTTGTCCGGCACTTGAAGTACAGGGAATACGCCTTTGTACCCTCCGCCTTGTAGCTGTAGCACCCCGTAAGGAGTTACAGGTTTTTACCTGAAGGCCCTAGGGTATCTCTAAAGATTTTGATCAAGGGTAAGGCGCATGAAAGAAATAGCCGTGTTCTTGGTATTTCGAGAA
>CAYZJS010000107.1:0-6808 GCA_964478865.1 uncultured Thermodesulfatator sp.
TTCACCCGTTGATTTTATTCGGTTTTTTGTCACTGTGTATGGATTCAGAAGTACCCTTATTACGGAATCTTCCGATAAGGCTTTTCGAACCAGGCAAGTGCAACACATGGGTCGAAAGTGCCCAGAGTAATTCAGGAAAGGAGGAACGCCGTAATGAAGGGAACAGTTAAATGGTTTAATGACCAGAAGGGTTTCGGTTTCATCTCTCAGGAAGATGGCCCGGACGTATTCGTACACTTTACTGCCATTCAGGGTGACGGTTTCAAGTCACTTGAAGAGGGCCAGACTGTAGAGTTCGACATCACAGAAGGCCCCAAGGGCCCCCAGGCAGCCAACGTGCGTGCTTAATTAATTCTTAAAAAGATGATTTGAAAAGGCGGGTCATTGCAGACTCGCCTTTTTTCTTGGAAAGGGGGGCCTTGCCGGCCCCTGCACAAAATCAAACAAAGGAAGAAAACAAATGAAGCTATATATAGGAAACCTTGCCTTCAATACCAAGGAGCAGGAAGTAAGAGAAATGCTTGAACAATACGGGGAGCTCGAATCCTTCGACTGGATCACCGACAGGTACACCGGAAAGGCCAGGGGGTTCTGTTTCGCCGAGATGAACAACAGCGATGCAGACACACTGATAAAGGCCATGAACGGAAAGGATTTCGGCGGCAGGGTCATCAAGATCAACGAAGCAAGGGCCAAAAGTTCCAGGAAGAAGAGGCGTTCCTGGTAAAATAATACAAGATTTCCTGCAGTACTGAAGTACCCCCGGATGGAGTACTCCATGGCGCTGCTTTCAAGCCACTATTTTTTCCAAGGGAGAAGTAGTGGTTTTTTATATGGAATTACCGGTATATCCTGTAAACCAGTTGTCAGCCCTCCGGAAGGCCTTCAAACCATTCTCCTGGACCCTGATCATCAGGGAATCCCGGGGGCGGTGGAGGCCCTTTTACCTGACCGGCCACAGGCCAACCACGGATTTTCAGACAAGATATGCTAAAGATCAAAAAACTGAGCATGTCCCTGGGGCACCGGCTCCTGTTTGATGGTATTAGCTGCAGCATGGCTCCAGGTCAGCGGATCGGCCTTGTTGGGAAAAACGGGGCCGGCAAAAGCACGCTGCTCCGAATACTTTCCGGCCACATGGAGGCAGATGGAAACGAACTCGAGATGTCCAGGGGGCTGAAAAGGGCATACCTTCCACAGGAAATCGTGGCCGGCCCTTCGGCAGGGACTGTTTTCCACGAGGCTTCCACTGCCTTTTCACACCTTTACGAGCTTCAGGCAAGGCTGGAAGAACTCAACAAAAAGATCTCCATGGAATCAAACGGGTCCGGGAAAGATCAACTTGAAAGGTTGCTCAAGCTTCAAAACAGCCTGCAGGAGAAATTGCACTCTTCCGAATTTTTCCAGATGGAAGCCCGGATCAGGAAGGTGCTCGCCGGCCTTGGCTTTTCCAGGGAGGACCTTGACAGAAGGGTGACTGATCTCAGCGGAGGTTGGATAATGCGCCTGGAGCTTGCCAAGATCCTGCTTCAGGACCCGGATTTTATCTTTCTTGACGAACCCACAAACCACCTGGACCTGCCAAGCCTCGCATGGTTGGAAAAGTTCTTGAGATCCATCAAGGCGGGGTACGTGATTGTCTCCCACGACAGGTCGTTTCTCGACAACACGGTGGATATCATCTGGGAAATCGAGCAGGGTAAACTGGACGTTTATAAGGGCAACTATACATTCTACCAGCTGGAAAAGGAGCTGAGAAAGAAACAGGCAGAATCTTCCAGGAAGAATAAACAGCTCGAGATACAAAGGTTGAGTGCATTTGTAGACCGTTTCGGGGCCAAGGCCTCCAAGGCCAGGCAGGCCAAAAGCAAGCTCAAGCAGCTACAACGCCTTGATGCCGGGCCTGCAGAGGCAGGGGAAGCAAAAGATCTTGATTTCCGGCTTCCAGAGGCCCCGTCTTCCGGAAAGATCGTCCTTCAGGTAGAAGGCATTGAAAAGTCCTACGGCTACAAAAGGATCTTCGCCGGGGTATCTTTTATGCTGCGCAGGGGAGAAAAAATGGCCATTGTGGGCCCGAACGGCGCAGGCAAATCCACCCTCCTCAAGATTATTTCCGGTGCACTTGAGCCGGATAGTGGCTCCATCACCTATGGACACAACGTGGTCCCGGCATATTTCGGACAGCACCAGGTCCAGGAGCTGGATCCTTCCCTGGATCTCCTTGAAACCATGTACCAGCTCGACCTGGACATGGGCGAGACAGAGCTTAGAAAGATCCTCGGCATTTTTCTTTTCAGGAAAGACGACGTGAAAAAACGGGTTTCCTCCCTGTCCGGCGGAGAAAAAAGCAGGCTGGCACTCGCCCGGATCATGGCTTCGAGGGCAAACCTCCTGTTACTTGATGAACCCACAAACCACCTGGACATGGCTGCCAGAAAGGCTGTGGAAAATGCGCTATATCATTACAGCGGTTCGGCCCTTGTGGTGTCCCATGACAGGGCCTTCCTGGACGCCTTTACACACGAGGTTCTTGACATGGATGGCCAAACTGCAGTCTTGTATCCTGGCAACGTGTCCGACTACCTGGCACTCAAGGAACGCATGAAGGCCGACCACCAGGAAGGACAGGCCACCCAACCTGGAGAACCAGTCCCCCAGGCAGGGCCTGCCAGGAAAAAAAGGGACAGGAGAAGATACGTATCGCAAATTCGCCAGGAAAAGAGCAGGAAACTGAGGCCGCTAAGGGAAAAATTTTCGATGATCGAGGAAAGAATCCAGGCACTGGAGGAGGAGAAGTCGATTTACGAAAAGATGCTTTCAGACCCTTCCATTTACAAGGACAAGGCTGAAATTCAGCGGGTCACCCAGGACTACAGGAAAGCCAAACAGGACCTGGAAGAACTGTATCCCGCATGGGAAGAGATCGGAACCAAGATGGAAAAGATCTCGGAAGAATACGACAGGCTCATTGAACTTGAATAGATCCACATGACAAGGAAATTCGGACAACCAGGGATGATCCTGGGGATAGAGACCTCATGTGATGAAACCGCGGCTGCAGTGCTTGCAGGCGGGACCAGGATTCTCAGCAGCGTGGTTGCCTCCCAGGTGGATGTTCACGCGGAATACGGCGGCATAGTGCCAGAAATTGCCAGCCGCAAGCACGTGGAGGCCATCTACACGGTGGTGAAATCCGCCCTGTCACGTGCAGGCATAGGCCTTGGCCAGCTGGACGGGATTGCCGTTACCCAGGGCCCCGGCCTTGTGGGCTCTCTGGTGGTGGGGCTTTCATTTGCCAAGGCTGCGGCCGTATCAACGGGGCTTCCCCTGGCTGGAGTAAATCACGTTCATGCCCACCTGCTTTCGGTGTTTCTGGACATCAAGTCCCCACCGGACTTTCCGTTCATAGGCCTTGTGGTGTCTGGAGGCCACACGAGCCTTTACCTGGTCCGAGGCTTTTTGAACGCGGAACTTCTCGGCCAGACCAGGGATGATGCTGCAGGAGAGGCCTTTGACAAGGTGGCAAAGATCCTGGGATTGCCATACCCGGGCGGACCAGTTATCAGCAGGCTGGCCCGACAGGGCGTACGGAACAGTATCTCATTCCCGAGGGCCCGGCTGCCAGAGACCCCGTTTGATTTCAGTTTCAGCGGGCTTAAAACAGCGGTGCTGCAATATGTGAGGAAGCTGGAGCAGCGTGGCGAAAAAATCCCGGCACCAGACGTATGCGCCTCATTTGAAGAGGCCGTGGTGGACATACTGGTGGAAAAGACCATAAATGCAGCGATTGAAACCGGTGTCAAGGCAGTTGCAGTAACGGGTGGCGTGGCCTCAAACAGCTATCTCAGAAAAAGGATGACGGAAAAGGCGCTGTCGGAAGGACTCAGGTGTTTCGTCCCCGATGAAAAATTCTGCACGGACAACGCTGCAATGGTGGCCTTTTCAGGCCATCATCAGCTCAAGGCCGGCCTGGTGCTTGGGCCTGATGCAGATGTATATTCCAGGCTGCCCGCCTGACCCCTCTCGCCCCCTTATGCCACCTCGAGAAGTTCCAGGATGCATTCAGCCTGCCTGGTGGCTGCATTTCCCGCGAGTTTTTCCAGGGTTTTCCTGGCAAGCTCGCCCCGCCGGGCACATTCCTTCTCGTCGTCCAAGAGGAACCTGATGATTGAAAGAAGCTGGTCCGCGTCTTTTGCCTCCAGCCCGCCTCCCTCCGAGAGGAGACGTGAAGAGGCATCCTCGAAATTGTAAGTATGGGGGCCAAAGATAACCGGTTTCTTCCAGGCAGCCGGCTCCATGATATTCTGGCCTCCTTTTTTGACAAGAGATCCCCCCACAAAGGCACAGGTGGACAACCCGTAAAGGTCAAACAGGAAACCTATCCTGTCAACCAGCAATACATCCGTGGAATATGGATCAATCCTCTCTCCTCCTTCGAGGACGTTGCCGAGAAGCTGGTAACTCAGTTCACCGGTTTCCAGGGTACGTTCCACGTCTTCCACCCTTCCAAGGTGCCTGGGTGCAACCACGCAAAAGACGTCCCGCCTTTCCCTGCAAATGGTTTTGAGAAGCGGCATAATCATCTGGTGCTCCCGCCCCCTGAGGCTGCCAAAGACTATCACTTTCATGGTACCGGGTATACCCAGCCGCCTCCTGAGCATGCCGGCCTTTTCGGTGTCGGGCCTTTCGAGAAGCAGTTCGAATTTCGCATTTCCCGTCACTTCCAGTTTGCCAGGATCAGCACCAAGCTGCCGCAATCTGGCAGCATGCAAATCTGAAATGGCGCATATCCCGTCAAACTGGTTCACCACTGGGGCTATAAGGGCCTTGATACCCCTGTAAGCCTTGAAAGATTTGGGTGATATGCGCGCATTCAGAAGCAAGGTGCCAGCCCCCCGGGCCCTGACAGTGGAAAGGAGATTGGGCCAGAGCTCTGTTTCCACGCATGCATAAACCCTGGGCCTTACGATGGAGACCGTTCTGTGCACGGCACCAGGCAGGTCCAGGGGATACGCAATGACCCTGCATATGCCCTTCAGGATCTTTTCCGCCCTTGCTATTCCCGTCTCCGTAAAGGATGACACCAGGATCCTGGTGTCAGGCGCCTTTTCCCGCACCCTTTTCACAATGCCCTGGACCACGGAGATCTCCCCCACGGAAACCCCGTGAATCCATAGATCAAAGGGTGCAGAACGGACAATCCAGGGAGGAAGATGGCCAAGACGCTGTTCCCATATTTCTCCCTTTCTTCCTCCACTGGAGGAGAGGCGCTCCAGTATGGGGCCTGCCACCAGCTCGCCCAGGCGTGATATCATTCTGTAAAGGGGGTTTACCTTCATTTAAGACCTGCCTTCTGCCGCCTGCATTCGTACAGGGCCACTGCCACTGCACAGGATACATTCAGGGATTCTATCCCGGGATTGATTGGAATCTTCACCTGGAAATCCAGTTCCTTTCTGACATTTTTTCTGAGTCCTTTTTCCTCCGAACCTGCCACAAGGGCTGTGGGCACTGATGATAAATCCACTTGCGAAAGCTCCAGATCCGCCCTGGAATCGAGACCATATACCCAGAACCCGCTTTCCTTGATGACCTTCAGGGCCCGGGGGATATTTGAGACCAGGGCCACCTGGAGATGAAATACGGCTCCGGCCGACGCCTTTATCACGGTACCGTTGATACTTGCGCTGTGGCGCCTGGAAAACACGATCCCACCCGCTCCCAGTGCCGCAGCTGCCCTTATCACTGCACCCAGGTTCCTGGGATCCGAGATCTGGTCACATACTACGAGGGGCTTCGAGGCCGTCCCGTATTTCCGGGCCAGCCTGGTGACATCTTCAAACCAAAACGGCCGCACCAGGGCTGCAATACCCTGATGAACCGCTCCTTCGGGGAGGTCCAGGGCTTCAAAACGGATCACCTGACTAAATGGCACACCTGATTCCCTAATTTTATCAAGCAGAACGGCTTGGGCCTTCTTTCTCCCGAAGGACGGCAGATGCCTTATTTCGAGGCATGAAGAAGGACGAACCTTCAAACACTCTTCAACAGGATGCAGTCCCCAAATGACGATGGGATCGTCAGCACCACCCCTGGAGACATGACGGCTGCCCTTTTTCATGTGCAGCAAACCGTTTCTACCGGGAATCCCCTTGGGAATCCAGGGTATCTCCGGACCGGAATCTCAGAAAAATCATGCAAGGAACCATGAGCCCGGTTCCGGATGCAGGGCAGCCATGTCCACTTTGCTGGCAAGGACCCTGGAGGTCCGGCATCTGGTTGCCGTTACAATGGATTCCAAGTCACTTGCCGCCTCCCGGAGCTGATCATTTATCACCGTGTAGTCGTAGCCTGTGACCTCTTCTATTTCTCCAACGGCATTTGCCAGCCTTGTCCTGACCGCCTCCCTGTCTTCACTGCCCCGGGCCAAAAGCCTTTCCTCCAGGACTTTCCAGGAGGGAGGAAGCACAAAGACGGTGACGGCTCCCGGGAACTTCTCTTTCACCTGGGCCGCCCCCTGGACGTCTATATCCAGGATCACGTCGATTCCCCTGGCCAGGAGTTCCATCACGTGTTCCCTTGAGGTACCGTAGAAGTGCCCGTGGACCCTGGCCCATTCCAAAAAGATGTCCCGTGCTGCCAGGCGTTCAAATTCTTCCTCAGACACAAAAAAATAGTCCCTTCCATCAATTTCTCCCTTCCTGGGAGGCCTGGTGGTGTGGGAAACAGAGAAGGCCAATCCGGGAAGGCGGTCCATGAGTATCTTGCAAAGGGTACTCTTGCCGGCACCGGAAGGGGCCGAGATGAC
>CAYZJS010000108.1:0-49610 GCA_964478865.1 uncultured Thermodesulfatator sp.
GAGCAGGTGAACAAACGCTTTGAAACCCTCCAGCAGCTCATGATGGCTATAGTTGGCGCCTTTGCTGCAATAGTGGCGGCTACTATCGCCTTTGCATTATGGGACCGCAGAACCATGATCCGTCCATTTGAGGACAAGGTCAAAAAGATTGAGGAAGACATCTCCTCTGACCATGAACAACTTTCCAGACTTATCAAGGCACTCAAAAAACTTGCCAAGACCGACGAAAAGCTGGCAAAGGTCCTTCGTTCCTTCTCCCTCCTTTGATCATCTTCTGAACCAACCCGCTCCTGCCAGAGGCAAATTTTGCCTTCCCTAACCTGGCTGCCCGATCCCCCACGCATTCCATATACCGGCGTACCGCCTGTAATCCTCGTTTCCTTCCAGAAGTTGTATAACTTCTCAAAAAAACCCTGAATCAGCCATGGACGAACTGGGCAATTTTTTTTCATGTTCGACCGGGCATGAAGCGAACAGGCAAATTATACTTGATACAATGCCTCTCCTACTATAGGTTTCCCGAAAATGAAAAGGCTTCCCTCAAACATACTGGAACTCATAGGAAATACCCCGCTGGTCCCCCTAAGGCGAATTAATCCGTTCAGGGCCGTCTCCATCCTGGTCAAGCTCGAATCCTTCAACCCGGGAGGCTCCATAAAGGACAGGATTGCCCTGAACATGATCGAATCCGCGGAAAGGAGGGGGGAGCTTACCAAGGACAAGATCGTCCTGGAGGCCAGCAGTGGCAATACAGGCATAGGGCTTGCCCTTGTTTGCGCCGTAAAGGGGTACCGGTGCCTTATCGCCATGAGCGAGGCGGCAAGCCTTGAGCGAAGAAAGATCATGCGGGCCTACGGGGCCGAGATACTCCTCACTCCTGCACGCTTTGGTACCGATGGGGCCATAGAAGCCGTCTACAAGCTTTTCAGGGAACACCCGGAAAAATACTTTCTCACCGACCAGTTCAACAACCCTGACAACTGGAAGACCCATTACAAGTACACGGCACAGGAGATATGGGACCAGACAGGCGGGGACCTTGACGCCGTCATCTCCACCATGGGCACTACCGGAACACTAATGGGCCTTGTCAGGAGGTTCCAGGAGCTGGATCCCCGGGTCAGGGTCATCGGCGTGGAGCCCTTCCTGGGACACGCCATCCAGGGGCTCAAGAACATGAAGGAGTCTTACCGGCCCGGCATTTTCGACAAGAAGATCCCAAGCGACATAGTCAACTGTTCTGACGAAGAGGCCTTTGAAACCGCCAGGAGGCTGGCCAGGGAAGAGGGGATCTTTGCAGGAATGAGCTCGGGTGCGGCGGTTGCAGCCGCCATTCAGCAGGCCGCAGGGATGAAATCGGGCAGGATTGTGGCCATTCTGCCTGACGGCGGAGAACGCTATCTCAGCACCACGCTTTTTTCCATACCTGATGAACAGGAAGAGTCCGAAGGGGCCACTCTCAGGTTCACCAATACGGCCACCAGGAAAAAGGAGATTTTCGAGCCCATGCAGCCTGGACGCGCCGGGATCTATTCCTGCGGGCCAACGGCTTGTGAACACATGGATCTTTCCATGGCAAGAAGGCTCATCTCTGCCGACCTGCTGAAAAGGACCCTCCAGCACCTGGGATACAAGACCACCCACGTGATGAACATCACTGACATGGACGACAGGACCATAAGTGCTGCCATAAGGCAGAATCGTCCCTTGCAGGAGCTCACGGAAGAATACACCAAATCCTTTTTCGAAGACGTTTCGGTACTGAAATGCCTCCCGGCAGACTACTATCCGCGGGCAAGCCAGCATGTGCCCGAGATGTTGGAGGCCACCAGGCGGCTCATGGAAAAGGGCTTTGCCTATGAACGCCACAGTTCCGTCTATTTTGACGTCTCCAAGCTGCCTGATTACGGAAGATTTTCCCGTATTGACCTTGGCGGCATAGACGTTGGCCGCACAGTGGACCTGGATGATTACGAAAAGGACAGCCCCCTTGATTTCACGCTTTTCAAAAGGGTGAACCTGGATGAGCTCAAACGGGGCATAGGCTTCGACACCCCCTGGGGCCAGGCCCGGCCAGGCTGGCACATAGAGTGTGCAGCCATGGCCATGAAATACCTGGGGGATTTCTTTGATATCCACACCAGCGGCTCAAACCTCATATTCCCCCACCACGAAAACGAGATCGCCATAGTAAGGGCCCTTACCGGCAAGACCCTTGCCAGGTACTGGCTCCACTGTGAACTCATCCTGGTAAACGGCATAAAGATGTCTCCCAGGAATGAAAACGTGGTGACGGTAAAGGACCTCCTGAAACAGGGGTTTTCAGGCAGGCAGATCCGGTTTTTCCTCCTGAGGTCCTACTACAGAAAACCAGTCACCTTTTCAATGAAGGCCCTGAAAGATGCCTGCCGCGGGCTTGTAAGGATAGATGCCTTCAGGGCAGAGGTCTCCACGTGCCTATATCTCAGGGCCGATGAAAAACCTTCCAGGCAGGTGAAAAGGGCACTTTGCAGGCTGGAAAGGCAATTTTTTGCTGCCATACTTGACGATCTCAATACCTCTGCCGCCTTTGGGGCCGTCTTTGCCTTCATCAGAAACATTAACCCGCTGATAGCAGAAGGCAGCGTAAACAGGAGTGACGCCCTGGCCATTGTCAAGACGTTCAAGGAATTCGACTCCATCCTGGGAGTGCTTGATTTCAGCCTAACGGTCAAAAAGCTTTCTCCAGAGGTCCTTCAAACCATAAAAGAGCGGGAAAAGGCCAGGCTGGAAAAGAGGTTTCACGACGCCGACAAGCTGAGAAAGGACCTCCTGGACTTGGGGATCAAGATAATAGACACACCAAGGGGGCCCCGGATCAAGATCAGCGCATCCGGAAAGCCAAATTCAGGCGATTAGGGGCCTGAAAAACACTCCATGCCTTCCATTTCATCTTCCTCGGCATCCCGGATAGCAGGGTCGGCAAAATCGGTCAGTGCAGCGGTATTTCTCTCGAGGCTCCTTGGCCTCGTAAGGGAACAGGTCATGGCCATACTCTTTGGCGCCGGCACATCCATGGATGCCTTCGTGGTGGCCTTCCGCATCCCGAACCTTCTCAGGGACCTCTTTGCAGAGGGGGCCCTGAGCTCGGCATTTGTAACGGTCTTTACTGAATACCAGGAAAAGAAGGACCCGGAAGAGACCCGCAGGCTGGTAAACAACGTGCTGACAGCCATCACTATTATAATTTCCCTCATATGCATGGCAGGAATCCTTTTTTCCAGGGACCTGGTCCTGCTCATGGCGCCGGAATTCTCCCTGATTCCCGGGAAGATAGAACTTTCCACGGATCTTACCAGGATCATGTTCCCGTTTCTCCTGCTGATCTCCCTTTCTGCGCTGATAATGGGCCTGTTGAATACCAGGGGATATTTTTTCATCCCTGCATTTGCATCCAGCTGTTTCAACATGGGCTCCATAATTGTCGGAGGCGGGCTCGCCCTTGCCATCCCGGCCATGGGTTATCCTGCCATTTACGGCATGGCGGCAGGGACACTGGCCGGAGGAGGGCTGCAGCTCCTGATACAGCTTCCCTGTTTCAGGAAGGAGGGATTCAGGATAAGGCCATACCTGGACCTCCGGGACCCGGGCCTCAGGAAGATGGGAAGGCTCATCATCCCTGCCATAATTGGCCTTTCTGCCACCCAGATAAATATCTTCGTGAACACCAACTTTGCGTCCCGCTGTGCAGAAGGAAGCGTGGCCTGGCTGAACTACGCCTTCCGGCTCATGCAGTTTCCCATAGGGCTTTTCGGCGTGGCCCTTTCCGTGGCAACCCTTCCCATGGTTGCCAGGCAGGCGGCCCGCGGGGCCTCCAAAGAGCTTGGAGACACCCTTGTCTCTTCCCTTATCCTGGCCTTCGCCCTGACCCTTCCTGCTGCAGCAGGGCTGTGGCTTCTGGCAGAGCCCATCATAGGGCTCATCTTCCAGCACGGCCACTTCACCGGGTTTGATACGATCATGACGGCCCAGGCACTGAAATTCTATTCCATAGGCCTGATGGCCTATTCTGCAGTAAAAATCATAGTGCCTGTCTATTATGCCCTGGACGACACCAAGTGGCCGGTAATTGGGAGTTTTCTCACGGTTGGCGCCAACATCGTGATCATCCTCCTGACCCTGGAAAGATTCCAGCACAGGGCAATTGCCCTTTCCACCTCGGTCACCATAATCTTCAATTTCCTGTTCCTGGCAGTGATTCTCTATAAAAAGACCGGCGGGTATCCTGTCAGGAGGCTGGTTACGGCCCTCATCAAGATAGTTGCAGCATCTGCAGGTATGGCCGCGGCTGTCTATTTTACCGCATCGTTTTTTGACATGGGAAAAGACACAGCGGGCCTTGCTGCGCAGGTTTCTTTGGGTATTACGGTAGGGGTTTTTGTGTACATTGCAGGCATATTGGTAATGGATCTGCAGGAGGCTAAAGACATACTTTTTGCCATGTTTCGATTTTTCAAGAAGGCCCGCTGATAAAATTTATCCGGTCCGGTTCAAATCAGCCACAGTTCATGCGCCTGGTGGCCCCTGACACCGGAAACTCCAGGACCCTGGTGTCATGCCTGGTACCTACAGGTTCATGAACAGTCTCTATGCCCTTTGCGGCATCCAGCAGCCTTTCCATATTCCTCAAAAGGCCGTTTTCCCCATAGACGTTTTCAATCATCATCTCGTGAAACATGAAGCATGCCTCAAGAGGATTCTTGCATTTGCGGCGTTTCATATCCAGGACCCACTGGAACTTCCTGAGCCTTTCCCGGAATTCTGGAGGGCGCCTGGAAATCTCTTCTTCTATCAGCCGCTTCCTGTTTCTCTCGAACTCTTCAGGGTCACGCTCAAAAAGGCTGCAAAGCTCATCGAAATCAACCATGCTAACTTGCTTTTTTTCCTCCATTTCAGGCTGAATCTCCCCTCATTTTTCCATAAGTATATAGCAATGTTCATTCCTGATTGAGTGGATGAAAACCGGGCCTAAAAGGGGAAAAACGCGGTGTTTTAAAACAAAAGGATCAAAAAAGGGAAAATGTTTTCACCAAAGGGAAAATGTTTTCCGTAGAAAAACGTCAGTTTCCCCCTCTGGCTTCAACCATTGCCCAAAGATCAAGGACCCCGATATTTTTAATTATCCTGCCCTTGTCATCCAGAACCGGCATCTCCTTTATGTTGTTCCTGATGAATTTCATAAGCACTGTTTCAATATCATCCCGGGGACTGGCCCATATGAGCTTTTTATCCATGATATCCTGCACCCTTTTGCATGTTATGCAGGAAAGAAGATTTCTGGTGCTGAGCCTTGCCCTGCACTGCCGCTTTGCAGTAACGGTTTTTATCAGGCCACCAAGGGATACCTCGCCGGTAATCCTCCCGTTTTCGTCCTCCACATAGATGCTTCTGATACCAGGATTTTGCCTCACAAGCTCTGTCAGATCAGGAATGGAAATATCCATGGGCACCTTCAAAAAGGCGTGATTGGGCAACATGTCTAGGACCTGGCTTAGCTTCACTGTTTTCCTCCTTGTACCCATTTACCGCCGTTTTACACCTCAATCTGCCCGGCCTTTTTCAGGCAGTGGTGCAAAAGGACAGGGGCCACGAATTCATTCAGCATGACAGAACCGATCACCGAGTTCACTATTATCTTACCGGCAGGTTCAGGGAAAAGGTCCTGTGCAAGGAGCACAAGGCCGATGGTGACGCCTGCCTGAGGGAAAAGGGCCAGGCCCAGATACCTTGCCACCGTCTCGGAAGCCCGGGAGATCCTGGCACCCAGCCAGACACCTGCCTGCTTTCCCACCATTCTGACCACAAGAAGAAACACTGCCAGAAGCCCCGTGGTTTCCAGGACACCAATGTCCATATGGGCACCCGCCAGGGTAAAAAACAGGCCAAACACCGTGTCTTCCAGGTGTTCCAGGACCTTGAAATAGCCCTGAATCCCTGGTTCATGATTTACTATCACAAAACCTGCCACCATGTTTGAAAGGATTGAAGAGGCATGAATCAGGGTAGAAATGGAGGTGATGCACAGGAGAACCCCCAGGACCACCATGAGCATGGCCTCCTTCCTCTCCACGAACCTTCCGGTCAGGGACATGGCAAAACCCGCAGCTCCCCCCAGCAAGATGGAAAGCCCTATTTCGATAAAGGGCATGAGCACCATGTTATCCCCTATGAGATCCACTCCAAGGAGGGCCTGAACAACGGTTCCGGCAACAGAAAAGAATATCACTGTGAGGGCATCGTCCAGGGCTATGACCCCGAGGAGGATATTGGTAAACTCCCCCCTGGCGCCTGCCTCGGATACCACTGCGAGCACCGCCCCGGGGGCCGTTGCCGCTGAAATTGCCCCTATGATAAGGGCCACGGAAAGATACATGGTGGTTGTGGAAAGCATTCCCGAGGAAAATCCCGGGAAAAACCTGAGAAACACGAAAAGCGCCCCGCCCGTTACAACGAATGCCCCGGCGGCCTGGAACAACGTTATCCAGCCGATCTGGTTGCCAACCGACTTCAGGCTCCTTATGTCCAGGCTGCCGCCTATGTTAAAGGCAATAATGGACAGGGCCACTTCTGTAATAAAGTGCAGTTTGTGATTTACAGTATCAACAGACAGGAGATGAAATACCGACGGGCTGAAAAGCACGCCTACCACGAGGTAACCGCTTACCCTGGGAAGGTGCACCTTGTTGGCAATCCTGCCGCCCCAGTAACCGAAAAACAGCAGCAGGCCCGTTGTAAGAAGTGGGTTTTCTATCAATCCTGTCGCTCCAAGCCCCTAGAAGTACCTGTCCACGTGAGTCCATGCGGGTCCATGGCCAACTCGAAGCCTTTTTAAGAAAGTTATGCAAAACACGAATCAGGGCCTTTTAGAAAATCCGCTATCACAGGTGCCACTGAAATACGGTTTGTCTCGTGGGGTATGGTATTGGTGCTTATGACCTGGCTTACCCCGCTTTCTTTCAGGAGCTGCCACGCCCCTGGCGCAAAGACAGGATGGGTGACCAGGCAGTCGATCCTTTCCACACCGGCCTTTTTAAGAAGTCCGGCTGCCACTGCAACGGTTTTTCCGGTACTCAGTATGTCATCTATTATGATGACCCTCCTGTAACGCTGCTTCAGCTCGGGAAGCATGACCTCAACGTCCCTGTCACCATGCCGGATCTTCCTGCACACCCCAAAATCCAGGGAGCAGCTTTCGGCAATCCTTTTCACCCACTGAAGGGATTCCTCGTCAGGCCCAATGAGAAAAGGCCTGTCATCCTGGGATACAAGGTAGTCGGATACCGGCCCTGCAGCAGTAAGATTCACCGCCTCGATGCCGGGCATAACGTCCTGGAGTGCGGAGACCCTGTGAAGATGCGCATCCACGGTAAGTACACAGTCAAAATACCTGGAAAAAAATTCACCGATGATTCTCTGGCTTACCGCCTCGCCTGGATGAAATGCCTTGTCCTGGCGCATGTAACAAAGATAGGGGGCAATCAGCATGATCTTTTCAGCCCCAAGCTCCCTGGCCTGCCTGGCTGCAAACATAAGCTCCACAAGCTTGTCATTAGGCCGGTACAGGCTCCTGCACATTATAACCTGCCGCGGGACGGCGGCGGGAAGCCGCACCAGGCTTTCCCCGTCTGGAAAACGGTGAACCCGGATTTCAACAGGCTCTGCAGACACCCGGTCTGCTATTTCCCTGGAAGGGAGACCGTATTCGTCAAAATATAAAAGCATGTCCATCTCTTTCAAAATTCCTCCGGGTTCCTTGGGATATCCTCCCTTGAACCGACGGTGTAGGCGTTGTCTTTTTCCGCAAGCCTTACTGAAAACTTGAAATCAGACCTGAATTCGGCATGGATCCTGTAAAGCGGCTCACCCTTTTCAACCCTGTCTCCAAGCTTTTTGAAAATGTCCACGCCGGCCCCCTTGTCCAGGGGAGCACCTGCAAGCCTTGCTATCCTGTTTATCTGGTAATTGTCAATGCCCGAGACGACCCCCCGGCTGCCTGCACAAACGTCATGGGTAAGCTTGCCAGGAGCGGGTATCTCCGTCTTTTCGCCCTGGGCCTTTATGATCGACTGCATCTTTGCCAGGGCCCTTCCGGAGTCAAGGATATCCCTGGCCACCATGTATCCCGTTCCCCCTCGCACATCAGGATCAAATTCCAGTATCCTGCCTGCAAGGTTAAGTGCCTTGTGCCTGAGATCCTTCGGGGCTTCCGGCCTGTTTTCAAGGACCTGCATGACATCCCTTACCTCCAGCACGGGGCCGACACCGTTTCCTACGGGTTGGCGGCCATCGGTGATCATGACCTCAAGGTGTATCCCGATCCTGTCGCCCACGTATTCAAAGATCTTCCTAAGGCTGAGGGCCTGCTGCATGTGCCTTACCTTTGCGGTGGGGCCAAGGGGGATGTCAAGAAGAAGATGGGTGGATCCGGCTGCAAGCTTCTTGGAAAGGATAGAGGCCACCATCTGGCCCGTGGCATCTATGCCAAGAGGCCTTTCCACTGTTATGAGTATGTCGTCGACAGGTGCCAGCCTTGAGGTCCCGCCCCATGCCAGGCAACCCCTTTCCTTTCTTACTATCTCGTAGAGCCTCTTGGGCTCAAGGTTCACCTCTGCCAGCACTTCCATGGTGTCCGCCGTACCTGCAGGAGATGTTATGGCCCGGCTTGATGTCTTCGGAATGAGCATGCCGTGGGCTGCAACTATGGGCACAACCAACATGGATGTACGGTTTCCGGGAATTCCTCCTATGCAGTGCTTGTCTGCCACAATGGGCTCGTGCCAGTCGAGTTTCTGCCCGGAATCCGCCATGGCCCTTGTATAATAGAGGGTTTCTTTTCGTTCCAGGCCCGTCTCGGCACAGGCCACCAGGAAGGCGGCCATCTCCATTTTCGAATAGCGGTTTTCGATGATATCCCTGGTGATGGAGACAAAATCCCCGTAACCAAGAAGCCCTCCGGAGATCTTTTTCCGTACCGCATCCATGGAAGCCGGTGGCTCGGGATGATCCACGGAAACCTCCCTGCCTTCCGGAAGGCCAAGCTGGGAAAATGCCTGCTCGGAAAGCCCGAGCTCACCGGGAGAGACTATGCATTCATCGTGCACCACGTTGAGAACAGCCAGGATCATGTGGTGATCGGCGGTGATCTTTATCTTGGAAAGGGCCTGGAACCCGGCGGCACGGTAGACAGCGCAGCCACTGTTCATATAAGCCACGTTTTCCCTGTAGGTATCTATTGCAATCCTCTTT
The DNA here is from genome assembly GCA_964478865.1 of uncultured Thermodesulfatator sp. Lineage (GTDB taxonomy): Bacteria > Desulfobacterota > Dissulfuribacteria > Dissulfuribacterales > QOAL01 > QOAL01. The sequence continues at coordinate 9,286 of CAYZJS010000108.1, forward strand.
ATTGTGAGTTTTTCCACGCCGGTTCAGACACCTCCCTACATGTTCATGAAGCCGCCATATTTGAAATGTCGAAATCTTTGACTGCGCCCATCCAGGCCTAATTAAACATTATTCCAACATGACATTCCAGGAGAAATTGAAACCGGTGCCCTTGCTGCGAGAATTGCCTTGAAAGTTTTCATCTGTTTTATTATCAACTTGACTGGGTAATCACCCTATTTCACAGCTCACAGGAGTAAAAATGGCTCACAGGATAGAAGTCAGCTTGAGGCCTCAGTTGAAGGATGCCCTGGGCATAAAGACCATGAAAAGGGCCAGGGAGGACCTTGGCCTTGACATTCAGGATATCAGGACGGTAAAGGCCTATCTCGTAGATGCGGAAATTTCGGATGATCAGCTTCAACAAACCGCCAGGGGCCCTTGCTCAGACCCTGTGACACAGGTTTATTCCATAGACCGGCCCCTGGGGCTGGAACTTTCCAAGGAAACCGGTTCCAGCTGGCAATGGGCCATAGAGGTGGGCTTCAGGCCAGGCGTTACCGACAACGAGGGAAAGACTGCAAAAGAGGCCCTGGAGCTTCTTCTGAACCGGAAACTTTCCCGGGAAGAAGGCGTATATACCTCCACCGTTTACCTGGTAAGGGGTGATATAACCAGGGCCCAGGCACAATCCCTGACCACGGGTTTACTGGCAAACGAACTGATTCAGCGCACGGTAATCTGCCCGTTCCAGGACCTTGGGGCCGAATTTTCCAGGGATGACAGCCCCTTTTACCGCGTACCCAGGGTTCTTGGCGAGACAAGGGTGGAAGTCCTGGAATTCGATCTTTCCGAACTGAGCGACGAGCAACTCCTTGCCCTTTCCAGGGAAAGGGTGCTGGTGCTTAACCTGAACGAAATGAAGTGCCTGCAGGCCCACCTGCAGAAAGAGGAGGTCATAAGTCAGCGCCGGAAAGTCGGCCTGGGTGGAAAATATACCGACTGCGAGCTTGAAGCCCTGGCCCAGACCTGGTCCGAGCACTGCAAGCACAAGATCTTCAATGCCAGGATCACATATGAAACCCCTGGGGGCACGGAAGAGATCAACAGCCTTTTCGACACCTACATAAGGGGTGCCACAAGCACGATAAGGGAAAGGCTGGGCAAGGATGACTGGTGCCTTTCGGTCTTCAAGGACAATGCAGGGGTGGTAAAATTCAACGATGAATTGAACGTGGCCTTCAAGGTGGAGACCCACAACAGCCCCTCGGCCCTTGACCCTTACGGCGGGGCACTCACGGGTATAGTTGGCGTAAACCGCGACCCCTTTGGCACGGGGCTTGGCGCAAAACTGGTTTTCAATACAGACGTATTTTGTTTCGGCCCCCCGGACTACGACAAACCGCTTCCCCAGGGGCTCCTGCACCCCAAGAGGATCTTCGAAGGCGTGCGTGAAGGCGTGGAACACGGAGGCAACCAGAGCGGAATCCCAACCGTGAACGGGAGCATACTTTTCGACCAGCGCTACCTGGGAAAACCCCTGGTATTTTGCGGTACGGGCGGGGTCATGCCAATGGAGGTAAACGGGCGAAAGGCCTGGGAAAAGAAGGCCCGGCCCGGGGATGCCATAGTCATGTGCGGGGGAAGGATCGGAAAAGACGGCATACATGGCGCAACATTCAGTTCGGAGGAGCTTCACGAGGGTTCTCCCGCCACGGCCGTCCAGATAGGTGACCCCATAACCCAGAAGAAGATGACGGATTTCCTGCTCCGTGCCAGGGATCTGGGGTTGTACAACTCCATTACGGATAACGGTGCAGGCGGCCTTTCTTCTTCCGTCGGGGAAATGGCAGAGGAGTCCGGAGGTTTTGAGCTCCACCTGGACAAGGCGCCCCTGAAGTATCCGGGCCTCCAGCCATGGGAGATACTTGTTTCCGAGGCCCAGGAGAGGATGACAGTGGCAGTCCCCCCTGAAAAGCTCGACAGGTTCCTGGAGCTTTCTGAAAAGATGGGGGTTGAATCCACCGTACTGGGTAAATTCACCGATTCCGGCAAGTATCACTGCCTTTACGACGGAAAGACAGTGGCATATCTGGATATGGACTTTATCCACAATGGCGTGCCGCAGCTCGAGCTGAAGGCCGTCTGGGAGCCTCCCGGGCACGAAGAGCCCTCCTTCCCGGAACCCGACGACCTGGGAGCCGAGCTGAAAGGGCTTCTTTCGAGCTTTGACATCTGCAGCAAGGAATACGTGGTCAGGCAGTACGATCACGAGGTCCAGGGCGGAAGCGTAATAAAACCCCTTACAGGCGCCATGAACGACGGGCCGAGCGATGCCGCAGTTCTCAGGCCCGACCTGGACAGGTTGGAAGGCCTTGTCGTCTCGCACGGGGTGTGCCCCAGGTACAGCGACATCGACACCTTTTACATGGTGTGCGCAGCCGTGGACGAGGCGGTAAGAAACGCCCTTTCCGTGGGAGCCTCATTCTACCAGATGTCCGGCCTGGACAACTTCTGCTGGTGTGACCCGGTACAATCGGAGAAGACACCCGACGGCCACTACAAACTTGCCCAGCTGGTCAGGGCAAACAAGGCACTCTTTGAGATATGCACTGCCTACCAGATACCCTGTATCTCCGGCAAGGACAGCATGAAAAACGACGCCACCATTGGAGGCGTAAAGATCTCCATTCCGCCTACCCTGCTCTTTTCCCTCATTGCCAGGATCCCGGATGTGAGAAAGGCCGTAACAATGGATGTCAAGAGGCCCGGAGACCTGGTCTACGTCCTGGGCACCACGTATCCGGAGCTTGGGGCTTCCGAATACTTCAGAAGCAAGGGATTTACAGGAAATTCAATCCCCAAGGTCAGGATAGAGGAGGCGGCACAGATGTACAAAAGGCTGGCAGATGCCACGTCCAGAGGCCTTGTAGCATCTTGCCACGACTGCTCCGACGGCGGCCTGGCCGTCTGCCTGGCCGAGAAGGCATTCTCCGGCAGCCTCGGAATGGAAATCGACCTTTCCATGGTTCCCTCAGAGGGCGTGGATCGTCTTGATTACCTGCTATTTAGCGAGAGCCAGAGCCGCTTTGTCCTGACCGCATCCCCTGAAAACAAAAGTGCCCTGGAAGAATGCCTGTCCGGTTCACCCTTTTCCCTCGTGGGGGAGGTGACAGGCAGCCAGGAACTCATCATGAGCTTTGACGGCAAAATCGTTGCAAGCGAAAGGCTGAAAGACCTCAAGGAAGCATGGCAGAAGCCCCTCAGGTGGTAAAAGACGAGCTGCAGCAAATCCTGGATGAAGAAGCCTTCATGATTCTTCATTCAGGAGAGACACCGGAAATCGCCTATCACAGCAGTCTTCACTATCTCTTCGAAGACCAGGACGGACCATGCCTCAAGCCAGGCGCCCTGGACCTGACACCCCTTAAAAAGGCGGTATTCCAGCGTTACGAGAAGATCCTTTTCAGGGACATGACCCCGGCCTACAGGGACAAGAGGATCTACCGGGGGCTTGCCAGAAGCATTGCCAACTGGCACAGGCTCAAAAACTTCTGTGCCAGGGAAGGCTTTGACCTGGAACAGACAAGAAAAGAGGCAGCCCGGCGCCTTCTAAACTTTCTGAACAACGAGGCCGAAGAAATATCATCAGGCAAGAGAAAGACCTCTTCCATCAACTGTACCTGGAAGGAACTGAAACAATTTGCAGCGGAACTTGGCATTGATCCTTCGGATCTCGACCAAGGCCTGGAGCACCTGTGCAGCAGGAAATAAAAGCCCAGAACAACCCGGCCCAAAAGGCGGAAAACGACTGTGGAAAGGGAAGAATCGCTGCCTTTGTGGCGCTTTCCATGGCGCTTCTCATCCTGCTTGGGGGCCTGCGCCTTCTTTTCCCTTTCTTTGAACCCATATCCTGGGCCATTATCCTGGCACTTTTTTTCTATCCGGTTTACGAACGCCTTTCCCGGCTGCTCAATGGCTCACAGGCCCTGTCCGCCTTTATCATGTGCGTTCTCATCATGACATTCATCATCATCCCGGTCTTCGTCCTCATTACCAGCCTGACCTCAGAGGTGCTCAGGGTGTATGCAGCAAGCGTATCCCACATCCAGAGCGGCAACTTCACCCTCCTGCCAGACGCCCAGGCCCATCCCGTACTGCACAGGCTGGGTGTCCAGATACTGAAGGCATTCAAACTCTACGGAGCAGACCTGAAGACCACCCTCATGGACCTTGCCAGCAACATGGGTGAGTATTTTCTCAAGCAGGGGACCATAGTTTTCAAGAACGTTGCCGCCATCATATTCAAGGCGGCACTCATGCTGGTGATCCTCTTCTACCTGTTCACCGACGGACAGGAAATGCTCCAGTCTTTCAAAAGGCTGCTGCCCCTGAACAAGTCCACCGTGGACAGCTTCATGAAACTCACCTCTGACGTTCTTTCTGCAACCCTCTACGGGAATCTCCTTACAGGGGCCATTCAGGCCGGTCTCGGCATATTCATCTTCTGGCTCCTGGATTTTTCGGCCCCGCTTCTATGGGGTATAATACTGGGGCTTGGGACATTCATCCCCATGATTGGAACGGCCATTGTCTGGGCACCTGCAAGCGTCTACCTCTTCTTCACCGGTGCCTATCTCAAGGGGGCCATCCTCCTGGCATTTAGCCTGCTGGTAATCAGCCAGATAGACTACTTCCTGCGTCCCTATCTCATTAGCGGCAAGACCGAACTCCACAATCTCTTTCTCTTCCTGGGCATCCTCGGTGGAATAAATGCCTTCGGCCTCCTGGGCCTGATACTTGGCCCCATGATAATCGCGCTTTGCGTGTCCATACTTGAAATCTACAGATTGAACCTCATTGAAAAAGAGATATAGCCGCCATGAAGGCATCGTACCTGAAACTGCTGAAATCCGGGGAACTTGAAAAAAGGACGGACCTGGCTCTTTCAATGCTGCAGGAGTGCCGCATGTGCCCGCATGAATGCGGAACCGACCGGACCAGGGGAGAGAAAGGATTCTGCAAGGTCGCCGCCAGGGCCATGGTATCCACCTGGGGGGCCCATTTCGGTGAGGAGCCACCCATTTCAGGCAGCCAGGGCTCCGGCACGGTATTTTTCTCCGGCTGCAACATGCGCTGCATATACTGCCAGAACTTCGAGGTAAGCCAGGGCCTCGAAGGATACGAGGTGACGGGAGATCTCCTGGCCTTCTTCTTTCTCTCCCTCCAGGAGCAGGGCTGTCATAACATAAACCTGGTTACTCCATCCCACGTGGTTCCACAGATCCTGGAAGGCCTCCTTATTGCCGCCAGAGAAGGCCTGGAGATCCCTGTTGTTTACAATTCAGGCGGATACGACAAGGTTTCCACCCTTGGGCTGCTGGATGGCATAATAGACATCTACATGCCGGACATGAAATATTCAGATAGCGCCACAGGCCTTGAGCTTTCAAAGGTCAGGAATTACTGGCAGGTGTGCCGGGATGCCGTTAAGGAAATGTTCAGGCAGGTGGGAAACCTCCGGACAGAGGGGTCCGGCGTTGCTGAACGGGGGCTTCTCATCAGGCACCTGGTGCTTCCCGGGGACCTCAGCGGTACGGCCAAGGTCATGGAGTTCATTGCAAACCGCATAAGCCGGGATGCAGCGGTAAACCTGATGGACCAGTACCGTCCCTGCGCCCAGGCGTTCCGCCATCCACCCCTTGACCGGCCCCTGCACAGGAAAGAGTTCCACCGGGCCCTGGAACAGGCCAGAAAGGCAGGGCTCAGACGGGTAATGCAGTTTGCGGACACAGACAGGAGATAGGCCATGGGAAGGATCTTTGCCATCGGAGACATTCACGGCCACCATGAAAAGATCAGTTCACTCCTTGAAAAGCTTCCGGTAAGGCACGGGCAGGACAGGCTGGTCTTTCTGGGAGATTACGTGGACCGGGGCCCGGAAAGCAGAAAGGTCCTGGACCTCATGGTGGACCTTCACGAGAAGTATCCATCCTCCACCGTGTTTCTAAAGGGAAACCACGAGGCCATGTTCCTGGACTATATTGAAAACGGGCCCCTGGCAGCAAGTTTCCTCAGCTTGGGCGGCAGCGAAACAATAAAAAGCTACGGAGTGGAAGACCTCCACCTGGACATACCCAAAAAGCACCTGGCCTTTTTGAAGGGCCTTGAAACCATGCTGGTAACGGAAAGATACTGCTTTGTACATGCAGGCCTGAGGCCTGGTGTGCCAATAGAAAAACAGGAAGAGGAAGACATCCTTTGGATCAGGTTCAAGTTCATAAAATCCGGTTACGACTGGGGCAAAAGGGTTATCTTCGGGCATACCCCCTTCGACACGCCGCTCATCGAGAAAAACAAGATAGGTATCGATACCGGGGCGGCCTACGGGGGCAGGCTCACTTGCCTGGTGCTGCCGGATATGGAGTTTATCTTTGCCTGAAAAAGGATGAATCTCCGCACCGGGGCTCTAGGCTCCGGGCAGAAAGCCGTGAGTAAAAGACCCGGCTGAAAATGCCGTAAACAAACCATATTTGGATGGCGGGACACATGAAAGGAAACAAGAAAGACATCAGGAGTTCCATGGAACAGGCACTGGAAAACCCCAGGATAAAGAGTCAATACCTCAAGGAAATGGAAAGGGTATTTCAGGGGCCGAAGGGAGACCCCGGACATGAAAAGGATCTCCAGCGGCTCCATGACGCATACGGGTCCAAGAGATTTGAAAAGCAGGCTGCCAGTTATCTCAAGAAGTACGGCCTGCCAGATGACTGGGGAGCCCTCCTGCTTCTGCTGGACCTGAAAAATGCCACTGAAACCGTCCTTGATGTCATGGAAAAGCTGGTGGAACTTTCCGCAGAAAAGAGCAGGATCGAACAAAAGGGCCTCAAGAGCAAGCTTCGGACCCTGGCCATAACCACCAGGGACATGGCAATAGCCGATACGGCAGAAGCCCTTATAGAAGAAATCGGTTAGCAATGCGCTCCTCCTGGTTATCCTTCATTGATGACTACCTGGCCTTTGTTTCCGTGGAAAAGGGCCTTTCGGCCATGACACTCGAGGCTTACAGCCTGGACCTTTTGGAATTCATGGAATTCGCCTTGAAAAACCGGCTGAACACCCCCAAGGAAATCTCCACGGCCCACATAATAAGGTGGCTCAAACATCTCAGGAAAAAAGGGATCTCCCCGGTAAGCGCCACGAGAAAACTGTCATCCCTCAGGGGGTTTTTCCGCTACCTTGTCCTTGAGGGCACGATTCCGGCCTCTCCCACCTCTGTTATAAACAATCCAAGAACTGGCAAAACCCTGCCGCTTGTCCTGAGCGTCAGCGAGGTGGAAAGCATCCTCAAGGAGGCCGGCGGACCGACCCCGTTGGGCATCCGGGACAGGGCAATGCTTGAATGCCTCTATTCCTGCGGATTGAGGGCCAGCGAAGCCGTAAATCTCCTGATGAGCCAGATGGACCTTTCCGCAGGGTTTCTAAGGATAACCGGAAAGGGCAACAAGGAAAGGATCGTGCCCCTTGGAGACGAGGCCTCATCATGGCTTGAGACATATATAAAAAAGGCACGGCCTGTGCTCCTGAAAAAAAACGTGAGCTATTACTGCTTCATAGGCAGGGGCGGGAAACCCATTTCCAGGCAGCGGCTATGGCAGATAATCAGGACGTATGCACAAAAGGCAGGCATCAAACAGGCCGTATATCCCCACGTACTGCGTCACTCCTTTGCCACTCACCTCCTTGAAGGCGGTGCGGATCTCAGGGCCGTACAGATGCTTCTTGGCCATAGTGACATAAGCACAACGCAAATTTACACTCACCTTGACATGGGCCACCTGCGCCAGGTTCACCGCCAATATCATCCCAGGCCCTAGACCGGCTTGATGCCGCAGCCATTAAAGTACTTTTCTCAGGAGATTAATTACATTACAATAACCCTTCTGCCGGTTCGCCGCGGGCCCGTACACATCACTAGCAGGAAACCCCGCTGTCTTTCCGGCACAAACACTGGCAACACCCTTTTTCATCCATGAATCGCGAACAAGTCAGAAGCACTCAGAGGCCCCTGCGCCTGACAAAGGAACTGGAACACATCTTCCTCCCGGTCATTAGGCACAGGGGAAGGAAATATGCCAGAAGCGGCAGGGTGAAGATAAACAGGCTTGAGCCTGACCTCATACGATCCACCGTCAAGGGCACCGTAAACTACGCAGTAACGGTAAGCCTCGAAAACGATGGCTCCGGCAGGGTACGTATTGGCTGCACCTGTCCCTTTTTCCGCCAGGGTATTCCGTGCAAACATATCTGGGCAACCATCTGCCAGGCAGACCAGCTCATGGCCGGCTCGCCCGGGGAAAAGGCTGGGGGAAAGGGCCATGCAATCGATGCTGACCGGCTATTTCAGGAGGACTTGTGGCTGGGCGCAACACTAAAGGAGCCCTGGAAGGCCGTCCAGGATTTTGTAATAAGATACAGGCTGGAAGTTGAAGGGGGTTCCCTTTCGGTTGGCGTTTTTGAACAGTACATAAAAAAGGACGGAAAACCCGGCCGCACCAGGCGAATAAGCGGTAAAACCCTTGAAAAACCGGAGCTTCCAAGGCAGGACAGGCTTCTTTTGCCCTTTCTCAATGATCTTGCAGAAAAATCCGCATTCTATTCCAGGACCGTCTTTTACAGGGAAAGCACGCCGGATCTTGAAAACATACACCTCAGGCCTGAAGATGCAGGCGTGGTCATACCCATGCTGGCAGAAACAAAAAGGTGCCAGGTTATCCTGAACAGCGGCAGTGAACCCGTGGATCCCCTGCGGATGTCCCGTGGCCCGGATGCACGCATGGAAATCCACGCCTCAAGCCATCAAGGAAACGATGTGATGCTTGAGCCCCGCATAATTCTTCCCACGGGCCAGAAAGAGGAAGAGGTGCGGCTGGACCAGGTCCATCTCCTGAATTCCCGTCCCTTATTCCTGATCTTCAAGGACCAACTGTTCCGCCTGGATGGCCCGGCATATTCCTGGCTGGAGCAGGCCAAAACAGCCGGTCTCCCAAAGGTCAAGAAAAGGTACCTGCCCAAAATAGTGAAAGACGCCCATGCGGTCTCCAGGATGGCCGTCCTGAAACTCCCGGAAGAACTTTCTCCTGAAAGGCTCAGGAAAATCAGGCCGGTGCTGCACCTGACACTGTGGCTCGAGCAGAACAAGGTTACTGCCAGGGCATCCATGGAATACCTTGGACACAAGGTGGAGGCCGGCTCGAAAGATCCCATCATATGTGATTACGATGCATGGAAGATAATTGAAAGAAACTTCCGTGACGAGAAAAAGCTGCTGGAGCTGCTGGAAGATTCCGGCTTCAAGCCGGATGGCCCCGGAAAGGCATACCAGCTTCCGGCCGACCGGGCGGAAGAGGTACTCGCCAATCTCGAAAAGCAGGGAGTGGTCCTGGAGGCTTCTGACAGCAAGAGATTCCGGACAGGTTCCATCAGGACATTTTCAGTAACCTCAGGCATTGACTGGTTTGACATGGATGCCGAGGTCGCCTTCGGCAACGAAACGGTTCCGCTTCCGGACGTTGTCAGGGCATATCTCAGGGGGGAAAGGACCATCAAGCTCCGTTCAGGGGAACACGGCATCCTTCCGGCAGGCTGGCTGGAACAACACAGCCACGCCCTTGAACTTGCAAAAACCAGGAAAAGTGGCAGGAGAAAAAAGACCCTTCGTTTCGCCGTATCCCATGCCCTTTTAATCGACCAGATGCTGCAGGAGGCATCGGAAGTACAGGTTGACACGGGCTTTTCCCGCAAGAGGGAAAAGATACGCTCCTTCAGGGGCATAAGTTGCGGCAAGAAACCCAAGGGGTTCAGGGGCACTCTCAGGAGATACCAGGAAGAGGCCCTCGGCTGGTTCCGGTTCCTGGAAGAGCTTGGACTCGGCGGCATACTGGCCGATGACATGGGCCTTGGAAAGACCGTGCAGGTACTGGCCTGGCTCCTGGAAAAAAGGAAGAAGGCTCCCGGACGGCCCTGTATTGTTGTCGCCCCTACATCCCTGGTCTTCAACTGGCAGTCCGAGGCGAAACGGTTTACACCTGCCCTTTCACTAGAGCCTTACCTGGGTTCCGGAAGGCACGAAAACCTGAAAAACTGTATGAAGGCAGATATCATTCTCACCACCTACGGCATTCTCAGGAGAGACATTGCAAAACTTTCCAAGCTCAGGTTTCACTACGCCGTGCTGGATGAAAGCCAGTGCATAAAAAATCCCGATTCCGCCATATCCAAGGCGGTGCGTCTCATCCAGGCAGACCACAGGCTATGCCTGACAGGGACGCCTCTTGAAAACCACGTGGGGGAGCTCTGGTCCCAGATGGAATTTCTGAACCCGGGGATGCTTGGCCCCAAGGAACGCTTCATGAAGAGGTTCGCAAGACCGCTTTCCCAGGGTGAAAAAACGGCCATGTCCACCCTGAAGCAGCTGGTCAAGCCCTTCATTCTCAGAAGAACCAAGGAGGAGGTGGCCTCGGAGCTTCCCGGCAAACAGGAGATGGTGATAAGGTGCCCCATGACCCCTGGGCAGCAGGACCTCTATCTCAGGGTAAGGGATCATTACAGGGCCACCATTCTCGAGACCGTTTCGGAAAAGGGGATAAAGAGATCAAAGATCAAGGTGCTGGAAGGCCTGCTCCGGCTGCGCCAGGCTGCCAATCACCCTGCCCTCATTGGAGCCGATGATATTGACTCCGGCAAGTTCCTGCAACTCATGGACCTTTTAAGGGAGACGGTTGATGGCGGACACAAGGCCCTGGTCTTTTCACAGTTCACGCGTATGCTTGGAATCATAAAAAAGGAGCTTTCAAACCTGGACATCCCCTTTGAATACCTTGACGGCAGGACGCCACAGTCCAGGCGACAGGAGAAGGTAACAAACTTCCAGGAAGACCGTGAAGTGAAGCTCTTCCTCATTAGCCTGAGGGCCGGTGGCATAGGCCTGAATCTGACCGCGGCAGACTACGTCTTTATCGTGGATCCCTGGTGGAACCCGGCAGTGGAGCTCCAGGCCGTGGACCGGACCCACAGGATAGGCCAGACCAGGAAGGTGGTCACATACCGCCTGATTTCCAAGGGTACGGTTGAGGAAAAGGTCCTTAAACTCCAGAAGAAGAAACAGGAAATAGTGGGTTCCATACTAAGTGGCAGCAGAAACATGCTTTCAAGCCTGACGGCAGAAGACCTCGAGATACTTTTTTCGTGATATAAACCCGCAAGGTAATGGAAAATATCCCGGTTTACCTGGATGAAATAACCGCTGAACATGGAGGCGATGGAGGGACGCCCTCCCTGGAGGAAAGGATTTCCGGCATCCTGGACGATTTCCTCCCGGGAAGTCTTGCAGGGCAAAAGGTGCTGGTAAAGCCGAACCTCCTCAAGGCGGGAGAGCATCTTTGCGTAACCTCTCCCGACCTGATAGTTTCAGTGTCCCGTCAGGTCATGGACCGCGGTGGGAGGCTGACAGTGGCCGATTCCCCGGCCTTTGGAAGCGCAGAAAAGGTCCTGGGGTTTCTTGGCATCCTGGAAGAATTGAGGAACAGCGGCGCCAGGGTCTGTTCCCTGAAAAGGCCTGTCAGGGTTCATCTTCCCTGCGGGATAAGGACCGGCATTTCAAAAACCGCCCTCGGCTCCGACCTTATCATCAACATCCCCAGGTTCAAGGCCCATTGCCAGATGGGTGCCACCGGCGCGGTTAAAAACGCCTTCGGTACTGTGGTGGGTTTCAGAAAGGCCCTTGCCCATACCCTGCACGGCAAGAATCCGGCCACTTTTGCCGGCATGATCCTTGAGATAAACCAGGTGCTGCCTCCCGTCCTGAGCATTGTTGATGCCAGGGTCATCATGCACAAAACAGGGCCGTCAGGAGGCCTTCCCTATCCCCTTGGACTGATTTCAGCAAGCCCCTCTCCTGTTGCCGTGGACACCTGCATGTATCACGCCCTGGACCTTGTCCCCGAGCAGGTCCCCCTGTGGAAGGAAGCCAGAAGACGGGTTCTGCCCGGCTCGGACCTTGAGGATCTTTCCTTTACCAGGAAAAGTCCCCTGGAAACCAACCCCGGCCATCAGCTCATCATGCCCGAAACCCTGGAGCCCATTACCTTCAACCTCTCCCGTTTTTTGAAAGGCCGGATAAGATCCCTCCTGAAAAGGCTCTTTTAACGGCTGCCAGGCCTGAAAGAGCCATTCCATTTTCCCCTTGTCTTAAAAGGGCCATGGTAATATTTTGGTTATCTGTCCGCATGCTTGTTCATCTGCCGAGTTTTCGGACACTTGCAGTACATGTACGGTGCGCCTTCCCGCATCTTGTCCTGAATCTGCCGGACCCTGCGGCAGGACAGGGAGCAGAAAGTTTCAAAGGGAAGCTCCGCACTCCTATCCCTTGGCGGTTGTTACCAGCCTATGTCTTGAAATGGAGAAAAGAATGTCAGTTGTACTCCTTGGATATCACAACATGGGTTGCCGGGCCTTAAAGGTGCTGACCGGGCTTGGAATAAAGGTCCCGGCGGTTTTCACCCACAGGGACAGCCAGGATGAAAACGTCTGGTTCGATTCCCTGGCAGAGCTTGCCGGGAAACATGACATCCCCTGTTACTTCCCGGAAGACGTGAACAAGAAGGAGTGGGTGGCGCTTATCAGATCCCTTGAGCCGGATGTGATTCTGTCCTGCTACTTCAGGCAGATGATCAAGCAGGAGATACTCGACATCCCGAAAATTGCCGCAGTGAACCTCCACGGTTCGCTGCTTCCAAAATACAGGGGCAGGTGCCCGGTGAACTGGCAGCTGGTATTTGGAGAAAAGAAAAGCGGTGTTACCCTTCACCACATGGTCCTCAAGGCCGATGCAGGGGACATAGTGGGCCAGAAGGCCGTGGACGTGGAACCCAGGGATACGGCCCTTACCCTGTTTGGAAAGCTGGAGGCGGCGGCAGAAGAAGTCCTCAGGACATATATCCCGAGGCTGCTTGACGGTACTGCACCGAGGATCAAACAGGACCACTCACAGGCCACATATTTTGGCGGAAGGCGGCCCGAAGACGGAAAGATCCACTGGAAATGGGACGCTCAGCGTATCTACAACCTGGTACGCGCTGTCACCTGGCCTTACCCGGGCGCCTTTGCCATGCTGGGAGACGAAAAGCTCTATATCTGGGACGGGGAGCCCCTCCCGGAAAAGGATCTGAACAGCCCTCCCGGCACGGTGAAACAGGTGGATGGAGATATCCTGGTCCAGACAGGGGACGGAGTGCTCAGGATTATCTCGGCATCCTGCCGGCCAAGACCCAGCAAGGATGAGCCCGTTGCCGCCAAACTGCAGCAGCAGGGGCTGGTGCTTGAATAGGATTTCCACCTCATATCCAGATGAAAGGAACTGTGTTTAAATGAAGATACTCGTACTCGGCGTGAACGGCTTTATCGGAAGTCACCTGGTGAGAAGGGCCATAGAGGAAACAGACTGGGAAATCTTTGGAATGGATCTTTCATCTGACAGGCTAGCGGACAGGGTGGATCACCCTAACGTGCATTTCCTGGAAGGCGACATCTCCATAAACAAGGAATGGATAGAATACCACGTTAAAAAATGTGATCTCTGCCTGCCGCTCGTGGCCATTGCCACTCCGGCAACCTACGTCAAAGATCCCCTTGCGGTCTTTGAGCTGGACTTCGAGCAGAACCTTCGCATAGTGCGCCAGTGTGCAAAATACGGCACCAGGGTGATATTTCCATCCACCAGCGAGGTTTACGGAATGTGCCTGGACGAAAAATTCAACGAGGATACAAGCAATCTCATTTACGGCCCCATCAGCAAACAGCGGTGGATATATGCCTGCGCCAAACAGATGATGGACAGGGTGATATGGGCCATGGGCAAGCACCAGGGACTGCAGTTCACCCTCATCAGGCCGTTCAACTGGATTGGCTCCGGCCTTGACAGCCTTTCCACCCCGAAGGAGGGAAGCTCCAGGGTGGTCACCCAGTTCCTGGGGCATATCCTGAGGGAAGAACCCATAACCCTGGTGGATGGCGGCAGGCAGCGCAGGTGTTTCACGTACGTGGACGACGGCCTTGACTGCCTTTTTGCCATCATGAGAAATGAAGAAAGAAAGTGTGACGGCCGCATATTCAACATCGGAAATCCCTACAACGACTACTCCATCAGGGACCTGGCGGAGATGATGATAGAGGTGATAAAGGAATTCCCGGAACTTGCACCCCTGGCTGAAAAGGTGGAGTTCAAGGAGATCCCTGCAGTTGATTACTATGGCCCTGATTACCAGGACGTGGGTTACAGGGTGCCTGATATCTCAAATGCAATGGATGTACTCGGCTGGAAGCCCAAGGTGGGCCTGAAGGATGCCCTCAGGAAGACCATCTCCTTTTACGTGGAATCCGGAGACATCGCCATCAGGGAACTTGGCAGCCCGGAAGATATCTGATGCAGCACCTCCAGTTTTTATAAAGGGCCGGCACCATGACACAATGCCGGGCTCCTTCTGACAGATGAAAAGGTTTCTGCCCTCAAACCCGGTCTTTCTGGTCACGGCGTTCTTCCTTGTCTCCATCCTGTTAGTCCTTGGGCACAGGGAAATTTACGGTTTTGAAGCAAGGTCTGCCCTATTTGCAAGAGGGATGCTGGAAGGGAGCAGTCTCCTGGTGCCCCACCTTTACCAGAGGCCGTACACTGACTACCCTCCCCTTTTCTTTCTTCTCCAGTACCTTTTCTCCCTGCCATCGGGCCACGTATCAGCCCTTTCCATTTCAGCACCCAGCGCGCTGGCCGCCTGCGGCCTGATAGTCCTTGCCTGGTGGTTTGCAAAGGCTCATCTGGGAAGCAGGGCAGGCCTGGTTTCTGCCCTCTGCCTTGCCGGCCTTCCTGAATTCTGGCTGAAGGCGGAAAAGGCCACCCTTGACATGCTACTTGCCCTTGAATGCGGCATTGCCCTTGTCTGCTTCTTCCAGGCAGATGGCGCTGCGAACCGGAAGAAGGCAGCCGTTTTTTACGTTGCCGGATACATGGCGGCCCTGGCAGGGCTTTTTACAAAGGGTCCGGTGGGCCTTCTTATTCCCCTCTTTTGCTGGTTCCTCTTTCTTGCAGCAGAAAAAAGATTTCGCGACATTATAAACACTTTGCCCTTGTGGATAACAGTGGTGGTCCTGGGCCTTGGCCTGGAAGCCCTTTTGTTCCTTAAAGCCGGGGGAAAGGACCTGCTTGAATCGGCAATCTCCAGCCAGTTTCTTTCCAGGCTCGGGGGGAGTTCGAACAAACCCTTTTATTTCTATCTCTTTTACCTGGCCATGAGCTTTCTGCCCTGGCTCCTGTGGCTGGCCCTGCAGCTTTTGGTTGGACGAAATCACCCCGTGGAAAAGACAGAAACAGCCCCGGGAAAGGGCCGGGGTGAAAAACGCCTTTTCACCTTTCTGGCATCCTGGGCTGCAGGAGTGCTCATTCCGTTTCTCATCTCTTCAAGCAGGCATGGAAGGTATATACTGCCTGCATTCATGCCGATTGCAATACTGGCAGGCCTGGTGATTTTGAACCTTTCTGAAAAAGGCCCCAGAAAGGCGTTGCAACTCGTGGAAAAAACCCTGTTGTTTCTCCTTGGAATGGTTCTAATCCTGGTTGTGGCACTTGTTGTTATGGATCCTCTCGAATCTGGAATGCACATTTCAGCTCTTGCTGCTTTGGCCATTGTTGCCGCTGCCTTGGGATATGCCGGCCGGCTCCTTGATGAACACTCGAGGGCTTTCTTTCTCGTTGCCGTGGTCATGATTTATTCGGTTTCGTCCCTGGGGCTTCTGCTTGAACCCGGAATTTCCAGGAGGGAATCCGGAAAAGGCTTCACCACCTGCACGGAATCCTCACTGTCTGCCAGGGAAAAGGTTGTCCTTTACTGGATAAAACCGGACAAAAACGGCATAAAGTACGCACTTTACAGCCGTGCATATCCGGAAAGACTCGTGTTCATCCGGGACATCCAGGGGCTTTCCAATGTCCCCCGCCCCTTTGTCCTTGCCGCCTTTAAAAAGGACATCGAACAGGGAGGCTTCCTTCCCGGAAAACTTTCAGCCTTCCCGCTTTGTACCGGCATGATCCATGGAAAGCAGGTGGTTTCTTTCCGCATAAGATAGTCAAAAAAATGACTTCGGCACCTTCTCCTGCTTTCAGGGGCACGGCACCCCGAACAAGCCCACAACTTTTTATTCTTTAATTTCAAACAATTATAGCCATGTCCCATAATGGCACATGTGTTGCTCAAATACAGTATCGACAAAATAATGACTAACCAATCCGGAGCATAACATGGCCAAAAAGGAAAAGGACACATCAAACGATAAGGCCCAGGAAAAGGGCAAGAAAGGTGGATCAAAGCTTCTTCTGATCATAATTATCCTGCTGCTCCTGGTGATAGCAGGGGGCGCTGGTGCGTTTTTCTTTCTCTACTCCGCCCCGAGCGATGAAGAGATCGCCAAAGAAATCCAGAAGGACGAAACCCCGCAGGTGACTTCCCAGGCCGAGCCCCAGATCGGCATCACCGTCGAGCTGAAACCATTCATTGTCAACCTTGCAGATCCCAAGGCCAGCCACTTTCTGAAGGCCACCATCACGCTCGAGGTAAAGGATGACAAGGCCAAGGATCTTTCGGAAAAGATGCTTCCAAAGATCAGGAACGACATCCTGCTGCTCCTGAGCTCCCAGACCCTGGAGGACGTGATATCCATAGAGGGAAAGGTGAGGCTCAGGGACGAGATAATGGCCAGGGTCAGCAGGATAATCGGCCGGGGCAGGCTCAAAAACGTGTATTTCAGCCAGTTCGTGGTGCAGTAGGAGAAAGGAAGATGTCCCAGGTACTTAGCCAGGATGAAATTGATGCCCTGCTCGGCGGACTGGATGACGTAGCCGAACCGGAAACCGAGGAAACCCCTGTATCCGAAACCAGGGACCAGGACGTCATCCCCTATGATTTCGTGAACTCTGCGGCCATGTCCAGGGTGAAATTCCCGGGATTTGCCGTGATCAATGACCACTTCAACAGGGGGCTCAGGAGCACTCTTTCATCCATGCTCAGGGTGATGGTGGACAGCACCGTGGTACCCATTGAAATCATCCCCTTCAAGGAATTCCTCAAAAGGGTGCCTGTCCCCAGCAGCCTGCACATACTAAAACTCGAACCCCTGAGGGGACATGCCATGATGGTGGTTGACTCGCAGCTGGTCTTTTGCATCGTGGAAATATTCCTGGGTTCCACTTCCATAGGATCAAGCAGGGTCGAGGGTCGGGAGTTCACCTCCATCGAACAAAGGCTGATAAAACGCATAGTGAGCTCCCTGCTGAAGGACTGGGCCAGGGCCTGGGCCACCATATATCCACTGGAGATCCACTACGTGAGAAACGAGATCAATCCGCAGTTTGCCAAGATAATCTCCGATGACGACGCGGTAATCGTATGCAAGTTCCAGCTGGACATAGAGGAAATGAGCGGTGTCATATATATATGCCTGCCCGTAAGTATCATTCAGCCCATCAAGAAAAAACTCCAGACCTCCTTCCAGACGGAAGAATCAGAAGACCCGGCCTGGCGCCAGGCACTTTTAACAAACATAAGGGACATACCCGTGGAGATCGAGGTGCCTCTTGGAACCGCGGAACTCACGGGAAGAGAGGTCCTCGGCCTTGAGACCGGAGACATAATCCAGCTGGACACCAGGTTTGATGACATGCTTCTGGCGCTGATAAAAAACCAGCCCAAGTTCAAGGGATACCCTGGAATATTCAAGGGACAGAAGGCCTTCAAGATAGAACATATACTCACCAATGATGACTAAACTCGTCTTCAGGGGATAAACATGCTTACACAGGAAGAACTAGACAAGTTACTGAATGAAGAAGGTGGTGGTGGCTCGGGCGGCGAAGAAAAGGCCGACCAGGCCGGTCAACAGGAACAGGCCGGCACCGAGGCGGCTTCCGGACAGTCCATGAGCCAGGATGAGCTGGACAAGCTCATGGCGGGAGACTCTGAATCCGGAGGCACGGACGAAAGCCAGGATGGAGATGAACAGCCTGAGCAGCAAGACATAGACTGGTCGGATGCCTTCAAAGAGGCTGCACAAGGAGGGGACGCAGCAGCCGCCAAGGCGGTTCAGGAAGGTGCTGTGGAAGAACAGCCGCAGGAAGACAACACCCAGGTAAACACACCCGAATTTGGAGAACTCACAGAGGAGCCGTCGGATTCGGACGGAACCAGGCCCGAGCTCGATTTCCTCCTGGAGATTCCCCTGGACATCTCGGTGGAGCTCGGACGCCGTTCCATGCGGATAAAGGACCTTCTCCAGCTCAGCCAGGGTTCGGTGGTTGAACTGAACAAGATGGCCGGAGAGCCTGCGGACATTTACGTAAACAAGAAGCTCATGGCAAAGGGAGAAGTGGTGGTGGTGAACGAAAAATTCGGCATAAAGCTAACGGAGATCATAAGCCCTGCCGAACGGGTGAAATCCCTGGGATAAAATGGATACCGCATCTTTGATAATAAGGATGACAGGGGCACTGGCACTCATCCTGGGGCTCATGCTGGGCATGGCATTCCTTCTGAGAAAATGGGGAGGCATGGGCGGAAAGGCCGGCACCAGGTACATAGAAATAATTGAAAACAGGTTACTTCTGCCAAAACGCCATGTTTCCCTCATCAGGGTGGCCGGACACTATTTTCTCATAGGCTCCACGGAAAGGGGCATGAACCTTCTTGGCAGGATGGAAGGAAAAGACATGGAGGCCTTTGACCGGATAATACGGGAAGGCAGCGGCAAAACCGCCACGGGAGAGGAGTCGCCGTGATGAAACGCCTTGTCTTCTTGTCCGTATTGCTGCTGGCAGCCCTTTTTGCGCTCCGTGGAAATGCCCTGGCGGTACAAGTCCCGTCCATAAACATAGGTCTCCAGAATACCGATGACCCCCAAAAGGTGGCAACTGCAGTTGAAATAATTCTTCTTCTCACTGTCCTTTCCCTGGCCCCGTCCATCCTCCTTATGATGACCTGCTTTACAAGGCTGATCGTGGTATTCGGGTTTCTGAGACAGGCCATCGGCACCCAGCAGATGCCTCCAAACCAGGTACTGATTGCCCTGTCGCTGTTTTTGACATTCTTTATCATGCAGCCTGTATGGAGCCAGGCCAACAAGATGGCCATCCAGCCGTACCTCAACGAGGAGATCAATTTCGCCCAGGCATGGCAGAATATCCAGGACCCTGTCCGGGATTTCATGTTCAGAAATACCAGGGAGGCTGACCTCGCCCTTTTTGCAGACTTTGCCCACATAAAGGACCCCAGGAACCAGGACGACATTCCCACAAACGTCCTGGTCCCCTCCTTCATGATCAGTGAACTGAAGACCGCCTTCGAGATAGGCTTCGTCCTGTATATACCCTTTCTCATCATAGACATGGTGGTCTCGAGCGTGCTTCTTTCCATGGGAATGATGATGCTTCCGCCAGTCCTCATATCCCTTCCCTTCAAACTGCTGCTCTTCGTGCTGGTTGACGGCTGGCACCTGCTTACGGGCTCCCTCGTCCAGAGCTTCATGACAGGAGGATGATGCCATGACACAGGACATGGTGGTGGGAATGGCAAGAAACGCCGTTGAACTCACCCTGATGATAAGCCTTCCCATGCTGGGGCTGGGCCTCATAGTGGGCCTGCTGGTAAGCATTTTCCAGGCAGTTACACAGATACAGGAGATGACCCTGACCTTTGTGCCAAAGATCATAGCAGTGCTCATAGGGCTCCTGCTGGCCTTTCCCTGGATGATGAACAAGATGGTGGACTACACCAGGGACATCATCGTGAACATACCCCTCTTTATCCGCTGAGGATTTCTCCAATGATGAATGCGGAATTCCTGGGCTGGATAACCCTGAACTACAAGATCTTTCTCCTGGTACTCCTGAGGGTTTCGACACTCCTTTTTCTCATGCCCATATTTGGCTCACGCACGCTGCCCATGCCGCTCAAGGCGGCAATGTCCATGGTGCTCGCCATGGTGCTCACCCCGGTGGTGCCTGTTTCGGCGGAACTCTTTCCAGCCAGTGCAGCCGGCATGGTTTTCATGGCGGCAGGGGAACTCTTCATGGCCATGACCCTTGCCCTCTGCATCAGGATGGTCTTTGCAGGCCTCCAGATAGCAGGACAGATGGTGGGTATACAGATGGGACTGAGTGTTGCCAACGTCATGGACCCCCAGACAGGGGTGCAGTCGGTGATTGTTGCACAGTTTGCCTACATGATCACACTTCTCCTCTTTCTTGCGGCAGGAGGCCACCACGCAATCCTGAGGGTGCTTGAGGAAAGCTTTGAAATCCTGCCTCCGGGGCAACTTGTACTTTCCAGGTCCCTGTACAACATCGTGATGGCAATGGCAAAGGAGATGTTCATACTTTCCATCAAGCTGATGGCGCCTGTGATGGGCATACTCCTGCTGTCACAGGTGGCCCTGGGCATCCTGGCAAAGCTCGTACCCCAGATAAACATGCTCATCGTAAGCTTCAACCTGAACGTGGCCCTGGGCCTTTTCTTTTTTGGCCTGACCCTGCAGTTTTTCTGGCCGGTCCTTGGCAGGTCCCTGGACAAGGCGGTCAGGCTGATGCCCTTGGCGCTCAAGGCCATGGGAACCGGCTGAGGAGTTAGCAGATGGCAGAGGAATCCTTCCAGGAAAGGACTGAACAGGCAACTCCGAAACGAAGGGAGGAGGCCAGGAAAAAGGGGCAGGTTGCAAAGAGCAGGGAGCTTGCATCTGTTGCAGTCCTACTGTCAAGCCTGTTCACCCTTTACTGGGGCAGCAGCTTTTTCATGACCCACCTCTGCCGTACCCTGAACTACTATCTTGCACACCTGGGCACACTGAACATAGGCATCGACAGCTTGCAAGCCGTGGCACTCCTCGGCATGAAACAGTTTTTCATCCTCATGGCCCCGCTTTTCGCAGTAATCACCTTCGTGGCCCTTCTTTCAAATTATCTCCAGGTAGGAACCCTTTTTACGTGGGAACCGGTAATACCGAAATTTTCCAAGATAAATCCCCTGGAGGGCCTCAAGCGGCTCTTCTCCCTGCAGAGCCTGGTGGAGTTCATAAAATCCCTGTTCAAGCTGGTTGTTGTCACCTGGATTGCCTGGACCACGGTCCTTGACCAGCTTCACCTTCTTCCTCCGCTCCTGGACCAGACGCCATACCAGATTATCTCATACATAGGGGCCGTGAGCTTCAAGATATTCTGGAAGTCATGTCTGGCCATGATTCTCCTTTCCGTGCTGGATTACATGTACCAGCGCTGGGAATTTGAGAAAAACCTCAAGATGACAAAGCAGGAGGTAAAGGAAGAATTCAAGCAGGCCGAGGGTGACCCCCAGGTGAAATCCAGGATCCGGAGCATCCAGCGGGAGCTTGCCAGGAAGAGGATGATGCAGGAGGTGCCCGAGGCGGACGTTGTCATAACAAACCCCACACATCTTGCAGTGGCACTCAAATACGAGGCAGGCAAGATGCAGGCCCCCTTTGTGGTGGCCAAGGGTGCCGGTGTCCTGGCTGAAAAAATCAGGGAAATTGCCAGGGAACACGGCATACCGGTCATAGAAAACAAGCCGGTGGCACAAAGCCTGTACAAGCTCGTTGAGATAGGACAGACCATACCCGAGAACCTGTTCCAGGCAGTGGCTGAAATATTTGCATACGTTTACAGGCTCAAGGGCAGGTCTGCCAGAAGATGAAATCAACCGGATAGAGGAGTACCAGTATGGCTGCAATAGACGCTGTTAGATCTGTTTGGACGGGCATCCAGGTGGACAGGAACAACCTGGTAGCTGCGGCAGGGGTTGTGGGCATACTCCTCATCATGATCCTGCCCCTCCCGGCCCCGGCCCTGGATCTCTTCCTGGCCCTGAACATCACCATTTCCCTGCTGGTGTTCCTGCTATCAATATACGTGATAAAGCCCCTGGATTTTCCCATATTCCCCTCCCTTCTCCTGATCACTACGCTGTTCAGGCTCTCCTTGAACATCGCCTCCACCAGGCTGATACTGCTTCATGGCCACGAGGGCGTGGATGCGGCAGGAAAGATCATCATGGGATTCGGCCACTTTGTGGTAGGCGGGAATTACGTGGTGGGAGGCATCGTCTTTTCCATCCTGGTCATCATAAACTTCGTGGTCATCACCAAGGGCTCGGGCCGGATAGCGGAAGTAGCGGCACGCTTTACCCTGGATGCCATGCCAGGAAAGCAGATGGCCATAGACGCGGACCTCAATGCCGGACTCATTGATGAAAACGAGGCGAGGAGAAGAAGGGAGGCAATAGCCAGGGAATCCGAATTCTACGGGGCCATGGACGGTGCCAGCAAGTTCGTCAGGGGTGAGGCCATAGCAGGCCTGGTGATAATGGCGATAAACGTCATCGGTGGGTTCATCATCGGAGTCCTGCAGCAGGACATGCCTGTTGCAAGTGCCGCCCAGAGCTACACGCTTCTCACCATCGGAGACGGCCTGGTATCCCAGATCCCGGCCCTTGTCATCTCCACTGCCGCGGGTATCCTGGTCAGCCGCGCAGCCTCAAGCGCAAGCATGGGCACGGAATTCATCAAGCAGTTCGCCGTTCATCCACAGGCACTGGCGGTAACATCCTGCATCGTCTTCATCTTCGGCATCATCCCCGGCCTTCCCACCATACCCTTTACCATGCTTGCCTTGGGGATAGGTGCCCTGGCTTACGTGGCCTTCAGGGAAGAGAGGAAAATGAGAAAGTCCGAGGAGACCGAAAAGGTTGCAGCTGAGCAGGAGGAACAACCCGAACCCGGAACCCCTGAAGAGGTTGAAAGGCTCCTGCAGCTCGACATCCTCGAACTCGAGGTGGGCTACGGGCTCATCCCGCTGGTGGACGAGGAACAGGGAGGGGACCTGCTGGAGCGCATAAAATCCATCAGGAGGCAGTTTGCACAGGAACTCGGGATCATAGTGCCACCCCTCCATGTACGGGACAACCTCCAGCTCCAGCCCGGCCAGTACAGGCTGCTTATAAAGGGGATTGATGTGGCAAAGGGAAACCTGATGATCGGGCACCTGCTGGCAATGAATCCCGGAGACGCCAAAAAGGAGATAGAGGGCATCCCCACCACCGAACCGGCCTTCGGTCTTCCCGCCGTGTGGATAAGGGAGGAACAACGTGAAGAGGCACAGCTTGCGGGATACACGGTCGTTGACCTTTCCACGGTGATAGCCACCCACATAGCCGAGGTCATAAAGAAAAACGCGGCCGATCTCCTGGGACGCCAGGAGGTCCAGCGCCTGCTGGATGCGCTTGCTGCAACCAGCCCCAAGGCCGTGGAGGAGGTCACTGACGCCCTGCCCCTGGGAATTATCCAGAAGGTGCTTCAAAACCTTGTCAGGGAGAACGTATCCATCAGGGATCTTCTCACCATTTCCGAGGCCCTGGCAGACTACGCCGAGATGACAAAGGATCCGGAAATACTGACTGAATACGTGCGCCAGAGGATGGGACGGGCAATCGTAAAACCCTTCCTTGACGAGGAGGACACCCTGCATGTCATCACTCTGGACAGCTCCATAGAAGAACAGATCAGAAACAGCCTGCAGCAGACTGAGCACGGGGTATTTCTAAGCCTCGATCCGGGCACGGCCCAAAACATCGTAGGTGCTGTAAAAAATGCCGTGGAAGAGGCCCTCGGCAGGGGATACCAGCCTGTAATACTGACAAATCCGGTAATCAGGAGACATCTCAGGAGGCTGATAGAAAGATTCGTGCCCGAAGCTGCAGTGCTGTCCCATTCGGAAGTCCCCGGCAACGTGCGACTGGAATCCATAAGCGTAATCTCATTGAAATAAGGGCTGGAGAGAAAGATGCACTTGAGAAGGTTTACCGCTGAAAACATTTCTAAGGCTCTTGAGATGGTCAAGGCCGAGCTCGGTAGCGAGGCCATTATCCTGAGTACTGAAAAAAAGAGGAAAAAGGACCCTGAATCCAGGTGTTTTGTAAGCTACACCGAGGTTGTTGCTGCCGTGGACCGGGAAGCTGCTGCATCAGAGGCCTTAGATCCTGAAGCCGAAACGGGCAAGGCGCCCAAAAGGATGCAGCCGGCCAAAACTCACGAACACGTGGAAAAACTGGCCAGCGAGGTGAGTGAAATCAAAAAGGAACTCGCCAACATGGCAAGACTCCTTGAAAGGCTCATGGAAAGGGATCAGAAAAAAGACGCCCTTTCAACAACCAGGACCCCGGTTGAAAAGAAGGGCTCCGAGGTAAAAGGGATGCTCCTGGACCTAAAGCTCGATGCTGAAACCGCAGAATCTCTATCCCATACCATCCTTTCATCCTTCAGCCATCACCAGATAACCCGGGACCAGCTCATATCATGGATAAAAAATTACATGATAAAACGCTTCCGGCAGGCTCCCGCTGCCGAAAACTGTGACGGTCCTGTGTGGTGGGCATTTATTGGCCCTACAGGTGTCGGAAAAACGACGACCCTCGCCAAAATTGCTGCACGTCTAAAATTCCTGAAAAAACGAAGAGGGGTGCTGATAAGCGTGGATTCCTACAGGCTTGGGGCAATACAGCAGCTCAGGAGATACGCTGGCCTCATGGATCTTCCCCTGGAAACAGCACAGACCACCAAGGACCTTTTGAGAATCTTCAGCTGCCACAGGGACAAGGATTTCATACTGCTGGATACAACTGGCCGAAATCCCTCCTCTTCTTCTCACAAAACAGAACTCCAGCGGCTGTTTGATGCCGTACCCGGACTTATGGCACAGGTCATGCTTTGTTCAACCTATAAGAGAGAGGACCTGATGGAATCCATAAATTTTTACAAGACATTTCCAGTGGCAGGCTGGACCCTTACCAAGACCGATGAAACCAGGTCCCTGTCTGCGACCCTTTTTTCCGTGGTCCAGGCAGGAATTCCGGTTTCCTATGTGACAAATGGCCAGAGGGTGCCGGAGGATATCCAGATACCCAGGATCCAAAACCTGTGCAGCACCCTGTTTGATCAGCCAGGTTTTAAAATGAATGCATCCGGTGGGATTTCGGGCCATATAAGTGCTACTGTGTGTTGACGTGGATAAGACATGAACCAGGCAGCGACATTGAAAGAATGGAAGGATTACCGAGGCACTGAGAGCGAAATCTCAGGCAGCGACGGTTTGGACCAGGAAGTCCCGGGCCGCGCACCCAAGGTGCTTTGTTTCAGCAGCGGCAAGGGAGGAGTGGGCAAGACAAGCATTGTCACCAACCTGGCCCTGGCTGTGTCCAGAAAAGGCAAAAAGGTCCTGATACTGGATGCAGATCTTGGATTGGCAAACGTGGATGTAATGCTGGGTATTACTCCCCGCTATTCCATCCAGCATGTGTTCTCCGGGGAAAAGAGTCTTTCCGACGTGATACTGGACGGCCCTGGAGGCATCAAACTCCTTCCTGCAAGCTCCGGGGTACCGGAGATGTGTCTCCTTGATGAAAGTGAAAAACTCTTCCTCCTGAACGAATTTGACAGCCTTGATGAGCCTATTGACGTGATGCTCATCGACAATGCTGCCGGGATTTCTGACACCGTCATGTATTTCAACATGGCCGCGGAAGAAAGAGTTGTAATTTTGACACCTGAACCCACATCCATCACGGATGCCTACGCCCTGATCAAGGTACTGTCCCAGGAATACAGGGTCAACGAATTTTCCATAATCGTAAATTGGACAAACAGCAAGAAGGAGGCCCAGAGTGTATTCAGGCAGCTTACTTCAGTGGCAGACAGGTTCCTGGGATTTCTCTCCTTCAACTTCCTTGGCTACATCCCCAGGGACCTGTGCATTCCAAAATCAGTCCGCCAGCAGAAGGCGGCTTTTGAAATCTTTCCTGCATGCAGGGCCAGCCAGGAATTTGAACGGATTGCCGAGGAAGTCCTGAAACAGGACGGGAAAAGAAACGACGGAAACATAAAATTTTTCTGGCAAGATCTGTTGAGGCTTTGAAAAACATGGCAAGAACAAGTGCAGCGCCAAAACTTAAGGACTACACCGAGGAATTTTTCGGCCAGGGGGCCACTCTCACCCCTGAGAAGCGGGAAGAGCTCATCATAAAGTATTCGCCCCTTGTCAATTATGTCGCCAGCCGGCTGGCAGGAAGGCTTCCGCCCCATATCCTGCCTGAAGACCTGATCGGCCCGGGGATCATAGGCCTGATCGATGCCATTGAAAAATTCGATCCGGCGAAAAAGATCAAGTTCAAGACATATGCTGAATTCAGGATCAGGGGAGCCATGCTGGATGAACTGCGGCACCTGGACTGGGTACCCAGATCGGTCAGGAAAAAGGCCACGGAGCTCGAAAAGGTGGTTGAAAGGCTGGAGAAAAAACTCGAAAGGGTGCCGGAAGACGAGGAAATAGCCCGGGAGATGGGAATAAGCCTGCAGCAGTACTACAAGCTCCTGGACAAGACCAGGGGGGTTACCTTCCTGGACATCGAGGCCATAAGAAGGAGGATGCCGGATGCCAACGATGAGGACCTTTTCGATCTCATAGCAGACGATGGAGAAAGCGATCCCTTTGAACAGCTGAACCTTTCCCAGGTGAAAGAGATCATGATAGAGGGGATCAAGACCCTGCCTGAAAAGGAAAAACTGGTGGTTTCCCTGTATTACTTTGAAGACCTGACCATGAAAGAGATCGGGGAGATCATGGGATACACCGAAAGCCGCATATCCCAGATGCACACCAAGGCCATCATCAGGATAAGGGCCTATCTTTCAGAAGGTTTTTCCCAGACGGAACTGTCTGAATTCAAGGAGCTCTTCTGACGCGCGGCAGCCTTTTCAGGGAGCCTTAATGAAAGAGCGCCGAAAGTACGATTAAAAGATTAACCACAACTTCCAGGAGGACATAAATGGCTGTTGACTATAACATGACCGTGATGATCGTGGATGATTTTGCCACCATGCGCAGGATTGTAAAAAATATTCTCACCCAGCTGGGTTTCAAAAATTTTGTTGAAGCAGATGACGGCTCCGTAGCCTGGGAACTGCTTCAGAAAGAACCGGTGGACTTTATTGTCTCCGACTGGAACATGCCCAAGATGACCGGAATCGAGCTACTGAAAAAGGTAAGGGCCGATGAAAAACTTCAAGACACTCCTTTTCTCATGGTCACAGCAGAGGCCCAGAAGGAGAACATCATAGAAGCCGTGAAGGCCCGGGTAAGCAACTATATCGTAAAGCCCTTCACCCCTGAAACCCTGGGTGAAAAGATAGAAAAGATATTTGAATGAGACTTGAAAAATGGGCGAACCGGCTGCTGACAAGACCAGCACCATCTCGGAATCCCTGGATGAGATAAACCGCCAGATGGAAGAACTGAATATACCTGCCGATACCCCTGAGGCTTCCGAGCACGCCGGCAGCGATACTGCCGACCCGGATATATCAGCCGGCCAGGAGGACCTGAGCCTGAACACGGAAAGGCCCCCAGACTCGGAAAGCCTCCAGAAAATGGCCTCGGAGGATATCACGCAGGACCCAGTTGGACAGGCCGAGGAAGAAGCAGGCCAGGAAACAGCCCCGGAGCCTTCGGCCAGCCATCGTGCAGCCATGGAAGATGAAGAAACCGGCATTGACCTTGAAGACGACGAACTCTGGGAAGATGATGATATAGAAGAAATTCCCCTTTTCGAAGAGGAATTCCTGGAACAGGAACTGGAATCCGAAACCGAAAGCGCAGTTCCTGAAAACGACCAGCCCCCTGACAAACAGGATACCGGGCAAGCCAGTAAAGACGAGGCCGGCCAATCATCAGGTGTAGAGGCTCCAGAAGAAGACGAAAAGACACCCCAGGACCCGAGAGAAAAAAAGGCGGCCGCAGCTCCAGATACAGGACCGGAAGGCCTGGAAGAAACCGAAGCCTCCGCTGAACCTGAAAAGGGTGATTCACAAGGACAGCCCCAGGAAAAGGCCCAAGCACAAACAGTTGAAGATGAAGGCGGGCTAAGGGCCTTTATTCCCTGGATTGTAACAGGCCTTTCAGCCGGACTTTGCGTTGCAGCCATCTTCACCATCTGGCTTATAGCATCCAGCGCAGATACAAAGACGGCTAACAAGCTACAGCCTTCTGCAGAAATTCCGGAAGAAACCGTTCAGCCACCTGTCCGCAAGGCCCCGCCAAAAACTGCCACTAGGCCAGCCAGGGGCATAGCCCAGGCAATTGATCTTGCCCCCTTTCTCATTCCCGCCCAGAGAGCCGGCGATCTGGTCTTTTTCAAGCTCAGGGTTGAACTCATTGCACCGGATGCCACAACAAAGCAGGAGATCCTTAAAAGGGAGGCCTGGGTCAGGGACATCATCTATCAGGAGCTCAAGGGCATAAACATATCAAGGGGCATCAAGGGAGACATACTTACCAGGTACCGGCGTCCACTGCTTGAAAGGCTGAACAGGGAACTGGCTCCCCTTCACCTGGAGGATATCAGGCTCATGGGGTTTCTCCTGCGATGACGAGAAGCAACGGGTTACGTCATGCCAGACGATTTCGTAAATGAAATTTATCCGCTCAGCCAGATAAGGCCCGTCAGCCCCCACCCGTCAAGTGTGAGGGAGGAAAGAAGGCGAAGGCGTGAAAAACGAAAAGGCGGTAAAAACGCCAAAAACCTCAAGGACCGGGTAAGCCTCGGGAAAGAAAGATCCGGAAAACCTGGAAAGGAACCAACACATACCTCTGAGACGAGCCCTTCTTCCGGCAGTCAAGAGAAAAAATCCATAGATATCACCGTCTGAAAGGTCCTATCCCCTTTCAAGCATATCCAGGAAAGTCAGGGCATCCCTGGCGGCACTCCCGTCATCGGTATTGTCGAAATAGACAAATGCCTCCCTGCCAGACGACCTCACAAGCTCAAGCCATTTTCTAAGCCTCTCCCTGCCATAGAGTCCCCTGTAGAGTTCACTGTGGCCATGGAGCCTTATGTAGGTAAAATCAGCAGTAAAGGCCTCGAGCATGGGATACCTGCCGGCAGTTTCGCTGATGGTCCAGGAGATGTTTCTTGATGACAGGTGCGCCAGGACATGGTCAGAAAACCACGATTCATGCCTGGCCTCCAGGGCGACATTTATATCCGTCGGGAGGAAATCCAGGAAATTCAAAAGGACCTTTTCGTCATATTTCAGACTGGGTGGCAGCTGGAAGAGTACTGCGCCAAGTTTCTCTCCAAGGAGCCGGGCTCTCTGGAAAAACATGTCCACCGAGCCCTTTTCAACGTCCAGGCGCCTTATGTGAGTTATGAACCTTGATGCCTTCACTGACCAGAGAAAATTGTCCGGCGTGCGCTCATGCCAGCCCAGCCAGGTCTTTTCCGGAAAACTCCTGTAAAAGGAGGCGTTCAATTCAACGGTGTCGAAAAAGCTGCAATAGGTCTCGAGGTATTTCCGCTTGGGGGTATCGGGCCGGTAGATGGTCCCGATAAAGCTTTCGTAGTTCCATCCGCTGGTGCCAACGTGGATATTTTGTTTATTGTTTCCAGTACGCCCCGGCATTCAGGCAGCTGCCAGAAACTTATCAAAAATATCAAATGCCTTTTTTACCACGGGCGTATCTGAGGAAAGCTCCAGCAGGGATTCCTGGGCCATCTCCTTCTGAAAGATCTCCTGGCTGGCAGGCAGATAGCCGCCGAACTCCAGGTCCGTCTTTGAAACGGCTTCCCTGACATGGGCATCCAGTGCATCGGGTATGTCTGCAGGAACCCTGTTTACCACCAGCACCTTCTGCTTCACGTCCACCTGGAGGGACCTGGTGAGATCGGCAATGCGGGCTGCAGTCAGCACGCCCCTTGCCGAAGGATCCGATACCACGAACAGGGTGTGAATCTTCCTGAGATTCAGCCGGCTCAGATGCTCCATGCCGGCCTCGTTGTCCACCAGGAGGTAACGGTAGTTTCTGGCGAGTTTTTCCATGACCTGGGCCAGGATGGAATTTGCCATGCAATAGCAGCCAGGCCCCTCTGGCTGGCCCATCACCAGGAGATCAAATCCTTTTTCCTCGATGATGGCCTGGTTTATGTGAAGTTCCATGAACTCGTTTTTTGTCATGCCCTGTGGTGTTTCCGTCTTCATGCGGTCCCTGATTTCACCGAGGGTCATGTCAACTTTAAGCCCCAGGAGTTCATTGAGATTGGCGTTTGCATCGGCATCCACTGTTAAAACCGGGGTGAGTTCCGATTCCACCAGATACTTGATGAGAAGGGCCGTAAGGGTCGTTTTGCCTGTTCCGCCCTTGCCTGCCATGGCGATTATTTCCGCACCGTGACTTGATGTCATAACTTAACGCTCCCTTATGATGACCCAGGTACCCTGGCACAAATCCGGTTTCCCGTTGTCACCTATGTCCTGCAATACTGTTTCAATATTTCAAGCCTTTTCCAGCCAAGGGGGCCCTGGGGCAGTAAAAGCTCGTCAAGATCCAGTATAAAGCCGAAGTCATCCCTGTAGTTCATGATCTTCTGGGCGGTGCCCTGGCCTATACCGGGAATAAGTATCAGCCCTTCGAGGTCCAGCCTGTTTATATCGGCCTTTTCGAAAAAGAGAAAGGCCCTGGCATCGGCTGGAATTTCAGCCATACCCTGCTTCTGGCCATGCTGGAAACCGTTAAGAGGCCGCCTGGACAGGTCGCACAGAAAGACCAGGCCTGCAAACAAAAAGGCCAAAAACAAAAGCATCAGCGGATCCAGCAGGACCCTAACTTCCCCTGTTTTTGCCCTCGCTTTTAAGGAGCTTGTAACAGATTCCATCCACCAGGGCCTGCCAGCTGGCCTCAATGATGTCGTGGGAAACGCCGACTGTGCCCCACTTGTCCCTTTCATCCTTTGACTCGATGAGTACCCGGACCTTCGCCCCTGTACCCGGGGTCTCGGGAAGCACCCTGACCTTGTAATCCACAAGGCTCATGTCCCTGAGTTGCGGGTAAAATGTCTCCAGGGCCTTTCTTATGGCATTGTCCAGTGCATTCACCGGCCCGTTTCCCACAGCTGCCGTATGCTCTATCCTGCCTCCGACCCTGACCATGACCGTGGCCTCGGCCTGTGGCGGCTCGTCTTCCTTCATCTTCTGGTCAAAGACCCTGAATCCCAGCAGATCGAAATATTTCCTCTGGGTGCCGCTGGCCCTTCTCATGAGAAGCTCGAAGGAGGCCTCTGCCCCCTCAAACTGGAAACCCTGGGCCTCCAACTCCTTGAGCCTGGAGACTATTTCCATGACAAGGGGGTCATCGCTGTCAAGGTCCAGGCCGAACTGCCTGGCCTTTGCCAGTATGTTGCTCTTGCCGGAGAGGTCTGAAACCAGGATGCGCTGCACATTGCCCACGAGTTCCGGCCTTATGTGCTCGTAAGTTTCCGGATTTCTCTGAACGGCACTTACGTGGATCCCGCCCTTGTGTGCAAAGGCGCTGGCCCCAACGTAGGGCTGGTACTTGTTGGGAGCAAGGTTTGCGATCTCGTAGACGTATCTGGCAGTGCCGGTGAGTTTCTGGAGGTTTTTCCCGGCATTGCATTCGTAGCCCATCTTTAGGACCAGGGCTGGAATAATGGAGCACAAATTGGCATTGCCGCACCTTTCGCCAAAGCCGTTCATTGTGCCCTGGACCTGGCTGACACCGGCAGTTACCGCCAGAACAGAGTTGGCAACGGCCATTTCAGAATCGTTGTGGCAGTGGATGCCGAGCCTTGTCTCCTCACCCAGA
Organism: uncultured Thermodesulfatator sp.; assembly: GCA_964478865.1. Taxonomy (GTDB): domain Bacteria; phylum Desulfobacterota; class Dissulfuribacteria; order Dissulfuribacterales; family QOAL01; genus QOAL01. The sequence continues at coordinate 41,075 of CAYZJS010000108.1, forward strand.
TGCCTTCTGACCTGTTCTATTATCTCAACGATCTCCGTTGGCATGGTGCCTCCGTTGGTATCGCACAGGATGAGGCACTCTGCACCGGCATCCCTGGCCCTTTTGAGGGTAGTGAGAGCATAATCGCCATCGGCCTTGAAGCCGTCGAAAAAATGTTCAGCATCGTAAAATAGGTGTTCCACCCTGGGCTTCAGATACCTGAGAGAATCCTCGATTATTTCCAGGTTCCTCTCCAGGCTTATCCGAAGGGCATCCCGCACATGGATATCCCAGCTCTTCCCGAATATGGTCACAGCCGGTGCCCCTGATGCCACCAGGGCATTGAGGTTAGGGTCATCTTCGGCCCTGTTCCTTGCCATATGTGTACTTCCAAAGGCTGCTATCTTGCCGTGCTTGAAGGAGTAGTTTTTTATTTCAGAAAAGAACTGCTGGTCCTTGGGGTTGGAACCGGGCCATCCCCCCTCTATGAAATCCACCCCGAGTTCGTCGAGCTTGAGAGCAATGCGTATCTTGTCTTCAAGGGAAAGGTTGAAGTTTTCCGCCTGGGTCCCATCCCTGAGGGTGGTGTCATAGATTTCTATTTTGTTTTTCATTTGAACCGGCCTTGAAAAATTATTGTGGCCTTTAGGCCTGCGACATAAACACCATCGTACCTGCTCACAGGGCGCTACATCTGCTGCATTGTCGGGCACTTGAAGAACAGGGAGTACCTCTTCGTACCCTCCGCCTTGTATCTGTGGCACCCTGCAACCAGATACATTTCAGACAGTTGTGCGATAATACCAAAAAACCTGTGAGGAATTACAAACCATCACTTCTTGTCCAGCCCGAACCCTTCGTGCAGTGCCCTGACGGCAAGTTCGGTATACTTTTCATCAATTATACAGGACACCTTTATCTCTGATGTACTGATCATGAGGATATTGACATTGTGCCTTGCAAGGATATCGAACATCCTGCTGGCGATCCCTGCATGATTCCTCATGCCAACACCTATTATGGAAACCTTCGCAATATTCTTGTCGCCTGCGACGCTCTCTGCCCCTATTTCCTTGGCGGTATTCTCCACTATGGCCATGGCCTGGTCAAAGTCTCCCTTCGGCACCGTGAAGGTCATGTCCGTAAGGTCGCCAGCCCTGGTATTCTGGATAATCATGTCTACAATAATGTTGGCGTCTGATATGGGATTGAATATCATTGCAGCGATACCAGGCCTGTCAGGAACCTTCTTCACGGTTATACGGGCTTCATCCCTGCTGTAAGTAACACTTGAAACCAGAACATCTTCCATTGATTCATCCTCCTTAACGACCATGGTTCCCGGGGTGCTGGTAAAGCTGGATCTTACGTGAATGGGCATGCCGTAGCGCATTGCAAACTCCACGGACCTTATCTCCAGGACCTTCGCCCCGAGGCTGGCCATCTCCAGCATCTCCTCATATGAAATCCTGTCAATCTTTCTTGCAGAGGGACAGATATTTGGATCCGTAGTATAGACCCCGTCCACATCCGTATATATCTCGCATACATCAGCGCCAAGGGATACGGCCACGGCAACGGCCGTGGTGTCGGAACCGCCCCGTCCCAGGGTGGTAATGTCTCCACGGGAGGATACCCCCTGGAAACCGGCCACTACCGGGATTATTCCATTATCTATGGCCTCCCTGAGCCTGTCCGTGGGGATATTCTGGATCCGGGCCTTGCTGTGAGCAGAATCGGTTTCAACCGGCACCTGGTATCCGAGAAATGACCTGGCCTCCCTGCCCATTTCCTTTACTGCCATGGAAAAAAGGGCAATGGTGACCTGTTCCCCCGTGGAAAGCAGAACATCCAGTTCCCTTGGGTCCGGATGCGCCTGCATCTCCATGGCAAGGTCTATCAGGTAATTGGTTTGCCCTGCCATGGCAGACAGCACAACCACAACGTCATCGCCTTCCTCTTTCCGGGCAACCACCCTTTCTGCCACCCTCCTGATCCTGTTGCAATTGGCCACTGAGGTGCCGCCGTATTTTTGAACCACTAAAGCCATATATCAATCCTCTTTTTTTCCACCCCAAATGGGATCCTGTCCGAAATGGAAAAACCACCATTCGCTGTCATTCATTCCGTCCTCATTGGGCAGGAAGCTTATGCGGTATCCATCCGAATACTCCATGAGCAGCCTGTAGGCCGCATTCAGCTCAGCCATCTTTTCCTGGCTGCCTTCTTCAAGGGAACGATCCGGATGGCACAGCTGGCACGCACGGGTGTAAGCCTCCCTTATCTCGTTTCGGGACGCCTTGTCCGTAAGCCCCAGGAGCCTTCTCGCCCTGTCTATTGCCTCCCACCTGCCGCGTTTCATAGGGCACATAAGGTATCAATTCAACAAATTTTTTACAAGCCTTACCTTTCAAAACACCGGAAGGGCAAACCCGCCAAGCTGCCTTCAGATACCTCTTGACACCTGAATGACTGCTCCTTATTATTTAGGCGCAAAAAGCAGAAGGGCGGGAATAACTCAGTGGTAGAGTGCAACCTTGCCAAGGTTGAAGTCGCGGGTTCAAATCCCGTTTCCCGCTCCATTCATCTTGAAGGATACGGGCAGCGGAAGCTGCCCTTTTTTATTAAGAAGCCCTCCATGGTGTATCTGGTAACATCCTGTGGCCTCCAGGGGAACCTGAACGTTCTTTTCTCCCTTTTAATCATCTTATTCACCTGCTTCCCCGTTTTACCCCGGACTTGTCCATCATGTGAGGCAAAACCCCTTGAAACTCCCTCCAGGGTAACCAGAACTGCCAGCGGCCAAATTGACATGTGCCTTTCATGCCATGACGAAAGGCCAGACAAGGCCCATGGCAGAAAGGTGCTGGGCTGCTTTTCATGCCACCTGGGAAACCCCCTCGCTGGCGCGCCGGAACTTGCACACAAGGGAATGATACTGAACCCGGGCGAGCTGTCTGCAGCCCCAAAGACATGCGGGCAAGAAGGCTGCCACGTCGAACAGGTAAAAAGGGTCAGAAGCTCCCTCATGGCAACCAACAGGGGAATTATCAGTACGCTTCGTTTTTACTGGGGAGAAACCAAAGATCACCAGGAAAACCTCACAGTGAAAAAGCTGATGGAATCAGACCTGGATACTCCTGCCACAGATTACTTCCGGAAACTGTGCGGAACCTGCCACCTCTGGCTTAAACGTCGAAGCCTGCCAAGTTTCCTCGCGGACAAGGGCGGAGGATGCACGGCTTGCCACTACTACAAGCCTCCGGCAACAAAAGATGGCAAAAAACCCAGCCACCCGTTCATGACCAGGCACATTCCCATGGAAAACTGCGTAAGATGCCATAACAGAAGCGGCAGGATCGGCCTTGCCTACCAGGGCATGTATGAATCCGAAGGCTACGGCACGCCGTTTCAAGATGGAGACTTTTCAGAAGACCAGCTGCAGGATGGACGGTTTGTAAAAAGACTTTCTCCGGATGTCCATTTCCGGAAGGGAATGATATGCATAGATTGCCACAGCCAGAAAGAGGTCATGGGAGATGGCAAGGAAAAGGCACACTTTGAACAACAGCTTGAGATCACGTGCTCAAGCTGCCACAGCGGTAACCGGGAACTGGAAAGGATTTTCCAGGAAAATCTCAAAAAGCCCAAGTTCCCGATCCTCACCAACCTGGTTAAAGAAAAAGGGCGCTTTTTCCTGAAGGGAAAAAAAGACGGCAAACTCCACCCCCTTGACCGGTTTCTTGACACAGAATGCCGCCACCGGACCCACGAAAGGCTGACCTGCCAGGCCTGCCACAGCAGGTGGGTTCCCCAGTGTTATGGATGTTACGTGGTAAACGACAGGTCCAGGGGGCAGATGGATAAGCTTTCCCTGAAGGAGACCCCTGGCCTGTGGCAGGAATTCAGATCATTCATGAGATACGAAGCACCTCCCCTGGGCATCAAGAAAGAAGAAGGAACGGGAAGGGAGGATGTAGTTATCCTGGTCCCTGGCTGACAGGATTTTGTTTCCTTTCTGGATGAAAGGGGGGCCTGGAAAAGGGATTTCCAGAGAATGACAGTTTCATGGATGGATCCCCATACCACGAATGAAAAGTCCAGGAGCTGCATGGAGTGCCATGCAGACAGCAGGACACTGGGCCTTGGCCAGGGAACCCTGGAAAACCGGGCAGGAAGCTGGCATTTTACTCCGGCAACAGCTCCCAGAAAGCTCGGGGACAAAACATTGCCCAGGCTCGATGGATTCGTGGATATTCACGGCCGGAAACTTGTTCACGTATCGAGGAAGGGGCTCAGGCCCTTTAACGGCCATGAGCTGAAAAACATACTGGATGCCGGCCGCTGCATTTTCTGCCACGGCTCATTCAAGGACCGGGTAATGAAAAACTGGGACAGGCTGTCGCCGCCCAGGGCCTGCCGGTTCTATTCAGCCCCATGATCAACCTCCCTGGTTCGAATATTTCCCCCGTTGCGCTTAAGGATTTCAGGCTTTTTTTCGATAAATTAAAAAACAGAAAAAGAGCATAAACTGCCCTGATGAAAACACGAACATCCAACCCGGTATTGCCCGAACAGGTGGCCCAGACGGCACGCACGGCCCTGAAACGACTTGTGAGCAGGGGTCTTCTGCCCTGGCCGGAGGCCTACACCGAAGAATTCTGGGCAGTGGCCAAGAGCCTGGAATTTTCATCCATCCTTAGACGCCAGGGATGTGAAACCATTTCGCCCCAGGCAATGCAAAATTTTATGGACGAAACCGACCGGGTGCTCGGTGGCGTCAAAGACACGGTAAACCAGTTCCTTGCCTCGGCCAAACAGCATGTCGGTGAAATGGAGACATCCATCCTCTCCATGGAAGAAAAGGACATGGACAATCTCTTCAGGGAGGAGATCACCGCCCTCATGCTGAAGAACAAGACCCTGGAGGCTCAAGCCAGGCAGACGGAAGAACGTCTAAAAAAACAGACAGAAATCATTGCCGATCTTCGTTCAAAACTCAGAATAGATGCACTTACCAGCCTCTTGAACAGGAGGGCCTTTGAAACCGACCTCCAGAAGGAGCTTGCCGGAATAAAAAGATATGACTATCCGTTATCACTTATCATGTATGACCTTGATCATTTTAAAAAGGTCAATGATACCTATGGTCATACAGTGGGAGACAAGGTGCTTAAAAAGGTGGCAGACGTGCTGAAAAACGGCATCAGGGAGACGGACTCGGCATATCGCTACGGCGGGGAAGAATTCATGGTGATCCTGCCACACACCTCTGCCAAGGACGGCTTCCAAATATCAGAACGGATAAGAAACAAGATAACAACCCTTAGATTCCTGGTAAAAGAGCCAGAGACCAGCCTGAAGATCACCGTCTCGGCAGGCCTGACAGAGGCGAAAAGGGACGAAGGCCTTGAAGAACTGCTAAACCGGGTGGATACGGCCCTCTACCAGGCGAAAAAAGAGGGAAGAAACAGGACCGTCAGGCTCTAGATCAGGCCAGTTCCCGCTTGACAAAGGCCGGAAGCACAAAACAGGACTCAAGTATCTCCGGGGTGAAAAACTTCAGCCTGTCAATCTCCTCATCCGGCAGAAACAACCGCCTTTTCGAGGGGAAACCATCATCCTTGAAGGCCACGGCCCAGGACCAGAAGCCGCCTGGATACGTGGGCACCGGAGCAGTATAAAACCGGACGAATGGAAAACCCGCCTCTTTCAATGCCCTTTTGATGCGCTTCATGACCGGGAGATGATAGATGGGTGATTCACTCTGAACCACCATGAGTCCGTGGTCCGAAAGCGCTTTCAGGCACTTTTCATAAAACCCGGTGGTAAATAGTATCTCTGCTGCTCCTATTGGATCGGATGAATCCACGACCAACAGATCAAACCTGCCCTCATTTTCCCCCACATACTGCTCCCCGTCCCTGAACACCATTTCCAGCCTGTCGTTTTCCGTAAGGGCGCAGGAGATACCCGGGAGAAACTGCCTGCTCACCTCCACCACCATGGGATCGATTTCACACAGTACGATCTTCCGGATGCATGGATATTTCATGAGCTCCCGGACTGCTCCGCCGTCTCCACCGCCTATCACCAGCACTTCTGCCGGCGGAGAGGAGGAAAGATTCACTGCAGGATGGACCAGCATTTCGTGGTAAAAGAATTCATCCCTTTCCGTGGTCATGACAAGGCCGTCAAGCAGCAGCATTCTGCCGAACTCCTCCGTCTCGATCACGTCGATTCTCTGGATGCCGGAATCCTGGCTGAACAGCGTCCTCCGGCATTTCATGGTAATGCCTGCAGCCTGGGTATGTTTTTCTGTATACCAGAGTTCCATTCTGGAAAATGTCTCAGGAGGCCCTGGTCAGCTTGTGACAGAAAAGGCAGCGAAACTTGGGCGGGTGCTTTTCGGGCAGGGGATTTCCTGCCTCCTTGCCGTGACACTTGGAACAGTGTTTTTCCGCCGCCTTTTTCGGCATATCATAAAAGACGATATGGTCCTTGTCCCTGGGAAGTTTCACAGTGGACTCCGGAGGGGCCAAAAGAAGGAATATCAGGATACCGGCTCCCACAATCAGGAACATCATGTTGTAAAAAGCAGCCTTTCTCTTTTCCATGCCTCTAATTTTCTACCTCCATGCCGTCAAGATCCCGGGCAGAACTGGAGCGCGGTGACAGCGAGCCACTTATTAATCTTCAGGGTTATCTTCAAAAAACCAGAAATTTTATTCAAGGACGAGGCACATGAAAGAAATAACCACGGGTACCTTGCTGATATTTCGGAAGTTATTTCTTGAATGCGACAAGGCCATTTGGACAAAAGGCGATTTTTTACAGATCCACTTGGATCCTGTTTCTCATATATTCATTCACGGCATGAAAAATCTCTTTTTGGGCTTGTCCTTCCGGTACCATTTTGGCCATCCTTTCAATGTAGCCGCGTTCTTGAATCTTTTTAAGCGCATACGGAAAATTGATATCATAGAGCCAGCTAAGCCTCATTACAAGAAAATCCGTAGCATTTCTCACGTCTTTAAAGTTTACCACCTTCTCCTGCAAGATATCTTCATATACCTTTTCTGATACCGTCCCGGATTGTGGCAAACCAAGACCTGCTGCCTGGCAGCCATGCCCCTTTTGGTGAATTTCATCAAACACCCGGAGTATGTCCAGCTTGTCCGCATCCCTGATGAGCCTGCATATGGTCAGCTTCCGGCCTCTAAAATCCAGGGGAACAGCCAGCTTATTGTGGTAAAATACCGCGTCCAGAATGATTGAACGATCCTCCGGAGACAGGTCATCGAGTATCCTCTCCCGTTCAAGCACTTCCCGTCCCTTTACGGCATGGTCAATGGATTTCGAATCGTTGAAGGTATGGAATTTACGAAACTGCTCGAATCTCCCTATATCGTGAAAAAGCCCCGTGACCTCTGCAAGCAAAAGATCCGACCGGTTCAGCCCCACGGACTTTCCCATCTCCACTATTTCGCGCCTGACCCTTTGACTGTGCACAATTTTGAGGGCTACGGCAGAGGCATCATGGCCGGCTTCTTTCAGAAAAGGCCTTACATATCCACCAAACCATGCATGGTATTTTTCGACACGTATCCTGGAAAGCAAGGGGCTATTCCTCCTTTTAAGGCTTGCCCGGAATATATACCACATAAAAAGCCGGACAGGACCTGCCCGGCTTTTTTGAGCCTTAACTAAAAACATGAACTCACTTTAATTATCAATCCTTCCCATGCTTTCGTCCCTCTTGGCCATTATACGGTCAGCGACATAGACCATGAGCCTTGGAGCATATCGCACCTGTAAAGGTCCGCGTTAAGGGCATGGTATTTTTTTCACAGGGACCCCCATGGTAGTGCTGAAGGCTGCGGCACCAATCTCCGGGGAGTTAACACCCCCTTCAACCAGGCTAACCTGGTTAACCTGACCGGCCCTTGCAACAACGGCAGCAAAAACCAAAAGCACGGTCACCATCAATATGAAAAAACCTGAGCACTTCATCTTTCACCCCCATTGTTTTTGCCCTTTGTCCAAGCAATATCCATACCCTGCAAAGAGGGATGAAAGAAAACGATGGTGCAGATAAACACGGACTCTGCCATCAGGGGACATTCAGCCAAACCTGCGGGGAAAATACTGAACATCTGCAGTTTCATTTCAGGGAATCCAGACATTGTACCAATGGAAAAAGGTACCTGAAAACGCATGACAGACCATACAAGTTGAATGAGACTCCAAGGATCGTGGAAAAAAAACAGATGGTTCAAAAGAGGGGAATGGTGGAGATGGCCGGGATCGAACCGGCGGCCTCCACGTTGCGAACGTGGCGCTCTCCCAGCTGAGCTACACCCCCACATCTTGTTTATGTGTCATACGCCGCGGCACCGGACGGGGCGGCATCAATACGTCACCCGCCAATGCGGCTGGTCATATTTCTATAACCAAGCCTTGAGTGTCCCGTCTCCTTTCGTTGGAAAAGGGACCTTCTGAGCCTGACATTCATAATTAGACCCACACCCAGAAGGGTTGTCAAGACTGATGATCC
>CAYZJS010000109.1:0-16477 GCA_964478865.1 uncultured Thermodesulfatator sp.
GTAAATCTTCAGCTTTTTCATCTGCTGCCTGGCAAGCCTGTTTTTGGGCATCATGCGCTTTACTGCAAGGCGTATCACATCTTCGGGCTTCTTTTCCAGCATGGTCCTGGCATTTACGGACTTGAGTCCGCCCAGATATCCTGAATGGCGATGGTACATCTTCTGATCCAGCTTGGAACCAGTAAGTTTTACCTTTTCTGCATTCACTACTATGATAAAGTCACCGGTATCCAGGTGAGGGGTAAAATCTGGACGGTGTTTCCCCCTGAGCCTTGCGGCAAGTTGTGTGGCCAGCCGGCCCAGCACCTTTCCGGATGCGTCCACAACATACCACTTCTTCTGGATCTCGTTGACCTTTGGAAGCGGGGTTTTCATTTTCTACTCCTTGTTTTTTGCACAGGTATATCATCGGCCCTTCTTAAAGGGCATCCGGATTTCTAAATTAATCTCGGTCAAATGTCAAGAGAGATCATCCCGAAAAAGGTTTTTTTTCCGCTCTGAAACGTGTTCCGTAAGCATTAGCCGGCAGTTGCTTACCCGGGAAAAGACAGGGAATGTCTGTCGAGCGTCCGCGGTTTCGGCTTGACTGTTTCCTGGAGTGGTGATTTGCTTGAACCCCAGATTAGGCAGCATGCAAGTTTGCCCGAGATGCCGAAACGGAGGGCGTGACACCGGGAGAATATATGAGTAGCAAGAAATCTTTTTCCGTAGCGGCTGTAATAATAACCGGCTTGTACCTGGCGGCTGTCATTACGGCTTTTGTCTTAATGCTCCTGACCCGTGCAGAAACCGCCTTTTCGGGGGTATTTCTGGTGTTTGTCACCATGCCCTGGGCCACGGTGCTTGGCAGAGCGATTGATGCGGGTTACGTGGATTCCGAGCTGTCCAGGGCCCTTTTTCTGGTGGCAGGCGGCTTTGTAAACGCCCTTGTTCTCTACCATCTCGTCTCCGTTGCAGCCTCATTTATGGCCCGCCTGGGATCTGCAAAAAGGACCGGCGAATCAGATTGACTCCGAAAGAAACAACCCTGTAACAGGAATTGGTCAGGGCATGGATCAATATACCTTCCAGGCAACCAGTCCCTTGTCGTTTCTGTGGCTCCAGGAAAACTCCCTGGCTGCAAGGAGCTTCCTGCAAGATCCTGGAGGAATCTGGGGAATGATCCTTCCGGCATCCTTCTTTCTGGAGATGATCACCTTCTGGCCGGGTTTTTCAAGAAACCCCGCCAGTGCCCCTGGCTGCTGAAGGTCCACCAGGGGACGGGGAAGGTCCAGGTAAAAGACCACTCCTGCCATGTTCTTGGACATGCCGATCCTTTCCGGGGGGATATCAGGAATCATTTTTTTGAGCTTAAGTATAAAGGGTTTGCGCGTCCTGTATACTTCCAGGCTGTTTTGCTGGAAGCAGAAAAAGCCACCCAGGATCACAAAGGCCGAAAGGACCAGGGAAGTCAGCCTGGAATAAAGGGAGTCTGAAAACAAACCTTTCCACAAAGAGGTCCTTCCTGCGGCCAGGACGAGAAGCGCCGAGGCCCCGGTGAGAAGCGTGGCAAGCTTGAGGGAAGGAGGTGGCGAAAAGCCGTTCCAGGCCTTTATGACAGGCCACAGAGCAGGTGTTGAAAGTTCAGCGAGCCCTGCAATGGCCAGCAGGACCGCCTGGCTTTTTACGGCCAGGTCCCTGGTGCGCTGGCTGAAGGGCCTGACTAGAAAGTCAGCGGTGAAAAGGGCCAGGAATGGCAAAATGGGAAGTATGTAATAGCTTCTCCTGGAGCTTGAAAGGGTGAAGAGGAGAAATATGCCAAGGACCGAAAGGCCGATCCAGCGCTGCCCTTCTTCAAGCCCCCGCCAGTTCCTGATCCTGTCCCAGGCGGCTCCGGCAAGAAGAAAGATCCAGGGCATAAACAGAAAGGGTACGTAGTAAAGATAGCAGTAAAAGGGCTCTTTGTGGTCAAAGGCCCTGAAAAACCTCAGGAGGTTTTCCCTGAAGGCCAGGGCCAGGCCGTTTTCACCGTAGCCATTTGCAGTTAGAGCTGCGTAAACAAAGGGGAGGACGTATACCAGCAGTCCCAGCACGAGGGCTGCGGCATTTGAAAGAGAAAGATGCTCCTTCCACCTGCCCCCTGAAAGGATGTCCGGCAGAACAGCCACCGCGGGTACGGCCACCGCGGTCAGTCCCTTGAAGTGCGCACCCAGGGCGCAGATCAGGTAAAAGCCGCAGTAGGCCGGAAAGCCGGGCCTTGTCCTGAAGGAAAAATACCACCATACCGCCAGGATCACGGCGGCCATGTTTTCGCTGTCTGCGGCAGCGGTCCTTGACCAGAAAAGAAAGCTTACGGATCCCAGAAGCAATGCCCCTGCCAGGAGTGCCCGGACCCTTCCAAAGAGTTTCCTGCCAAGCCCCATTGTTGCAAAAAGGGCCACCAGTCCGGAGACGGCACTTGGAAGCCTGGCGGCAAGCTCGTTCAGGGCCCCTGCAAGCCAGCTTGCAGGGATTATGGCCCAGTATGTCAGTAAGGGCTTGTCGAAGTAGGGCTGGCCGTTTATCCGGGGGTGGAAAAAGTCCCTGAAAAGGAGCATCTCCCTTGTAACCTCTGCCCACCGGTCCTCTGAGCCCCACAGGCTCCTGAATCCCAGGCCGAAAAAGAGAAGGAAAAGGGCAAGGAGGAACAAGGTGATCTCCGGTTTTTTGAACGGGCTTGCTCCGGAAGATGTGGGCTGAACGTTCATGTCTTTTCCAGGGAACAGGATCCTTTAGAGAGGGCTTTCCGCCCGGATGACCACGAAACCTCCCCTGCCGAAGCCTTTTTCAATGCTTGTGCAGGTGGCGTCATCCGGCAGAATGGTCTGGACCGCCTGGAAACCGGAGAACCCCGCCTCCTTCAGGACTGACAGGACCTCCCTTGAGGAATAGAAGGTTGCCTCCCTGTAGAAGACGCTTTCGTCCTTCCTTGCAAGATACCTCCTGCCAAGGTGGCTGTCCCTGTCCACCAGGCCTATAAGGATGCTCCCCCCGGGCCTTAGTATCCTTCTTGCCTCCTTCATTGAAATGACAGGGTCGTCCACGAAACAGATGGTGGTGACCATCAGTGCAGTATCGACCGAGGAGGTTTTAAGCGGAAGCGCCTCTGCAACCCCGCCTGCCACGAGGATTCCTGCCTGCCTGGCGCGCAATGCCATCTTTTGGGATGGCTCCACCCCGAACCTGATACCAAGGGGCGCGGCAAATTTTCCGGAACCAACGCCGATTTCAACAGCTGTCCCAGGTAGGGGCAGGAGCCGTCGCACCGCCTCGATTTCCGCCAGATAAAGTTCCCTGTGGCGCAGGAACCACGCATCGTACTTGTCAGGATAGCTGTCAAAGGGCCGGGTTCTAGCCATGTCCGGACGGAAACTACTTGTTGAGCCTGAGCTTTTCTGTCTCCCGCCTGATCTGTTCCAGTTTTTTCAGCTCAAACCCCAGCTTGTTTCTTTCAGCCTCTACCTTCTTGAGTTTTGCAGCCAGGGCAGAAATCTTTTTCCTGAGCAGCCTGCGGTCCTTGGTGCACTTTTCCTGCTTGCGGCCAAAGGCGAGAAACTTCTGGACAATCATGTTGTTAAGGGGGTGTTTTGCAGCGCAAACCGGCCTTGTCAGGGTGTCCAGGTATTCAGCCCCGGCCGGGTCCAGGAAAAACAGGTAAAAGGCAGCGGTACAGGTATCCGTGCCGTTGGACGCCTCTTCCTTGAGTGCTTCCACTGCAAGGTCTTCATCACCCTCAAGCAGGTAAACCCTGGCTTCTTCAAATACCGGGTTTTCTTTTTTCGTGCAGCGATCCGGCTGTTCGACAAGACATGCACATCCGGCCAAGATGATCAGGCCTGAAAAGGCAGCTGCACAAAAACGGCAGTACCGGTACCTTCCTCCAGGGCGATTTCCTTTTCCGGCGGACTTTGTATCCAAATTTCACCTCCATGGGCTGTAATGATCTGTCTGGCAATGGTCAGGCCCAGGCCGCTGCCACTCTGCCTGGGAGTAATCTTGGACTGATAAAATTTTTCAAAGACCTGTTTCTGTTCAGCCTTGTCGATCCCTGGCCCGGAATCAACCACCACGATCTGCAGTTTTTTGCCCTTTTTGCCATCCGTGTTCCGGACCAGAACCCTTATCCGTTTCCCCTTTTCGGTGAAGTTTAGGGCATTGTCCAGGAGATTGATCAGGGCCCGCTTGAGCCTCTTCCTGTCCAGCTCGAGCCTGATGTCCTTGTCGGGATGCAGGGTTTCTATGGTCACGTTCTTGGCCGCGGCTATGGGCCCGAATTCCTTCACTGCACTGTCCACGACCTCCCTGATATCCTCGGTGTCCCTTTCAAGGCACACCAGCCCTGCCTGCATCTTGGAAAGATCGAGGAGTTCCTCCACCAGGGTCTTGAACCGTGCCATGCTGGTGTTCAGCACTGTTACCAGGCGTTCCTGCCTGTCGTTCAGCTTGCCGATCTGGGGCTCTCCAAGGAGTTTTGAGGCCTCCATCATGGCTGCCAGGGGTGTCTTGAGCTCGTGGCTAGCCACTGCGATGAAATCCGATTTCAGGGTATCGAGTTCCTTCAGGCTCCTGGCCATGTGATTGAATGAATCGGCAAGCTCTCCCAGCTCGTCCTTGCTCACCACAGGAATCTGGTGGTCGAAATCACCCTTTCCAATGGCATGAATGCCTTTTTGCAGGAACCCCAGGGGCCTTTTTATGTAAATGTAAAGGGCCCAGGGCACGGTGAGGGCCACTATGGTAGCCAGCAGAAGGAGCAGCAGGATTCCGTTTTTTACCTGCGCTATGATCTCGGAGCTCTCCCTGGATTTTTGCTCCAGGGATCTTTTCTGGATTTCCTCGGCCTTTCTGAGAAGTTCCATGAGATGATATGTCAGGCCCTTTATTTCCTGCTCCCTTGCCTCGTCGGTGATATTCATTTCCTGCTCAGGCTGCCCGGGAGGTTTCTTTTTGAGTATGCCGGGCTGGGACACCATGAAGTTCAGCATGGCAAGCGTGCCCCTGAATTCCTTGAAATTGTCCTGGAGGTCCCGGGGTTCGGGCACGGCAACGGGGTCTATTCTCTGTTCCAGGTCGGCGATCAGGGGCTTGACCGCCTTTAGGGAGTCTTCCTTGTGGAGGATTATCAGCCGCCTTGCCTCGGCCTCCAGGGAAGGGACCAGGTTCTTGGCATACTCGATGGAAGAGGAAATCTGAAGCGTGCGCTTGAAAAAGGTGGAAACTGTTGCCTCTATTTTGTAAATGGAATAAATGGAAAAGATACAGGGCAGAATGAGTATGGCCAGCAAAAATAGATAGCCCGCCAGGAGTTTTTGATATAGACTGAAAAAAGAGAAGATTTTCATCCTTAGAACATCTTTGTAATTCCATTTTGAAGCAAAACAATAATTCCATCATATCAGCAAAAGGTTAATCTTTCATGCAAAAAACCAAGGCAATCGAAAAGCCAGGTGTTTCCCATGCCAGGGCCAGGATTCTCCTGGTAGATGACGACCAGAATATCGTGGAGGTTATGAAGATGCGCCTGGAACTGCTTGGTTACCAGGTCATTGCAACCACGGACCCTTTCGAGGCCCTGAATATATTTTCCGACAGGCAGGACATAGAGCTGCTCATCACCGACCAGAGGATGGAAAAGCTCACCGGTCAGGAGCTGATGCAGAAGTGCCTTGAGGTGAATCCCTACCTGCAGACCATAATTTTCACCGCCTACGGCACAATTGAACAGGCGGTTGAGGCCATAAGGGCCGGCGCCTTTTCCTACGTTACCAAGCCGGTAGACCACAAGGAACTCGAGATCAAGATCGAGCAGGCCCTTGAGAAAAGGATACTTCTCAGGAAGATCCACGATTTCGAAGGGCTGCTGGAGGGCCAGCACGAATTCGCGGGCATAATCGGCAAGAGCCCCCAGATGAAGGCCGTTTTCAAGCAGATACTGCAGGTGGCCCCAACGGACATAACCGTGAGTATCTTCGGTGAATCCGGCACGGGAAAGGAACTTGTCGCCCAGGCAATACACATGTACAGCAACCGGAGCAAGGGGCCGTTCGTGGCGGTCAACTGTGCTGCAATTCCCGAGACAATGCTGGAGGACGAGCTGTTCGGCCATGTCCGCGGCGCCTTTACGTCCGCGGTTACATCGAAAAACGGGGTGTTTGCCTCGGCGGACAGGGGCACCCTGTTTCTGGACGAGGTGGGAGAGATGGCCGAGTCCATGCAGGCCAAGCTCCTGAGGGTCATCGAGACCGGGGAGGTCAAGCCCCTTGGCAGCGACAGGATCAGGAAGGTTGACGTGCGCCTGATAGTTGCAACCAAGCGGGATCTCAAGGAAATGGTGGCCAAGGGCACCTTCCGGGAGGACCTTTTTTACAGGATACACGTGGTCCCGCTGATGATGCCTTCCCTAAGGGAGAGGAGGGAGGATATCCCCGTGCTCTTCAGCCACTTTCTCGGACCCGCCCTGAAAAAGATGAAAAAGCAGATAAACTGGATAGACGAGGACGTTCTCGAGGCGCTGAAGAGGTACGACTGGCCCGGAAACGTAAGGGAACTGGAGAATCTGGTGGATTTTCTGGCGGCAACCTGCCAGGGGGAGGTGATAGACAAGGACCTCCTGGCCAATACACCCCTTGCCGATTTTTCAAGGAGTTCCTCCTTTGTGCCCCTGAAGGATGCCAGGTTTGAATTCACAAAGAAATACCTCGAGGATCTCCTGAGGTTCACCAAGGGCAACATCAGTGCTGCGGCCAAGCTTGCCGGCTATTACAGGGCTGACCTTTACAAGCTCATTGAAAAGCACGGCCTTGAACCCGCGGAGTTCAGGAAGAAGGGAAGAAAGATAAGCACGGCGGAGCTGCGGAAACTCTGAGGCTTTAAAGGCCTGGATTGTTGCCAAACAGAAAAAACATTGATAGTTTAATGTAAGGCAGCATGTTTATTTCCGGGGCAGTGGCCCCGAGGGGTAACGGGGCGGTTTCGCCAGTGCTGGCAGCGGAGGCCTCAAAAAACGGTGTTTCCCAATAAAACAGGGGGGCCTCAGAGGGAAATAGTGAAAAGTATCAGCGACTCTGATTGTCAAAACCGGATTTCATGCAACAGGGGCATGTCGCCCAGGCCCCATGTCCTGCACATGCCTTGCAAAAAGGCAGAATCTGAAGACAGATTAAACACAGGCCGTCTGGAGCACCTTCCGAGGTTACGCCCAGACGGCCTTTTATTTTTATAAAGGTTATTAAAATTCAAGGAGGTTGTCGGTGATGAGTGATAAACCATTCATACTATGGTTTAAGGAGATCGGGATTGAGGATGTCCCTCTGGTTGGAGGAAAAAACGCGTCCCTTGGTGAGATGTATCAGCACCTTTCCAGCGAGGGAGTGCATGTACCAAACGGTTTTGCCATTACAGCCGAGGCATACAAGCACCTTCTGAAGGATGCAGGCATTGAGCAGGCAGTACGCGATGCCCTTGAAGGCCTTGATACCAGTGACATCAACAACCTTAGGGAACGCGGGAAAAAGGTCAGGGAAATCATCCTGAACGCCAAGTTTCCGGAAGACCTGGAAGAGGCCATCAAGAAGGCTTATGCCCAGATGGAAGAGGAGTATTACGAAAACGTGGACGTGGCAGTGCGTTCGTCCGCAACAGCAGAAGACCTGCCGGATGCATCCTTTGCGGGCCAGCAGGAAACATTTCTGAATATCACCGGCACAGACGCCCTCATAGAGGCATGTCACAAGTGTTTTGCCAGCCTCTTTACCGACAGGGCCATCTCCTACAGGCACGATAAGGGCTTTGGTCATTTCGACGTATATCTGTCCATTGCGGTTCAGAAGATGGTAAGGAGCGACAGTGCAAGCTCCGGCGTAATGTTCACCATAGATACTGAAAGCGGCTTTGAAGACGTGGTCTACATCACCGGGGCCTGGGGGCTTGGTGAAAACGTGGTCCAGGGCGCGGTCAACCCGGACGAATTTTACGTTTTCAAGCCCACACTGAAAAAGGGTTTCCGCCCCATCGTAAGCAAGCGCCTGGGGCTCAAGCAGCACCGCATGATTTACACCACGGATCCCAATGAACCGGTGAAGAATGTGGAGACTTCCCCTGAGGAGCGCAGGAGATACGTCCTTTCAGACGATGAAATCCTCAAGCTTGCCAAGTGGGCATGCATCATCGAGGAGCATTACAAGAAGGCCATGGACATCGAATGGGCCAAGGACGGCGACGGGGAAAAGGTCGGCACCGGGGAGCTGTTCATAGTCCAGGCGAGGCCGGAGACCGTTCATTCCCAGAAGGACAGCAACTATATGGAGACATACAAGCTCCTGGAAAAGGGAGAGGTCCTGGCCACAGGCAAGGCAGTGGGAAGCAAGATAGGACAGGGCAAGGCCCACGTCATCAGGGACGTGAGTGAAATTACCCAGTTCAACGCAGGAGAGGTCCTTGTTACCGATATGACAGACCCCGACTGGGAGCCCATCATGAAGGTGGCCTCTGCCATAGTCACGAACAGGGGAGGAAGAACCTGCCATGCGGCCATCATATCCAGGGAAATGGGCATACCCTGCGTGGTGGGCACGGAAAACGGTACCGAAGCCATAACCAGCGGGGAGGACGTAACGGTGTCCTGTGCCGAGGGTGAGGAAGGAAAGGTTTACCGCGGCCTTCTGAAGTACGAAGTCGAGCGGATCGACTTTTCCAATGTCCCCAAGACAAAAACCATGATAATGATGAATGTGGGCATCCCGGAGCAGGCCTTTGACCAGGGCCAGATTCCAAACGACGGCGTGGGGCTTGCAAGGCTTGAGTTCATCATAAACTCCCATATCGGCATACACCCCCTGGCACTTCTCAACTACGAGGAGCTGAAGTCCAAGGCCGCCTCTGATGCCGACATCCGGGAAATCGTAGAGGCGATAGACGAGAAGACCGCCGCTTACGACGACAAGGCGGAATTCTTCGTGGACAAGCTGGCCCAGGGTATTGCCATGATCGCCGCGGGCTTCTTCCCGAAGGACGTCATCGTCCGCATGTCAGATTTTAAGAGCAACGAGTATGCAAACCTCATAGGCGGAAGGCTTTACGAGCCGGAGGAGCACAACCCCATGATCGGCTGGAGGGGGGCATCCCGCTACTACGCCCCGAATTTCGAGCCTGCCTTTGCCCTTGAGTGCAAGGCCTTCAAGAAGGCCAGGGACGAGATGGGGCTTTCAAACGTGAAGAGCATGATCCCCTTCTGCCGTACCGTTGAAGAGGGCAAGAAGGTCATCGGGATCATGGACAAGTACGGGCTGAAACAGGGCGAAAACGGCCTCGAGATTTATGTCATGTGCGAGATCCCGAGCAACGTGGTGCTGGCAGACGAGTTTGCCAAGGTCTTCGACGGTTTCTCCATAGGCTCAAATGACCTGACCCAGCTCACCCTGGGGCTCGACAGGGATTCCGAGCTTGTCTCCCACATCTATGACGAGAGAAACGAGGCGGTGAAAAGGCTGATACGCCAGGTCATCAATACCGCCAAGGAGCAGAAGAGAAAGATCGGCATATGTGGCCAGGCCCCAAGCGATTTTCCGGATTTCGCCGCCTTCCTGGTGGAATGCGGTATCGATTCCATGAGTCTTACGCCGGATACCGCAGTCAAGACAAGGCTGCTGGTAGCTGAAAAGGAAAAGGAACTGGGCATAAGCTAGACCGTTTCAGAGAATCCGTATATCAGAGCTGATCAAGGCGGCCTTGGCATGTTAGGGGCCGCCTTTTTAGTCTGGGCACAAGGAGGTACAGGATCAATGGAAAATTTCGAGTTCTGTAATCCCACCAGGATAATATTCGGCAGGGGCATACTGGATGGAGCAGGCCGGGAAGTCAAGGGCCTTGGCACCAGCTGCCTCCTGGTTACAGGCATGGGAAGCGTGAAAAAGACCGGCGTGTATGACCGGGTCAGGAGCAACCTGGCCTCTTCCGGCCTTGACGTCAGTGATCTTCCGGGCGTCAGGTCAAACCCCGTGCTTTCAAAGGTCCGTGAGGGCATAGAAACCGCCAGGGACAGGGGCATACAGGTCATAGTCGCCCTGGGAGGCGGAAGCGTCATGGATACTGCCAAGGCCGTGGCGGCAGGTGCCCTGCTGGAAAGGGACATCTGGGATGTCTTCGAGGGCAGGGCCGTCATAGAAAAGGCCCTTCCAGTGGTGTGCATACCGACTCTTGCGGCATCCGGCTCGGAGATGAACGGATTCATGGTGATAACCAACGAGGAGACGGGCTTCAAGCTTGCTGCAGGCTCTCCACACGTGTATCCCAGGATCTCCTTTCTTGCCCCCGAGCTTACCTTTACCGTGCCGGCGGATTACACGGCCTACGGCGGCGTGGATGCCGTGTGCCACCTGATGGAACCGTATTTCAACGGCCCTGCAAGCTTTACACCGGTGCAGGATGAGCTGGCCGAAGGCCTGATGAGGACCCTGATGAAATGCACCGAATCCTGCATTGCCTCCCCGCAGGACTACAATCAGAGGGCAGCCTTCATGTGGGCGGCCACCCTGGCGCTAAACGGCCTCACCAGGGCCGGGGTGGGTGATCATCCCTTTCCCGTGCACCTTATAGAACATGCAATCAGTGCAATTTACGGCGTAGCCCACGGGGCGGGCCTTGCAGCCCTTCTGCCTGGCTGGATGAGGTGGAAGGCCGGCTCTGCCGGCCCGGAAAAGATTTGCCAGTTTGGAAGGCGCTGCCTGGGAATCCGGGAGGATGGGGACCTGTCGTCGTGCCCCGAAGAGACAGCAGACAGTTTCAGCAGGTGGCTGAGGGCCGTGGGGTGCCCGGCATCCCTGGAGGACCTGGGCGTCCCTGAAAAGGATCACGGAAAGATAGCGGAAAATGCCGGCCACCAGGCGGCAATATGGGGGATAGAAGGTATGTACGGCAGGGATGTTATTGCCGAGGTGCTTTCGTTTTGCCAATGATGGCCACAAGCATGATGCTGATTTCGTAGAGAACCAGGAGAGGGCCTGCCAGCAGGCACTGGTTCACCACGTCCGGGGTTGGCGTAAGAACTGCTGCGATTATGAATATGATCAGGAGGGCATACTTCCTGTTTTTCCTCAGCATCCGTGCGTCCACGATGCCCACCAGGGCCATGAACACCATGAATATGGGAAGCTCGAATGCTGCACCGAAGCCCAGCAGCAACTTTATGGTCAGGCTGAAATACTCGCTGATGCTTGGCAGGAGTTTAAGGTCTGCACCCGCGTAGCTTGCCAGGAAGCTGAACGCCGCAGGGAAAACGGCGAAATATCCGAATATGGCCCCTCCTATGAAAAACAGGCTCGAAAAGAATATGAAGGGCAGTGCCCACTTCCTTTCGTGGGGATAGAGCCCGGGGGAGATGAATGCCCATATCTCGTGGAGTATGAAGGGGCTTGCCAGGAAGAGGCCTGCAGTGAGTGCAAGTTTCAGATATGTGAAAAAGGCCTCCGGATAGGAGGTGAAGATCAGCGTGGTGCCTGGAGGGAGCACTTCCTTGAGTGGCAGGGACAGGAAGGCGAAGATGGGTTTTATAAATGCATAGCAGATGCAAAACCCCACGGCCACTGCAGCAGCCGACCTGATAAGCCTTGTCCTCAGTTCTGCCAGGTGTTCTGTAAGGCTGAGTTCAGCCTGGTGAGCCCCGTTATGCTCAGAAGTCATAAAACCATCTGTCCGTCGTGATTATTTCCAGGGCTTTATCCCCCAAAATCCCCATGTTTTCAAGCCTTACCCCGCCCTCTTCCGGTATGTAGATTCCGGGCTCCACGGTAAAGACCATGCCGCTTTTGAGCTTCTTGCCGGACCTCTGGGAAAGGAGCGGGGCCTCGTGGATGGCAATACCGACGCCATGGCCCAGGGAGTGGACAAAATATTCGCCATAGCCGGCATCCTCGATAACCTTCCTGGCCAGCCTGTCCGCCTGCCTCCCGGTCATTCCGGGGCCTATGCCCTGCTGGGCCGCCCTTTGAGCCCTTTTCACGGTTTCATAGATTTCCCTGAACTTGCCGGAGGGTTCTCCGCAGAAAACGGTCCTTGTCATGTCCGAGCAGTAACCGTCAAGGCGCGCCCCCATGTCCACGATGACGGGCTCTCCCTCCTGTAACGGCCTGTCAGAGGGTACCGCATGGGGAAGGGCGCTGTTCGGGCCAGAGGCGACTATGGGCGGGAAGGACGGCCCATCTGCCCTGGTGTAAAGCCCCTCGAGTATGAGGAAGGCGATTTCCTTTTCCGTCTTCCCGGGTGTTATTTCCGGAAGCACCTTTTCAAACACCTTTTCCGCCGCCTGCTGGGCCTGGCGGATCAAGGTGCACTCCCTCTCGTCCTTGAACAGCCTCATCTTCCGGCAGATGTCTCCCATCTCGTGCCATGTTACACGTGGAACAGCCCTTTTCAGGCCTTCAAACCTGCTGCAGGTGATATACCCGGGCTCAAAGGCGCAGTTTTGCACCCGGGTTTTTTCAAAGACCTTTTTCAGTTCCGGGGGCAGCCCCTTTTTGTAAACGATTATCTCGAAGCCCGGGGCCTGCTTGCGGGCCTGTATGTCGTACCTGCCGTCGGTAAGGAGAAACTGCCGCTTTCTCGTTATCAGAAGGGCGCCCGCGGATTCGGCAAGGCCCAGGTCTTCTGCATCGAAACCGCTGAAGTAGAACCTGTTCTCCGGGCAGGTGATGAGTGCTGCATCAAGGCCCCGGGCCGAAAGGCTTTTTCTGAGCCTTTGCATCCGTCTGAGCGTTTGTTCTTTCATGAGCTTCTCCATGAAAAGGCTATTATTGGCTGCAGGGCAACCGGGTACGGACCGGTTGCCATTTCATGCGTATTATGTTTTCAATGTCCTAAGAAGAGGTGAAAAATGCAAGTTAAAAATATCCCCCTTGATGAACGCCTGATTTTTGCACTGGACGTCCCCGCAGCAGATGATGCCAGGCGGCTGGTCAGGTCCCTGGAATCCGAAGTCCGCTTTTTCAAGGTGGGCCTCCAGCTATTCCTGGCAGGCGGTTTCTCCACGGTGGAGTGGTTGGTTGAAAGGGGCCTCAGGGTGATGCTGGACCTCAAATTCTACGATATTCCAAGGACCGTCGAGCTGGCGGTGCGCCAGCTTCACGGACGCGGCATAACCTTTTCCACGGTCCACGGCAACATGTCTATCATGGAGGCTGCCGCAGGG
Organism: uncultured Thermodesulfatator sp.; assembly: GCA_964478865.1. GTDB lineage: Bacteria > Desulfobacterota > Dissulfuribacteria > Dissulfuribacterales > QOAL01 > QOAL01. Next base: position 13,199 of record CAYZJS010000109.1, read on the forward strand.
GCTGCAGGAGACGTGAAGATACTGGCAGTAACGGTTCTTACGAGTCTTGGTGAGGAAGAAATCCGGGAGCTTGGGGCCAGCCGAACCATTCAGGAGCTCGTGGTCAGCCGGGCGGCTGCTGCGGAGAAGGCAGGATGCACCGGTATTGTATGTTCTCCCAGGGAAACAGCAGCGGTGAGGCAGGAGGTGGGCCACGACCTTGTAATAGTAACACCCGGCATAAGGCCGGATACAGGCAGCAGCCTGCAAAACGATGACCAGGTCCGGAGCGCCACCCCCTTTTCCGCCATCATGAACGGCTCGGATTACCTGGTGGTCGGGCGGCCCGTGAGGGATTCCGTAGATCCTCCGGGGGCCGCCAGGGCGATCAAGGAGGAGATCTCCAGGGCCCTGGACGCCCTTAATCGTTAAAGGCAACCTCCAGGACGAATTTCCCCGTGTCCGTGTTGAACGGTACGGCCAGGCACGGACCGGTATGAATGTGGGTTATCGAGTGGTTTTTTCCTGCAACTACCGTGGGGGTGCCTGCCTGGAGTAAAATACCTGCTCCTTCCAGGCGCCTTCTCGCATCCCCGCATATCATGTTTGTCATTTCTCCAACGGCATCCTTGACCTCGTCGTTTATTTCATTGATTGAAATCCCGAACAGGTTGGTGACCACTGAACATATGCATGGCGATTCAAAGGAGATAGACATTGAACCCTGGGCCGCACCGGTTATGCCGATTATGCCGGAAACATCCCCAAGGGCTGTATCATCCTTCTTGATGAAGGGTTTTTCAGGGCGGGCCTCTATCATTGCCATGGTCTTCAAGACGTTCATGGCAGCTTCAAGAAACGGATTTATTATTTTTGCATCCACCTGGCATTCCTTTTTTATCTTGTTCTGATCTGTTTATAAATAAAGTTTGTGATGGGATTTTCTCCCGTCCCATCTTTTTATCGGATGCTTGCCGGAAATGGTAAAAAACCTTTCTGGGTTCCGGCCCCTGGCCTCTCTGCACCCACTACGCCCCGTATCTTCGGATAATGTGCGTGATTCACCGTGAAAGGTCCGGCGCCGGGGCCCTTAAACATGTATTTTTCGAAATCTTTTCTTGAGCAATTAATCACCAAGTGATAAAGCTATGAACATGTCCTGTTCATAAATCAGCCGGACTTTTTACGGAAAGGCCCGGCCGGTTAAGGACGTGTGTATAGATCATGGTTGTGGAGACATCCGCGTGGCCAAGCAATTCCTGGACAGTCCGGATATCGTAGCCAGCCTCCAGGAGCTGGGTGGCAAAGGTGTGACGCAGGGTGTGGCAGCTGACCCTCTTGGAAATGCCCGCCTCGATGGCAGCTTTTTTTACTGCCCTTTGCAGTCCGCTTTCATGCACATGATGGCGCCTGAGCGTCCCTGTCCTGGGGTCTGGGGACAGTTTTGCAGATGGAAAGACGTATTGCCATGCCCATTCCTTTTGGGCAGACGGATACTTGCGGGAAAGGGCAGGCCATATGAAGACCCCTCCGACGCCTGTAGCCTGATCCTGTTCATAAAGCTGCCTCACTTTTTCGAGGTGTTGACTGAGAGGCTGGCTGAATTTGTCTGCCAGCATGGTGATCCTGTCTTTTTTGCCCTTTCCGTCTCGTACAATGATCTGCCCCTGCTCGAAATCTATATCCTTTATCCTGAGCCTCATGCATTCCATGAGTCTGAGCCCCGAGCCGTAGAGAAGCCCGGCCATGAGCCAATAGGACCCTGTGAGTTGCTCAAAGAGCCGGGTAACCTCGCTTCTTGTAAGGACCACCGGGATTTTTCTTTTGCGTTTTGCCTTCGTAAACGGGCCTATTTCACCAAGGGGCCTTTGAATTACGTGCCTGTAATAAAAGCACAGGGCGTTCAATGCCTGCCGCTGAGTGTTGGAGGAGACCTGCCTAACATTTGCCAGGTAACCCAGGTATTCATTTACTTCTTCAGCCCCGAGCTTTCTGGGGTCTTCCAGGTCATGGAAAGTTATAAACCTGATGAACCAGTCCATGTAGGTCCGTTCTGTCCGGAGGGAATAATGCCTGGCCCGAATAGCCTGACTCAGGCGCTCAAATTCCTTTCCGTGGGCCTCTATCACTTGCCGGCCCTTAAGTGTATCCTTGAATCGTCTTTCTCCATGGGAGAAAGAAAGGTGTCTTCCTGTCCGGTCAAACTGTTCAAGCACATCCGGGAAGTGAAGATGGGGTTCTTTCCACTTGTCCCACGGAAAATCAGATGCCCATTCAACCTTCACTGTTTCCATGAAAAGAATTTTCAGGGCATCTACCGCCTGGGAAAGTTGCCAGTCGGCGAGATGATAATCCAGTATCTGGCGAGAGAGGTAAGCCTTGATATCTTCAGGGGAATGCTCTCTGAGTTTAAGGCCTTTTGCAGACTTTATAAAAAATTCAGCACGCTTGACGTACCAGTCGGCAGTTTTTCCATGGATATGGTGGGCCGCAAGTGCCATTCGGTACTTGTTCCAAAACCTCGCGATCTGTTCCTGGTTAGGCTGACGATTCATCTGGTTGTATTGTTTTTTTTGAAAATGGGGAATTTAATAGAAGATTGTAACTTGTTGAAATTTAAAATCCCTATAATGGGTTAGGTTGATGTCAGACTTATTGGAATAGGCTGCATGCAGCCTATTACACTGTTAGCTTGAAAAAGGAGAGAAAATGAGAAACACTTTTCTAATAATTACAATCAGTTGCTTGTTAATTGGATGTGCTACACAATTAACTCAAAATGGCAGGCTGGTACGCCAAATCCAACCTGATTGGGCGACGAAATGCAAATTTCTTGGTGTTGTTGATGCATCAGAAGGAAATGGATGGGATATCGCAGATGATCGTCGTGGAGCTTTAAATAAAATCAGAAATCAAATCGCTTCTATGGGCGGTAATGCTTTCGCTGTATCTCAAATTACCAGTAATGGGTTTCGAACCTTAATACAAGTTGATGCTTATAGCTGCCAATAAGTAAAGTGCACAAATGAGTTGGATAGAATTCTTAAAACACGCATCGTTATTGATAGCGACATGGGTTGCAATCTATAGCATTGACTCTTGGCGTAGAGAGCATATTGGGAAACGGCAAATGGAGTTGACTGAAGACATGCTGGCATTATTTTTACGAGGCGGCAGATGCAATACAACATATTAGGCATCCTGTAAGTTTTTCGCATGAAACAGATGATATTGAGCGGGGCACTGGAGAAACTGATGCCAAGTATCAAGCCAGAAAAGATGCTTCTGTCGTTTTAAACG
>CAYZJS010000110.1:0-14890 GCA_964478865.1 uncultured Thermodesulfatator sp.
AGAGATGGTGATGCCTGGAGACAACGTAAAGATAAAGGCAGACCTGATCCAGCCCATAGCCATGGAAGACGGATTGAGGTTTGCCATCAGGGAAGGTGGCCGCACTGTGGGCGCCGGAGTCGTAAGCAAGATAATAGAATAAGGTTTCAAGAGGGGTGCTAACGGGATGATGGTCCCTACACAGAGAATACGAATACGCCTTAAGGCCTATGATCATAAGCAGCTTGACAGGTCTCTCAGCGAGATCGTGGATACGGCCAGGAGAACAGGGGCCAGGATTGCAGGCCCGATTCCCCTGCCGACCAAGATCAGCCGCTATACGGTCCTGAGATCGCCTCACATAGACAAGAAGTCCAGAGAGCAGTTTGAGGTCCGTACCCACAAGAGACTGGTAGATATTTTGGAACCCACCCAGCAGACTATTGATGCCCTCATGAAACTGGAGTTGTCTGCTGGAGTGGATGTAGAAATAAAATTGTAAACGGGGACTGATAAGAAATGGCTAGCGTCAAGGCCCTTATGGGTAAAAAACTGGGCATGACACGGGTGTTTTCAGAAGATGGCAGCTCTCTGCCGGTGACCGTGTTGGAAGTAGGCCCCTGTGTGGTACTGCAGAAAAAGACCAAGGAGAAGGAGGGTTACAATGCCCTTCAGCTTGGATTCGGCAGAAAACCTCTTTTCAGGCTGAACAAGCCCATGAGGGGGCATGTGGAAAAGGCCGGGACAGACACGGGTTTTCGTTACATCCGGGAGATCCCGGTGGAAAACCCCGAGGATTTCCAGGTGGGCCAGGAACTTTCCCTCAAGGATGTGGAGCTGGGACAGCTCGTGGATATCGTGGGAACCAGCAAGGGTAAAGGCTATGCCGGTACGGTAAAGAGGCACGGTTTTTCCCGTGGCCCCATGGGGCATGGCTCCAAGCACCACAGGGCCGTGGGCTCCTCAGGTATGAGTGCCTATCCCTCAAAGGTGATCAAGGGCAAAAAGATGCCGGGCCGCCTCGGTGGGAAAAGAGAGACAATAAAGAATTCTCTTATAATAGATGTCCGGCCAGGGGAAAATCTCCTACTGGTCAAGGGCGGTGTAGTAGGGGCTGTCAACCAGATGGTCCTTATCAATTTTAAATAAAAGGCAGGAGACAGGGCAATATTATGGCTACCCTGGCAGTCTATAATTCGAAAAAGGAAAAGATCGGCGATTTGGATGTGGCCGATTCTGTCTTTGGTGTTGAGCCCAAGGTGGGGCTTCTCCATGAAGTCGTAAAGTGGCAGATGGCAAAGAGGAGGGCAGGCACGGCCTCCACGAAGACCAGATCAGAGGTCAGGGGAGGCGGGCGCAAACCCTGGAGACAAAAGGGCACCGGACGTGCCCGGGTGGGAAGCATCAGGTCCCCGCTGTGGCGAAAGGGCGGAATCGTTTTCGGTCCCAAGCCGCGAAGCTACTCATACAATCTGCCCAAGAAGGTGAGGAAGCTGGCCCTCAAGATGGCCCTGAGTGACAAGCTTGCGTCAAAGAGGCTTTATGTCCTCAGGGAGTTCGGCCTGGAAGAGATAAAGACCAAGAAGATGGTTGAACTTCTGGACCTGTTCGAGGTGGAAAAGGCGGTAATCGTCACCAGTGACCGGGACAGGACCGTTGAACTTTCTGCCAGAAACATCCCGGGGGTGAAGGTGCTGACCCAGGGCGGGCTCAATGTTTACGACCTTTTGAAACACGAATACCTGATAATTCACGAGCCTGCTGTAGAGGCCATGGAAGAGAGGCTCAAGTAAATGAAAGACCTTTATTCTGTAATTAAATCTCCCGTAATAACGGAGAAGGCCACGCTCCATAACGAGGTTAACAACCAGATCTACCTTGAGGTTGACCCACGGGCCAACAAGATAGAAATCAAGGAGGCCGTGGAAAAACTTCTCAAGAAGAAGGTACTTGCTGTCCAGACACTTAACCGCAAGGGCAAAAAAAAGAGAAGCGGGAAGTACATAGGGCGGAGACCAAACGTCAAGAGGGCCATAGTCAGGCTATACCCGGACGAAAAATTCGATCTGTTTGAGGGTGCATAATGGCGGTAAAAAAATATAAACCCACATCTCCCGGCCGGCGCTTCATGAGCGTCATTCACGACGAGGAGCTGAGCAAGAAGGAGCCGGAAAAGAGCCTTTTGAAGCCGCTCAAGAAAAGCGGCGGCAGAAATTCCCGTGGCCGGATTACCACGCGCCACAGGGGTGGCGGACACAAGCGCAAATACCGTGTGATCGATTTCAAGCGGAATAAGCTTGGCATTCCAGCCAAGGTGGCTGCCATAGAATACGATCCCAACAGGAGTGCAAGGATCGCCCTTTTGCACTATGCAGATGGCGAGAAAAGATATATACTTGCCCCCCTTGGGCTGAAGACAGGGGATACGGTGATATCTGATGACGTTACGGATGTAAAACCGGGAAACAGCATGCCCCTCAAGAATATCCCCCTTGGCACCATGCTTCACAACATCGAGATGAGGCCAGGCAAAGGCGGCCAGGTTGTAAGAAGTGCCGGGGGAGCTGCCCAGCTCATGGCCAAGGAAGGAAAGTACGTGCAGATTCGCCTTCCAAGCGGAGAGGTCAGGATGTTTCTCCAGGAATGCAGGGCCACCATCGGACAGGTGGGGAACCTTGAACACGAGAACATCTCCATCGGCAAGGCAGGAAGGAGCCGGTGGCTGGGAAGACGGCCAAGGGTCAGGGGTGTGGCAATGAACCCTGTGGATCATCCCATGGGTGGAGGCGAAGGAAAATCCTCTGGCGGGCGTCATCCGTGCAGCCCCTGGGGATGGCCCACGAAGGGTTACCGCACGAGGCGGAAGAAACCCAGTGACGCCTTTATCGTACGCAGTAGACATAAGAAGTAACCGTCTGTAACCAAAGGAGAACAGGCTTGTGCCAAGATCGATAAAAAAAGGACCGTTCGTAGACGAGCATTTGTTGAGGAAGGTCAGGAAGGCCATTGACACCAATGACAGAAAGGTCATAAAGACCTGGTCCAGGCGCTCTATGATAATTCCTGAAATGGTCGGATTGACCTTTGCCGTGCATAACGGCAGAAAGTTCATACCGGTTTTTGTCACGGAAAACATGGTGGGACACAAACTGGGTGAATTTGCGCCTACTCGCACTTTTTATGGCCATGCGGCTGACAAGAAATCCAAGGTAAAGAAGAAATAGGAAGGTTGATCATGGAGGCCAAGGCAATAGCCAAGTTCAGACGAATATCGCCTCAGAAGGCGAGGCTCGTGGCAGATCTTATCAGGAATAAGCCCGTAGATGAGGCAATGCAGATAGTGAGCCTTTCCCCCAAGAAGGGAGCAAGGATAATAAAGAAGGTTCTGGAGTCGGCCCTTGCCAATGCGTCTGAAAATATGAATCTTGATCTAGACAGCCTGTACGTCAAGAAGATTTATGTTGATCAGGGCCCGCAGCTCAAGCGCTGGCGGCCCAGGGCAATGGGCAGGGCATATGGCATCCGTCATAAGCTGTCCCATATAACCATAGTACTTGATGAATTTTAGACAGTTGATTCTGGGAGGCGATTTTGGGTCAGAAAGTTAATCCGATAGGAATAAGATTAAAGATTACCCGGTCATGGGATTCAAAGTGGTTTGCCAACAAGGAATACCCCAAGTACGTGCACGAGGATCACAGGGTCCGCAAGCATGTGAAAAAGCGCATGTACCATGCAGGTATCTCCAAGATCGAGATCGAGCGGGCAGCCAAGCGTCTCAGGGTCCGGATCCATACTGCAAGGCCTGGAATCGTCATTGGTAAAAAGGGTGTGGAGATAGAATCCCTGAAAAAGTCCCTTGAGCAGCTGACCAAGGGTCCTGTGCTGATAGATATTACAGAAGTGAGAAGGCCTGAGCTTGACGCGCAGCTCGTGGCAGAAAATGTTGCGGCACAGCTGGAAAGAAGGGTGTCGTTTCGTCGTGCCATGAAAAGGGCCGTGGGCATGGCCCTGAAGTTCGGGGCACAGGGCATCAGGATAGCCTGTTCAGGCAGGCTGGGCGGTGCCGAGATGGCCAGGCGTGAATGGTACCTGGAAGGAAGGGTTCCTCTTCATACGCTCAGGGCAGACATAGATTACGGCTTTGCCCAGGCCATGACTACTTACGGTGTCATCGGGGTCAAGGTCTGGATCTTCAAGGGCGAGGTTCTGCCAGACAAGGAATCCGAGATCCTTTCCATGGATATTTAGAATACAAGACAGGTAAGAAGAGATGTTAGCACCCAAGAAAATAAAATACCGCAAACGTCAGAAAGGGCGTATAAAGGGTGTTGCCCAGAGGGGTAATACGTTGAATTTTGGCGATTATGGACTCAAGGCCCTGGGAAAGGGCAGGATCACGGCCCAGCAGATCGAGGCCGCACGTATTGCCATAACCAGGCATGTCAAGAGAAAGGGCAAGATCTGGATACGGATCTTCCCGGACAAGCCAATCACCAAGAAACCCGCTGAAACCCGTATGGGTAAAGGAAAGGGTGGCGTGGAATACTGGGTGGCTCCCGTGAAACCCGGGCGGATCCTGTACGAAATGGAAGGTGTTGACGAAAAGGCCGCGGTTGAGGCCCTCCGTCTCGCCTCTCACAAGCTTCCCATACCTACAAAGATAGTTCGCAGGAGTCCTGGCCTATGAAGACTGTAGAGAGTTTCAGGGATCTCAGTGTGGATGAACTGAGACAGAAAGACACAGAGCTTAGAAAGGAACTGTTCAACCTGAGGTTTCAGCATGCCACTCACCAGCTGGAGAACACAGCCAGGTTGAAACTGGTCAGGCGGGACATTGCACGTGTGAATACCATCATCAGAGAAAAACAGTTACAGGGTGCCGAGGATTAATATGGAAACAGCCAAGGGATTACGCAGGACACTTACCGGGGTGGTCTCCAGCGACAAGAATGACAAAACTGTTACCGTGATAGTGCTTAGGAGGTTCAGGCACCCCATTTACGGAAAGTTTGTCCAGAAGAGAAAAAAATATATGGCTCACGATCCAAAGAACGAGTGCAGAGTAGGCGACACCATAGTCATTGAGGAACACAGGCCGCTCAGCAAGAGAAAACGCTGGATTGTCAGACAGATAGTAGAGAGAGCCGTTTAGACCAAGTTTGAGGAATTGAACCATGATCCAGCAGGAAAGCAAATTAAATGTTGCCGATAATTCTGGTGCCAAGAAGGTCCTGTGTATTCGGGTCCTTGGAGGCACCAGGCGCCGTTATGCCAGGGTAGGGGACACCATCGTGGTCACTGTAAAAGAGGCCATCCCCAACTCCAAGGTAAAGAAGGGTGATGTTACCAGGGCGGTTGTTGTAAGGACCAAGAAGGAGATACCGAGGCCCGACGGGTCCCTGATCCGTTTTGATGAAAACGCGGCGGTCCTTATCAACCAGTACGGCGAGCCCGTTGGAACGCGTATATTTGGACCAGTAGCAAGGGAGCTCAGGGCGAAGCGCTACATGAAGATTGTCTCCCTGGCACCGGAGGTCCTTTAGGATATTGGAGTTGAACCGGAAATGAAGACAATCAAGACATATCTCAGGAAAAATGACCGGGTCATGGTCATGGCCGGCAGGGACAGGGGAAAGGTGGGAAAGATCAAGCTCCTGCTGTCCAACAAGTACCGCGCCATTGTTGAAGGTGCCCAGATGGTCAAGCGGCATACCAAGCCTGGCCCGCAGTCTTCCGGTGGGATAATTGAAAAAGAGGCTTCCATACACATTTCCAATCTCAGGCTCATCTGCCCCAAGTGCACCGATCCGGTCAGGATATCAAAAAAGGTGCTTGAGGACGGAACAAAGGTCCGGATCTGCAAGAAGTGTGGAGAAGTCATTCCAACTGAGAGCAAGTAGCCTTCGGGAGGCATATAACTGATGTTGCACGTTCAGGAGAAATACGAACAGGAAGCCGTGCCAAGGCTCCTTGAGGAGTTTGGGTATAAGAACAGGATGCAGGTTCCCAAGCTCGAAAAGGTGGTGCTGAATATGGGGCTTGGAGAGGCCATCCAGAATGCGAAGATTCTGGATTCAGCTGCTGAGGAGCTGGCTCAGATAGCAGGGCAGAGGCCCGTGATAACCAGGGCTAGAAAGTCCATAGCCGCATTCAAGCTCAGGGCAGGCATGCCCATTGGCTGCATGGTCACGCTCAGGGGGAAACGCATGAACGATTTCCTCACCAAGCTGATAAACATAGCCATTCCGCGAATCAGGGACTTCCGGGGCATTTCCAGGAAGGCCTTTGACGGCAGGGGCAATTACAGCCTTGGCATCCGGGAACACATAATCTTCCCGGAAATCGATTATGACAAGATAGACAAGATAAAGGGTCTTAATGTCACCATAGTGACTACTGCCGAGACAGACAAGGAGGCCCTTGTTTTGCTAGAATCCATAGGAATGCCTTTCAGGAAGTAGAAGACAGGAGGGAGAATTGGCCAGAAAATCTTTAATGGAAAAGGCGAACAGGGAACCGAAGTTCAAGGTGAGACGATACAACAGGTGTCCTATTTGCGGGCGCCCCAGGGCTTTTCTCAGGAAATTCGGATTGTGCAGAATCTGCTTCAGGCAAATGGCTTCTCACGGCCTTCTCCCGGGTGTTACAAAATCCAGCTGGTAATTTAGAAAAAAAGGTACAAGGTACTTTGTTATGTCAATGACAGATCCAATAGCAGATATGCTGACTAGAATCAGAAACGCGGTCAGGGCTGGTCACGAGAAGGTGGATGTCCCTGCTTCCAAGTTAAAGCTGAACATAGCCAATCTTCTGAGGGAAGAAGGATTCATCAATAGCCACAGGATAATCAAGGACGGCAAGCAGGGAATCATCAGGATCACCCTGAGATACCACAAGGGAGTCCCGGTGCTGTCCAACCTGCAAAGGATCAGCAGGCCGGGCAGGAGAATTTACGTAGACAAGGACGAAATTCCCGTGGTCAGGGGCGGCCTGGGAGTTGCCATAATTTCAACCTCAAAGGGTGTAATGACTGGTTCTGCTGCCAAGAAGCAGGGTGTGGGCGGCGAAGTCGTTTGCGCTGTTTGGTAATCTGGAGATAAGAGATGTCCCGAATTGGAAAATTACCCATAAAGATCCCTTCCGGGGTGAAAGTCGAGATCAAGGGGGAAACCGTCCTTGTCCAGGGACCAAAGGGTAAGCTTGAACGCAAGATAAACCCCAAGGTAAGTCTGGAAATGGAAGGAGAGACCCTTCACGTCAGGAGGAGTAGTGATTCCAAGCCGGTCAGGGCCCTGCACGGTTTAACCCGCGCCCTTGTAGCCAATATGGTCAAGGGAGTCAGTACCGGTTTCAAGAGGGAACTGATAGTCACGGGCGTGGGATACAAGGTGGAAGAAAAGGGCAAGAATCTGCTTCTTCACCTGGGTTTCTCACATCCCATTGATTTTCCGCTGCCCGAAGGGATTACGGCAAAGGTGGAAAGGCAGAAGGAAATCAAGATTATACTTGAAGGATACGACAAGGAGACCCTGGGTCTGACAGCGGCGAAAATAAGGGCATTTCGTCCCCCTGAACCGTACAAGGGCAAGGGTATTAGATATTCTGACGAGGTAATCATAAGAAAGGCCGGAAAGGCTGCAGCAAAGTAATTGATCAGGAATTACAGATATGGGAAAGACTAATCCAAGGCGAAAGGCTCGATTCAGGCGAAAGTTACGTATCCGCAAGAAGGTATTCGGTACCGGTCAGCGGCCTCGTCTTTCAGTTTTCAGGAGCAACCGTTACATGGTGGCCCAGCTCATCGATGATGAGAAGGGTATCACCATAGTTTCGGCCTCTTCCATGGCGTCTGATCTGAAGGACGTTGGCGAACTCGAGGGTGGCAAGGCAGCCGCCGCCAGGGAAGTTGGGAAGCTCATTGCCGCCAGGGCAAAGGAAAAAGGCATAGAGCATGTCGTCTTTGACCGGGGCGGATACCTGTACCACGGACGGGTAAAGGCCCTTGCAGAAGGAGCCAGGGAAGGTGGTCTTGTCTTTTAGTAATCGTTTCTTCGTTCAGTCATATTAAAAGGGGTTTTAGTTTGCAAGCATATAACGAACAAAAAGATCTGGAGCTGATTGAAAAGATTGTCTTCATAAACAGGGTGGCCAAGGTGGTAAAAGGTGGCCGGCGGTTTTCATTCAGCGCCCTGGCAGTTGTGGGCGACGGAAAAGGCGGTGTGGGCTTTGCCATGGGCAAGGCCAAGGAAGTGCCCGATGCCCTTAGGAAGGCCACGGAAAAGGCCAGGAAGGCCATGGTGAAAATTCCCATGGTAGGAACCACCATCCCCCATGAAATTATAGGCAGGTTCGGAGCGGGCCGTGTGCTTTTGAAGCCGGCACCTCCTGGCACCGGCGTTATCGCCGGGGCGGTGGTCAGGGCCATCATGGAGGCCGCTGGTATTCACGATGTGCTGACAAAATGCATTGGAACCAACAATCCCCACAATGTAATAAGGGCCACGTTCAACGGGCTGAATGAAATCAAGGATTCTGTAGCCAGGGCCAAGCTCAGGGGAAAGACGATCCAGTCCGGGCCACAGGAAGCTGAACGCGAGGTTTCCGGCTGATCTTTTGCGGCATGTATTCTAAACAAGAACAGTACCAGCATTGGAGTACCGTATGATAACGTTAGATTCCCTTGTTCCCCATGACGGCGCAAGGAAAAATAAGAAGAGAATAGGCAGGGGGCCTGGAAGCGGTCACGGAAAGACTGCTTGCAAGGGCTCCAAGGGGCAGAAATCCAGGTCAGGTGCTTCCATTCCTGCAGGTTTTCAGGGCGGACAGATGCCTATTTACAGGCAGCTGCCAAAAAGGGGTTTCAAGAATCCCTTCAGGAAGTCCTACGGGGTTTTGAACGTCTCCACACTGGGCGCCATAGAACATGATGGCGTCATCGATATCGAGTTTCTCAAGCAGCGGGGCCTTGTCAGGAAGAGGGACAAGCTGGTCAAGATTTTGGGTGACGGGGAAATCAACCGTGCCGTAAATATCAAGGTTCATGCTGTAAGCCGCACTGCCAGGGAAAAGATCGAAAAGGCGGGCGGCAGTATAGAGATCATCTCATAGACGACTAAATTTCAGGAGATCTCAGGTGCTCAGAGGCGTAGAAGGTTTAGGCAATGTTCCTGAACTAAGAAAGAGAATCATATTTACTCTCTTGATGCTGGCCGTTTACAGGGTCGGCGTTCAGATACCAACACCAGGAATCGATGCCCAGGCCTTGGCGTCGTTTTTTGCCAGAGCCTCCGGGACTTTGTTCGGGATGTTCGACATGTTTTCCGGCGGCGCCCTGAAGAAGTTTTCCATTTTTGCCCTGGGAATCATGCCCTACATCAGTGCTTCCATCATCATTCAGCTTCTGCAGGTGGCGATCCCACAGCTGGAACAGCTGAAAAAGGAAGGAGAAGCGGGGCGCAAGAAGATAAGCCAGTATACCCGTTACGGCACGGTGGGTTTGAGTCTGCTGCAGGGTTTTGGAATCGCCATCGGCCTTGAAAGCATGATGGCGCCTGGCGGGTTGCCCGTTGTGGCGCATCCTGGCTGGGCCTTCCGGATTCTTACTGCCCTCACCCTCATGTCCGGTACCGTGTTTCTCATGTGGCTCGGTGAGCAAATCACTGAACGAGGCGTGGGTAACGGGATAAGCCTTATCATTTTTGCAGGAATCGTGGCAAGGATGCCCTCTGCCATTATTGATACCTTCAGGCTTATGAAGACAGGTGAAATAAATGCCGCCTTCATGCTGTTCATACTGGTCATGATGATAGCCGTGGTGGCCTTTATCTGTTTCATGGAACGGGCACACAGAAGGATACCGATTCACTATGCCAGGCGGGTGATAGGCCGGAAGGTATACGGAGGGCAGAGCACGCATCTTCCCCTCAAGGTGAATACGGCAGGTGTTATTCCGCCCATCTTTGCATCTTCAATCATAATGTTTCCGGCAACCATAGCGAATTTCATACAGATACCCTGGATGCAGTCCGTGGCCCAGGCCCTTCGTCCGGGGAGCTTCATCTATGAATCCATATACGTGGCCCTGATAGTGTTTTTCTGTTATTTCTATACTGCAATTATCTTCAACCCCACGGAAATAGCTGAAAACCTGCAGAAAAACGGCGGCTATATCCCGGGTATAAGGCCCGGCAGAAAGACCGCCGAGTTTATAGACAGTATACTAGGACGCCTTACCTTGATCGGTGCTATTTACGTTGCAGTTATCTGCGTGCTTCCTAGCGTCCTCATCTCGAAATTCAACGTGCCCTTCTATTTTGGTGGTACAGCACTGCTGATCGTGGTAGGCGTGGGAATGGATACGCTGGCGCAGATAGAATCGCACCTGATTACCAGGAACTATGAAGGACTTATCCAGGGTGCCAAGATGAAGGGACGGCGCTAGGTTCAGGCAAACGGTCTTGTGAAAAAGAGCAAGGGGCCCCGAAGAATCATTCTCAAGGCTCCCTGGGAGATTGAGAAGCTCAGGGCCGCCAACCAGATTGTTGCGGAAATACTGGCCGAACTGCGTGAATGCCTCAATGACGGTATTTCCACGGCAGAAATTGATAGAATCGCTGCCGAGCGCATCCAGCAAAGAGGTGCCAAGCCGGCATTCAAGGGTTACCATGGATACCCGGCAGTTACATGTATTTCTGTAAACGAGGAAATAGTCCATGGCATTCCCTCGGATCAGCGCCTGGTAAGAGAGGGTGACCTGGTAAGTATCGACCTGGGAGTTATCCTGGACGGTTATTTTGGTGATGCGGCCTTCAGCCATATAGTCGGAGGTAATGGTTCCGACTTGGCGAAAAGGCTTTTAAGTGTTACAAAGGAAGCCCTTTACAGGGGAATATCAAAGGCAAAGGCCAAAAGACGCCTTGGGGACATATCGTCTGCCATCCAGAGGTATGTTGAATCCCAGGGTTTTGGCGTTGTCCGAAAGTTTGTAGGCCATGGAATCGGCACTGCCCTTCACGAGCCGCCTGAGGTCCCGAATTTCGGCGAAAAGGGTACCGGGCCGATATTGAAACCCGGCATGGTGATTGCCATTGAGCCCATGGTCACTGCCGGTTCATACGATGTCCGGGTACTAGATGACGGGTGGACAGCGGTAACTGCCGACGGTTCAATGGCTGCTCATTTTGAGCATACAATTGCCATAACCGATAAAAAGGCCGACATTTTAAGTGATGGTTTCATTTGATACACTTGAAACATTAATTTAATGCCAATGAAGGAAAAGGAGCAATATGCCCAAGGAAGACGCCATACAGGTTGAAGGCAAGGTGCTGGAGACTCTGCCCAATGCAATGTTCAGGGTGGAGCTAGACAACGGACACAAGGTCCTGGCCCATATATCTGGAAAGATGAGGATGCACTACATCCGTATCCTCCCGGGAGATCGGGTGACAGTGGAACTATCTCCCTATGATCTAACCAGGGGAAGGGTGATATTCCGCTCCAAGTAAAACGAGGTTGATGAGGCCATGAAGGTAAAAGCATCAGTAAAAAAGAGATGTAAGGATTGTCGTATCATCAGGCGCAAGGGAATTGTCCGGGTAATATGCAAGAACCCGAGGCACAAGCAGCGCCAGGGATAAAAGAGGGGGTTAGCAGTGGCACGAATTGCAGGAGTCGATCTACCCAAGAACAAGCGTCTTGAGATAGCCCTGACATATATCTATGGAATAGGCCGGACATCGGCCCAGAAAATATTGACAGAGGCCGGTATTGACTGGAACAAGAAGACCGATGACATGACGGATGAAGACATAACGGCCATCCGCAGGATCATCGATTCCAAGTACAAGGTGGAAGGAGACCTCAGGCGTGAAGTCTCCATGAATATCAAGCGACTCATGGACCTTGGGTGCTACAGGGGCCTGAGGCACCGCCGCGGCTTGCCGGTCAGGGGGCAGAGGACCTGTACAAACGCCAGAACCAGAAAGGGTCCAAGGCGCGCGGCAGTCAAGAAGAAAAAGAAATAGTTACCGGAGGAATTAAATGGCTTCACCAAGGCGTGGCGGCAAGAAGGTAAAGAAGAACATACCGGAAGGTATCGTGCATATACAGGCCACTTTTAACAATACCATCATCACCATTACGGACAAGGCCGGGAACGCTATCTCCTGGTCAAGTGCAGGTGCCAATGGCTTCAAGGGTTCCAGGAAGGGAACGCCTTTCGCAGCACAGGTGGCAGCGGAAAATGCAGCCAAGAAGGCCATAGAACACGGCGTTAGGAGTGTGGAAGTGCATGTAAAGGGTCCTGGCTCCGGCAGGGAGGCAGCACTCAGGGCACTTCAGATGGCGGGTATACAGGTAACGGTCATCAAGGACGTAACCCCGCTTCCACACAACGGATGCCGCCCTCCAAAGAGGAGGCGGGTATAAAAGGCCTACCGACAACCGTACCTATTTTCACATTTTAGCAACCTATTGAGACTTTTCGATAATCCGGAGGAAAGACAGTGGCAAGATATACAGGTCCTCGGTGCAGGCTTTGCAGGAGAGAGGGCAGCAAGTTGTTTCTCAAGGGCGACCGTTGTTTTACGGAAAAATGCGCCTTTGAAAGGAGAAGCTATGCGCCGGGTCATCATGGCCAGGGCAGGATCAAGGTTTCAGATTACGGCATCCGTCTAAGGGAAAAGCAAAGAGTCAGGAGGATCTACGGCGTTAACGAGTCCCAGTTCAGGCGTTATTTTGAAATGGCTGACAGGCAAAAGGGCGTTACCGGTACCAACCTCCTGGTCCTCCTGGAAAAGAGGCTGGACAACGTGGTCTACAGGCTCGGTTTTGCCGAATCCCGTGCCCAGGCCAGGCAACTCGTCAAGCACGGCCATTTTCTGGTAAATGGAAGAAAGGTGGATATCCCTTCCTTTCAGGTGAAGGTGGGAGACGAGATAACCGTCCGGGAAAAGAGCAAGGATATCATCCCCATCGTGCAGGCTCTGGAGGCCGTGGCCAGGAGAGGGGTGCCGGACTGGCTGGAACTTGATGCGGATAACAAGAAAGGTACCGTCAAGTCTGTTCCTGAAAGATCGCACATCACCATGCCCATCCAGGAACAGTTCATAGTGGAATTCTATTCCAAGTAAAATAAAACAGAACCACCAAGAAAAGGATTATGGCTACAGAACAGCAGCAACCATTTTACAGAAACTGGCGGGAACTTATTAAGCCGAGACACCTGGAAATCAACCAGGACACCCGGACTGACTATTATGCCAAATTTACCTGCGAGCCCTTGGAAAGGGGCTACGGGATCACCCTTGGCAACGCGCTCAGAAGGATCCTGCTGGCCTCCCTGCAGGGCTCAGCCATCATCGCTGTGAAGATCGACGGGGTTCCACACGAGCTCGCCACCATCACCGGGGTTATAGAGGATGTGACAGCCATAATTCTCAATCTGAAGGGGGTCAGACTGCGTCTGTCCGCAGACGAGGAAAAGAGGCTTGTACTGGAAAAGAAGGGTCCGGGCATTGTAACCGCAGCAGATCTGAATGCACCCGAGGGAGGCGTGGAGGTCCTGAACCCCGAGCACGTAATTGCCAACCTCACGGAGGACGGAGAGCTTCGCATGGAACTCCTGGTAAGGTGGGGTAAGGGATACGTATCTGCTGAAGAAAATGCCAAGCTCATAGAGGATGAACCGGTAGGAACAATAGCCATCGATTCACTGTTTTCCCCCGTTAAAAAGGTGAACTACAAGGTGAGCCAGGCCAGGGTTGGCCAGATGACCGACTACGACAAGCTGGTTATGGAGATCTGGACCGATGGCAGCGTGGCCCCTGAGGATGCCTTGGCCTATGCCGCAAAGATCCTCAAGGAACAGGTGAATGTGTTCATCAATTTCGATGAGACCGAGGAGCCGGTGGAAGAGGCTGAAGGCCCTCCGTACATGGACAAGCTGAAGGATCTTAACAAAAGGATCGACGAGCTTGAATTTTCCGTCCGTTCAGCCAACTGCTTGAAGAATGCCAACATCAACTACATTGGCGAACTGGTTCAGAAGACCGAACAGGAGATGCTGAAGACCAAGAACTTCGGCAGGAAATCCCTGGAAGAGATCCTGGGCATCCTGGATACCATGGGCCTGTCCCTGGGAATGAAACTGGAAGGCTGGACCCCCCCTGAGACAGAGGAAGACAAGGAAGGTGAGAAATAATGAGGCATCGTAGAAAGGCTAAATATTTCGGAGTCAAGACGGCCCATCGCAAGGCCATGTTCAGGAACATGGTGACCTCCCTTTTCAGGCATGGGAGGATTACCACCACTGTCCCCAGGGCCAAGGAGCTTAGACGCCTGGCAGACAGGCTGGTTACCTTGGCCAAGGATGGATCGTTACATGCCAGGCGCCAGGTGCTTTCCGTAATTAATGACAAGGGCGTTGTAGCCAAGCTCTTTTCCGAGATCGCTGACCAAATGGCCTCGAGAAACGGCGGTTATACCAGGATCGTGAAGATCGGCCCACGGCGGGGTGACGGGGCCATGATGTGTATAATAGAACTGGTCAAGGAATCCCTGAAGACAAGGAAGTCCAGGCCTGTTAAGCAAAAAGAGGAAGCTGCTGCGCCAACGGTAATCCCGGAAGCCAAAGAGGCACCTGAAGAAGGCGAAGAGGCGGCAGAAAGCCCGGAAGCTGCAACCACCGAGGCCGAAGAAGAAGCTGAAGCAAAAGCAGCCCCGGAGACGGAAACAGCCGGCGCCGCAGAAGCCCCTGAAGAGCCCGCCACGAGCGGTTCTGACAGGGAGGCAGAAGAAGAAACCGGGGAAGCTGCTTCCGCTGAAGAAAGTTCCGTTGAGGACGTGGAAAAAGCCGATGCTTCCACTCCTGAAGAGGAACAGGAAGCCGAGACCGCCCAGGCTCCAG
>CAYZJS010000111.1:0-31971 GCA_964478865.1 uncultured Thermodesulfatator sp.
CAGGCCTGGATTAAGCCAGAAGAAGACCATCACTACTGAGACGGCAACGCCGGCTTCCAGGCCGTAAAAATTCTCGATTTTCCTGAGAAGGTTCATTCCGTAGAGAGGTTCACTTTCATCACGATTTGTAGTCTCATGCATCTGAGGCCACAAGGGGCCTGCAATTTTGCCAAATCTTCCGTGTTAGCAACAGATTGAAATCCCCGGCGCCTTTACTTGGTTACAATGCATCTTTGTCAAATCTGCTAAGGTTTGTAATTCGTGTTTACATATATTTTTTTCATGTGCCGGCAGATAGTGATGCAAGCATGGTTCCAGATGCTGTTTTCCACTTAATGATGCAAGAAGTGCGGTTGAGAGCCAGGCTGCATGGAGTTGTTCTTCTGCGCCTTCAAGCTGTAACAACCTAAATTCACGGAAAAATGTCAGGATGCTCAATACCAATCGGTTCGTATCGGATGGCACTGCAGTCAAAGATCCGTTACGCTCTGGGCAGTTTCCGGGGAAAGGCGCCAAGCCACTGTAGTATTTTTTATACATATTGTACCCTATAAACTACAATCTTGCTCTTTTTAAAGACGAAGATCCATCTACAAAGCCGTACCTGCTGCACCAGCGAACGGGTTCTTCCGCTATGGAGAAGGCATTCAAACTGCATATTAGATTAAAGCCGTACATAAATATTCTATTTTGAATAATATTGTATTATGAGTCTAGAAAGTAGAACAGTCAGAATCCGGGAAGAGGCTTTCGTCCACTTAGATGGACCACAAGATAACCTGGTACCTGCAGTCAAGAAGACATGTGCGGCAGATTCTGCACGTACTTCAGGGGGCCTCTGGTTAAGTCGAGGGGAAAAGGGGAAAGATCATGAGTGTAAACGGCTTTTTCAAGCAGGCCACTATGGCCATAATCTTAATTTTCTTCGGGTACGCCGGTGTTGCAGGTGCGTTTTCTTTTGATGCACGCTCAAAGGTGACCGTTGACGGCTATTACGATGACAACATCTATTTTGCAAGCAAAGACGTTATTTCAGACTTTGTCACTAGGGTAACGCCTGGTATTGAAGCTGTCATGTCATCGGACAACTGGAATCTGGATGTTGACTACGAGCTTCAGCAGGTGTTTTTTTACCATCAGTCTGCAAGAAATTCCCTCAACCATTTTCTGTACTCGGACGGCTGGATAGAGTTTTCAGACAAATGGAACCTGTCGATGGAAGACAGTTTCATCCACTCCAAAGACCCTGTCCAAATAAGCAAGAACATAGGTGCAATCAGCTACAGGGATCTCAAATACGACTATAATGAGGCCGAGGTTAGCCTGGAGAGATCCTTTGACGAGGGCGGCCACCTGAAAGTGGTATACAAGAACATGTTCTTCAAGAATTATTCGTCCATAGGTGAGAATACCGTCAACCACTTTCCCTCCGTGGATTTGAAGTACTGGCTAAGGCCGCAATACGGCCTGGGAATCGAGGGAGGCACAAATATCGGCCTATTTGATACATCCGATGATTTTGTCCAACCAAGAGGCGCCTTTACTTTGTTTTATCGTATGGATTTGGATACAACGCTCAATGTCAGGAGCGCGGTTTCGTCCATAAATTTTTCAGGCACGACACCGGATTACAACATTTATGACTTCAGCACAGGGCTTACCCATGCGTTCAGCCCGTCTACAGGTATAACTATAGGAGGCGGCTATTATTTCCAGACGAGATTGCATCACAGCGGGCTCGATAATTACGACGGGCCGAGTTTTAATGCGGTTTTTTGGCACAGCAGTTCACGGTACAGCCTGAAGTTCGAGGCGACCAAGGGATATGACGAGGTCTATTTCGACGGAGAGAATCTGGGCTTTTCGAGCTGTTACGTACTGGGCGGACAACTGGATTATGCACTTTTAGATCGTTTGAACTTGAGCCTGGAGACTTCCTACAGGGATGATACCTTTCCTTATGCAGGGGGTTATGATGAAAAGATAAAGGAGAGAACCTGGGATGTGGATATAGAGCTGTACTGGTCTTTAACCAGGTGGCTTGAAACGGGTATCTCTTTTTCCCACTGGCACCGTGATGCCAACGATTCCGGTTATGAGTATCAGGACAACAGGGCCATGTTGACTCTTCGCATTTCAAAAGACTTTCCCTGGTAAATGGATATAGGGATAGGAAGCATGACAAGGCATAGTGTACTGCATGTACGTGACAAAAGATTCTGATCGAATAATCAGATGGTTGGCCTCCATGGTTGCAAGCTTATCATATCAAAAGGAAACAGGGATGTCATCAACTCGAAGGATGATATCCCTGTCCGGTATTACAAAGAATATGGATTTTGTTACTCTGTGTCCTGGCTGTTAAAAGGATTTAGTTCATAGTTGTCACAGATTCCATCGCCATCGACATCCACGAAATTCTTCATGCCCATTCTGTCGTAGGCATCCCTGGTCTGGAAACAGTCACATATGGAGTCCCCGTTTTCATCCATGCATGGTCCTATGTCCAGCTTTTTGAACATTTCCGAATCCTGTGCTATGTCGCAGATTCCGTCTCCATTTTCGTCAACGAACTGGCAACCGCCGGTGAATTCCATGTATTTCCCGGGGTTGACGAAGAGATCATCGGATATGTCCACGTCAAAAGGGGGATAGTGCTGCGGCCCGAGCTGAGCCCTGAAGTTATGCCTGGTCTTGTGCTGTGTCATTGTGCTGTTGGAAGACATGTAATGCTGCCCCGCATCTTGATTTGCCATGTGGGCTTGACCAGTCATGTTGGCATGATGTCCGTTGCCCGAATCTGCGGATGCGCCCGACTGGTGTGCACCTGCATCTGCACCTACGAAAATCAGTGCCGCCAATGTAAAGAATACCGCTACGTTTTTTTTGAACATTTTCAAACCTCCTTTTTGTCTTGATTGTTTTTGACCGGCCGGCTTTCAGGTTATTTAGAAGCATTAACCATGCCATGAAACTTTTTATTTTTAATTCAAGACGTTAGGTTCGGCAGAGGGCGCGCCTAAAATATGTCATTGCGCGCATTAATTCTGTTTAAAGTTGACTCTGTTTGCAGAAAAGCATGAAAAATTTATTATTATTAGATGGTTAGGGTTGTGTAGTAAATATAGTACACCCAGCGATTGGAAATACTACAGGTTCTGGTTTCCCCGAGGTTTCAAGGCCCTTTCAGGCCTCCCTTGCCCCTCCCATTGCGGCCCTGCATCCCATTTCCCCAAGACCAAATGCATGGCGAAAAACCATGTGGACAGGGCAGGGATCTCCTGTTATTTCATTGGTTCCAAGCAACCATTCTGCCGTACATATCCGCTTTCATGGCCTTATCTTCCTCGGGTGCTTTTTTGCCGGAAGAACCATGAATTCTACGGGAAAGGCTGATTGTATTAGATGACAACGGGAGCCATGAGACCACGTCTCATTTCGCCGGCATGACCGGGTTACAAAAAAAGGGTCTTGGGCAGGGGTTTACAGGGATGATCAGAATAAACAACAATCTTGAGATCCCGGAAAGGGAGATACGTTTTACGTTTTCCAGGTCCAGCGGCCCGGGCGGCCAGAATGTCAACAAGGTCAGCACCAGGGCTACCCTGAGGTTTGATGTGAATGGTTCCCGCAGCCTTACAGAAGAACAGAAGGCCATGGTAAGGAGAAAGCTTGCCTCGAGAATCAGCCGCAACGGGGTCTTGATGGTGAGTGCGGATTCCCACAGGACTCAAAAGGCCAACAGGTATGCAGCCTTAAAACGTTTTTCAGAGCTTATAGCATGGGCCCTGAAGAAACGGATTCCGAGAAAGAGGACGCGGGTGTCAAGAGCTGCAAGGGAAAGACGCCTTAGGAAAAAGAAACACAGGAGCATGATCAAGAAGGCCAGGAGCAAGAGATTTGACAGGGACTGGTAGGACTTAGACGGAAAAAATAGTAAAAAATAAAGGCGGGATCCGGTGCGATCCCGCCTTGAGTTGGGGCTGATCAGGTTCTTTGTACCTTTTGGTTTTTTACTTTCGTCTCATGGAGGCAGTATCCGATCCGTTGAAGGTCTGCATGTTGGCAAATACCTGATCATTTAAAAACAGGACGCCTACTGTTTCATTGATGTGATTTGTCTCGGAGTCCTTGGATTTTTCTTCTTCCACTGCCACCTGGGTATCATAACCGCTTGCAACTGTGACAAAGAAATTTTTGCAGAGTATCTGGTGCAGGGCAAGCTCCGTGGTGGTGGAAACTGCCAGATAACCTATGGTCTCAGTAGCATGGCCGCTGTTTTTCCTGGCCTCTTCTTCCTGTATGGCGGCAGAAAATCCATATTTTTTTCCAGCGGAATCCGATGTCACACTGCGGATCCTTACGACACAGGGATCATACCCGTCCCGGGTGGGAGGTCCGGCAATAACAACAGGATGCTGGAATTGGCGCAGGCCGCTCAACTGGACGGTTTTCCACTGGTGTCTTACCGAGACTTCACCGATTTCCACTATATCCTGGGTTTCGTACCATTCATCTCAAAGGCGCAAGGGATATGCCTCCTGTGAGCGCGGGAAGATGCGGAGCTGGATATAAACCGTGTGGAAAGACCTTCAGGCAGTATGGAATTCGTCAAATATTTGGCCTGCTTCTCCCAGGGAAGGTGTTCAGGATAGGAGGTTTGTGGCTGTTTTTTTTTCGGTTGTTTGCCAGTACAGGTCCCGGCTGGAAAGACGACAGGCATGCCGGGAAACCGGGGACACCCCGGCTGAATCCCTAGCGTCATGGTGCCGCTTATTGTACAGAAGCGGAATGTTTACTATGTTTGAGGCCTGCTTTTCGTGGGCCTTTATACTCTCAGGATTCGGGTGGTGATTTTGTCTTGGTATTTCAGATTCCCGGATGATCCGGGCTCAAATAATTCCTGGGTTTCCAGCCAAGGTTCCGGAAAGGATTCCGGTGGTCCAGGAAAGGGTCCTTTCAGGAAGCCCGCTTACGCCCCGGGTGCACATGGCCGTGGCTTCCTTCTGAGACTCTTTTTTGTATTTGCCCTGCACTTGTTTTTCATTCCTCCCGTCATAGCTGCACCAGCCCATGGCGATGGCCCGGTGGTTGACATCGAGATAAAGGGCGTGGAAGGCCAGTTGCTTGAAAATATAAAGGGCTATCTCAGGATCTACCAGAAGAGGGATGACCCACATTTCAACCTCCAGTGGCTTCGATTCCTTCATCGAAAGGCGCCCCAAGATATACGGAAAGCCCTTGAGCCCTTTGGCTATTTCAGCCCCAGGATAAAGTCTTCCCTTGTAAAGGAAGGAGATGACAGGTGGAAAGCCGTCTATGTGGTAGAGCCTGGTTCCCGCGTGGTGGTAAGACAGGTGGATATAAAATTGAGCGGCCAGGGGAAGGATGATCAGGATCTCAGGAAACTGGTATCTTCATTTCCACTTAAACCAGGAGATTATCTCGATCAGGATCTTTATGAAAAGGCCAAGAAGGAGATGGTGCAGCTTGCCCTGTCAAAGGGTTTTGTTGATGTAAGGGCGGAGACTGCAAAGATCCTGGTGGATCCGGCAAAGGGTACGGCCATCATCCGTCTTCATATCGACACCGGGCACAAGTACTACCTTGGGAAAATCAGGTTTCACCAGGATTTTATGGACCCCGGGCTTCTAAAGCGGTACCTTCGCGAGTTTCACCAGGGCGATATCTTTACCGACACGCTCTTGCTGGAAATGCAGCAGGAGCTCAGCAATACCGGGTTTTTCAGCCTGGTGGACGTCAAGCCGGCACTTGACGAGGTCCAGGACTGGCACATTCCCGTTGACATCACCCTGCTTCCAGCCAGCAGAAACCGTTTTTCCTTCGGCTTCGGGTATGACAATGACATAGGCCCCAAGGCATTGATATACTGGCATAACTCCAGGCTCAATTCACTGGGACACACCTGTGATGCCTGGTTCCGGATGTCCACCAAGAAAAAGGCATTTAAGAGTGCATACTGGATTCCGGCCGAAGATCCCCGTACAGACCGCTACGGCATACTAACCAACCTTGAATACGAAACCACCGATGACACCAAGCGTTATACCGCGGACCTGGACTGGGGTTACTACTTTCTATGGAAAAAATGGTCTTCCAAGCTGTTCCTGGAAGGAAAGATGGAAAGATTCCTCGAAAGCGGCGAATCATGGACCCTAACCAAGATGTTCAGCCTGGGAGGCAGGCTGGAGAGGAGCTCCTTTCCCAAGAAACCCTTCCCTCGGAGCGGCTGGTACCTTTATTCCGAGCTCAGGGGGGCGGCAGGGCTGGTTTCGGATACTGCCTACATCAGGGAACACCTGCGGGCACGTTACCTGGTGCCTGTTGGGAGCAGGGGAAGGATACTGCTGAAAGGAAGGCTTGGACTTGCCGGGGTCACGCACTTTTCCAAGTATCCGACATCCCTCAAGTTCTTTGCAGGCGGGGATGAAAGCGTGCGGGGGTTTCGCTGGAAGGAACTCGGCCCCAAGGATAGTGACGGAGACGTTGAAGGTGGGAGAAACGTCATTTCCGGAACCTGGGAGTTCGACTACCGCGTGCTGGAGAAGTGGGTGGCTGCCCTGTTCGTGGATGCAGGAAATGCCTTTAACGGCCACCTGGAAAAGATCTACGTGGGTACGGGAATAGGCGGCCGATACCTTACCTCTGTCGGCAGCGTCAGGCTCGATTTTGCCTGGCCGGTGAACGAGGACGGCCGTGGCATGAAGCTTTCGTCCATGAAATTTTACTTCGGCTTTGAGATCACGATGTGATGGCTGCCAGGGTTCTGAAATGGGCCGTCCGGGCCTGCCTGATACTGGTCCTGCTGATTGCTGTGATGGCTGGAGTGACCGGCTTCCTGGCCGGGACTCCTGAAGGGCTGAATCTCCTACTGGACAAGGCCGGAGAAGTGATCCCCGGCAAGGTTTCCGTGGGCGAGATTCAAGGAGGCCTCCTTGGAAGGCTCTGTCTTAAGGGGGTCTCCTACAGGCAAAGTGCCTTTGAAGTCGGCATCGAGGAATTTTCCCTGGTCTGGCAGCCTTCAGAACTCCTGCACGGCACCTTTCACGTATCCCTCATAAAGGCAAGTGGAGTCCGTTTTGTCCAGAATGAAAAGCACGAAGAGGAACAGAAGGAAGAACCGTCCGGTCCCTTGAACCTGCCCGATATCGCCCTCCCGGTGGCCGTTGTCCTGGATAACGTGGAGGTCAGAAGTATCCGGGTGGCCGGGGAAGAAGACGGGGGAAAGCCCCTTGAAATAAGCCGCGTGGCCCTTGCCGCAGTCATCGATGATTCCGGCCTTGATCTTTCCAGGTTCGAATTTCTCATGCCGGGATTTTCTCTTGAGCTTGGTGGCACCCTTGTCCCAAGGGGAGTGTACCCCCTTGATTTCAGGATGAAATGGAAGGCAGCCCTTCACGATCCGGATGTTGAAGTCAAGGGCAGGGGCGTGCTGGCCGGGGACACGAACGCCCTCATGCTTGAGCAGGCCCTTGAAGGGGATGTGGGTGCAAAGCTTGTGGCAAGCGCCACAGATGTTTTGGGCCAGCTGGACTGGAATGCGAAATTTGGCCTTAGCCATGTGTCAAACCGGCTTTACAAGTACATTGGCGCCATCTCCGGGGATGAAGGCCTTGAGACAGGGGCTGAAGTCCTTGCAAAAGGGAACCTGGAGCAGGTTGAAGCCTCTGCCCGTATACGCCTGTTGCCGGTGCTCCAAAAGACGAATGGCAAGGATGGTAACTCAACGGTGTTGAAAAAGGCTCCGGCCTTTCGGATGGAGGAGGAAACCAGAGGTGAACAATCCTTCAGAAAGGTCAGTCCCGGCACCCTTGTACTTGCTGCCAATGCCACCTTGATCATTTCTTCCATGAATTTTGATGTTTCTGGAAGATGGCAGGATCTCCACTGGCCCCTTTCCGGCATACCCAGTTACGTGTCGGAGGCGGGCAATTTTACCGTGAGTGGTACCCCGGAAGAGTACAGCTATTCTTTTTCGGCAGGGGTCAACGGAACCGAGATCCCGGCTGTCCGCCTGGATGTTCAGGGGACAGGAAAGCCTGACAGCACGGATATCGAGACCGCGGAGGCCAGGCTACTGGGTGGCCGGGTGAGACTTAAAGGCACTGCCGGCTGGAAACCGTCTGTCTGGTGGAAGGCAGAGGCAGTGGGCAATGGGCTCGACCCTTCCCGCAAGTATCCCCAGTGGCCCGGTAGTCTGGGGTTTGAACTAAACAGTCACGGGAAACTCGAGGGCAATACCACTGACATACAGCTGGATATCTCGAGTCTTGAAGGCACGCTCAGGAAGAGGAAGGTTCGCGGTTCAGGAAGGGTAGCCTTTGCCGGGGGCGAGATAGACATAAAGGCATTGAAACTTGGTTGTGGCAATGCCAAGGTTGACATCCAGGGCCTTGCAGGAAAGAAGTGGGACCTTTCATGGAACGTCCTGGTCCCTGACATGCTGGATCTTCTGCCGGAAAGCCACGGAAGCCTCGAAAGCACCGGGCGCCTTTTTGGGAAAGGCTCGGTTCCCTCGGCCAAGGGCAGCCTTGATGTATTAAATTTCTGGTTTTCAGACCTGCAGTGCCAAAGGCTTTCTGCTGATTTTTCCCTCTCCACCGATGAATCCAGGCCCCTTTCCGTAGCACTTGATGCTGCAGGGCTGGCTGCCAGGGGGCAGGAGATCCCAAGGCTGTCCCTGAACGTGAGAGGGACGCTTTCGCGCCACCGGCTGGTTGCAAAAGCAGTTCATAGTGAAGGCATACTTTCCCTGGAGGCAGGACGGGCCGGCTTTGATTTGAAGGGGCGGAGATGGACCGGTTTTCTGGAAAAGATGTCCCTTGAGACGCAAGAATTCGGCAAATGGCACCTTGAAAGCCCGGTGAAAATGGATCTTTCCGCAAGAGACATCGATATCCCGCGCCTTTGCCTGAAAGATTCCGAAGCGTCCCTTTGCATCCAGGGCCACTGGATGAAAAAAGGAGACGGCTCTGCCGTGGCGTCACTGAAAAATCTGTCCCTGGAAAGGTTCAGGCCCTTTCTTCATGCCGATATAGTCGAGATGGATGGAAGTCTTGATGCAGACCTCAAGGCGAGCCTCGGCAAGGTGTCATCCGGAGACCTGAATGTCACCATTTCTCCGGGCCACGTGGTTTACAGGCTGGATGAGTCCCGCCAGGTGCGGGTAAGGTGCCGGGGAGGAAAGGTGGAGGCACGTTTTGACCAAAAGGCGTTTACTGCAGATATAGATCTTAGCGTGGGGCAAAACGGTCTTAATGCCAGGGTGAGTGTCCCCAGAAAGGCTCTGGAGCGTGACGTCAAGAACGCACCTCTTGATGGCGCCGTCAAGCTCGATGCCAGGGAGTTGGGCCTTGTTACTGCATTTTTTCCGTCCGTTACTGAAAAAGAAGGTGTGCTCACTGCGGACTTGAGGCTTTCCGGCCTGGTGGGTGATCCGCAGCTCACAGGCAATGCCAATATCAGTATAAGGGGCCTGGACATTCCTGTTGCAGGTATCCACGTGGACGAGACACTTCTTGAGATCGAAGCGGAAAAAACCAGGAATATTGCCATAAGGGGCAGCCTTGCCTCTGGAGAAGACACCATCAAGGTGGCAGGCAGTGTCAATCTGGATGAGCAGAAGGGGTGGCCCGCCCGGATAAAGATCAAGGGAAGCAATTTCAAGATAGTGGATATCCCGGATGCAATGGTTCGCATCTCTCCCGACCTGAAACTTGCCTATTCCAAGAAGGCAGGCTTGAACGTCTCAGGGCTCCTCGTGATACCGGAAGCTGAAATAACTCCCCAGCAGATCCCCACAGATGTAAAAAAGCCCTCGGATGACGTGGTCATAGTGAGTAGTGAAAATCCCCATGGGCAAGATTCATCCGTGCCTGTCCAGGCAAACGTCACCATCGAACTTAAGGAAAAGGTGCATTTTGAGGGTTTTGGCCTGAACTGCCATGTGGTGGGAAAGCTGGCAGTATCCGTGCTCCCCGGGAAAAAACCTGTAGGCCACGGGGAGCTTCGCATCAAGGACGGCATTTTTCACATATACGGCCACGACCTAGAGATCCAAAAGGGCATAATATCCTATGCAGGGGGCAGGCTGGACAACCCGGGAATCAACCTTCTTGCAGTGCGTCAGGTGGGCGGACAGCCCGTAGGGGTCAGGGTGACGGGATATGCCTCGGCCCTCAAGATATCGGGTTATTCCACGGATCCTTCCATCTCATCCGAGGATGCCCTTACCATGTTGATTACCGGTAAATCCAAGAATGATCCCGGCTTTGAAAAGGCCGCCAGGAACACTGCAGCCATTGCAGGGGCCGATCTTGCCGCCCGGGAGTTCCTTTCGTTTACAGGCCTGGATCACCTGGACATAAAGGGCTCTGGAGAAAATTCTTCCGACACCCGCGTCTTTGCCGGAGAAGATGTGACAGAAAGGCTTACCCTCGGCGTTGAGGCAGGCACCGGGGACGATGGAACCCAGTTTGTTGCCCACTACCACCTGTGGAAGGGCCTGGAGTTGGAGATAAAAAGTGGCAATGAAAAGAGCGAGATGAGCCTCCTCTATACAATTGAGATCAGGTAGGGGAGGGTTTGGCCGGGGTCTTTAGAATCTTCTCTGCTAGTTTCCAGTCTTCGTAGGAATCCACGTCAATGGCCGCCTCGGCAAAGGGAAGGATCACCGGGCGGATGCTGCATCCTATCACCCTTGAGGCCCTGTTAAATGCCTGTTCAAGGGAGAGGGTGCCTGAAATATACCTGAGTACCCAGAACCAGCCGAAGGCCCCCACGATCTTCAGGGGGTTTTTCCGTTTTTTCTCCACCTTTTGCCAGAATTTTACCGCATCAAGGGATTTCTTGTTCAAAAAACCGAACAGATTGCATGAACAAAACCGTCCATCCCTGAACCTGTAAGAGGTCCTCCTGGCTTCCGGCCATCTCTTTTTGACCGTTTCAAGCCTTGCAAGGCCCACCAGGAGATCACCGCCAGAGGCCAATGCCCTGCTGCAAAAAAAATCGACCATGTCTCTTTTGAGCAGGGCATGATCCGCCGTGGTTACGAGCACCGGCTGATCCCTGCCGGCAAGTAGAAGCGCCTTGAGGGCACTCCGGCTTGGCGTGGAATCGTTTTCCACCCAGGTGAGAACACCCGTTTCAAGAAGTCTTTCTATGGGCCCAATGCCTGCAAAGAGTTCCTTTTCAGGCCCGCAGAGAAATATTTGGCCTATGAATCCGGACGAGGACAGGACCTCTATGACCCTTTGCACCATTGGCACACCGCCAACGGGAATCAGGGCCTTTACCGGAAGGTTGAATTTTCCGGCAAGGGGAGGGTTTTGCAATCGTTCTCCTGCAAGCAAAACGGCATTTAGCACCCTATTGATCCTTTCAGGTGCAGGTAATGTCATTTGATGTTTCCTCAAAGCGGTTTTTCATAGATCCGGTATTTCTTGTACGGGTCTGCACCCAGTGCCTCTATGATGCGTCTCATGGGAATATTGTCTTCAAGGATCCAGGAAAGTTCAACCTGGCTTATGCTGGTTTTCAGGACCTCTTTCATGATGTCCCTGATGAGGCAAAGACTCAGGGCAGCGCCTGCCAGGCTGTCCTGGTACTTTTTCAGAACACCCATGAGCAGTATCCGTCCGCTTCTGAACCGGTGGAATTTGATCCTCCACAGAAGCTTCATCCAGCCAAAGGGGAGGAGCCGTCCATCAAGGTCCTTTATTATTTCGTTAAGGTTGGGAAGAAGGACTATGAAGGCGGCAGGTTCTCCATTGATTTCGGCTATCCTTATGAATTCAGGCCTTGCCAGTAAGCTCATGCTCTTTCCCACATCAAGGTATTCCTCCCTGGTAAACGGAAGAAACCCCCAGTTTTCAGACCATGCATCGTTAAAGATGGAAAAGATGGTATCGAGCTCCCTTGGAAGATCCTTTTTCAGAAGCGGCCTTGTCTGGACCTCGTCCCGTTTTTTTCCAAGGATCTTTTCTATCCTCGTTATGGTCTCCGGGGCCTTTTCGATGGAATAGGCAACAAGGTCCCTTGCCTTTTCATGGCCGAGTTCCTCCAGCATCCCGGCGTAGTAGCTGGGTGCATGTCCCATCATAATGGAAGGCGGAAGATCGAAACCCTTTACAAGGAGGCCGCATTCCTGGTTGATGGAAAGATTAAAAGGGCCTTGGGCCTGTTTCATCCCCTGGCCTGAGAGCCATCCTTCCGCTGTTTTCAGCAGGGCCTGAAAGACCTCCCTCCTGTTTTCCGCCTCCAGCATGCCCCAGAAACCGGTTGCATCCCGGTACCGCTCAAGATGAAGCCTGTCAACCTGGGCGCTTATGCGGCCGACTGCCCGGCCCTTTTCCAGGGCTATCCAGAGCCTGGAGTCCGCATGCTTGAAATAGGGGTTCTTCGGGGAAAGGCGCATCCTCTGTTCCAGCATGAGTGGCGGAATCCAGTGCGGGTCATCCCGGTAAACAGACCACGGCATGCGGATAAAGGCCTCCAGGTCCTTTCTGCTTTCAACCCTTTTAATATGCAGGCTTTCAGATCTGGCCACTGATTCTCCCTTTGAGCCATACGGATTTTTGCCGGCACTGCAACCCGTAAACAGGGGTAATATTCCGCCTGAAACAGCTTGCCATGAAGGAATAGACTTTTTTTTTCACTGCTCCTATATTATTAAGGATGAGGATTATTGATGTTAACACCCTTTTGATTTTTGGAGCAAGTTAAATGAAGGCGATAATACTTAGTGCAGGCCAGGGCAAGAGGTTGCTTCCTCTGACGTCGAAAAGGCCAAAGTGCCTGCTGGATATCATGGGAAAAACAGTGCTCGAGTGGCAGGTGGAAACGCTGGCTGGTGCCGGGATAGATGAAATAGTGGTGGTTACCGGATACGGTTCCGACCAGGTTGAAAGCCTCGTGGAGGGGTATCTTCGCCACTACGGTGTGAGGACCTTTTATAACCCGGAATATGCAACTTCCGATAATCTTGTCAGCTGCTGGAAGGTCAGGCACGAGATGGACCAGGATTTCGTGCTGTTGAATGGCGATACCCTCTTTGAGCCACGTGTGATTGAAACCCTGCTTAACTGCAAGAAGGCTCCCATCACTGTGACCGTAAGTTCCAAGTCAAGGTACGATTCCGACGACATGAAGGTCATTACTGAAGATGACCGGCTGGTTAGGGTCGGGAAGCAGTTGCCCGTGGAAAAGGTATCCGCAGAGTCCATAGGACTGATCTATTTCAGGGACGATGGGCCCGGAATATTCAAAAAGGCCCTGGAACGTGCCCTGGAAGACCCGGAGTCCAGGAAGAGATGGTACCTTTCCGTGATAGATTCCCTGGCAGACAGGCAGGTTGTAATGACCTGTTCCATAACAGGATTGAAATGGTGTGAAATCGACTACCCCAAGGACCTTAAGCTCGCCCAGCCCGTGGTGAATGCCATCGACCAGTATCATCAATCGCACCGGGGCCTTTATGCCCACGAGGGATTCATGCATGCAAAGAGGCATGCAGGCTGAGAAGATGCGAACCATTCCAGGGTATTTCAGCGCACGGTCTGCATGGACCTTCTCCTGCCACTGACAGGACCTGTCTTTTCTCCCTTCGATTTTTCCTGCCCTGAGGGCGCTGTCAAAAATTTCCAGGCCGGAAAGAGGAAAACTGGATGATAGCAGAACGTTACATCATGCGGGAGATAATAAAACCCGCTGCTGTCATCTGTTTTGTCCTGGTATTCATCTATGGCAGCTTCATTGCGGCAAGATACTGGGCCTCTGCAGCCGAGGGGCACATCCCAGGCTCTACCGTGATGGTCCTGGTCTTTTTCCGCGTAGCTGTAGCACTGGAGATCCTTCTGCCAACAACGCTTTACCTGTCCGTGGTCCTGGCCCTTAGCCGCATGTACAGGGACGGTGAGATCACCGCCATGTTTGCCTGCGGAATAAGCCCCTTCAGGATTACAAGGGCGGTTTTTTTCACGGCCTTTCTTGCCGCCCTGCTGGTGGCCTGCTTTTCCCTTTTTATCAGGCCCTGGGCATGGGACCAGTTCTATTCCATGAAGGCCAGGGCCAAGGCCAGTTTTGACCTTACCAGGATGAAGGGGGGAGTTTTTTACGAGATCTGGCATGGTCAGAGGGTGATTTTTGCAGAAAAGGTCAACAACAAGAAAAATCGTGCAGAGAACATCTTTATCCAGACCAGGAGGGATGACGCCCTCCAGATAATCCATGCCCGCCAGGCCAGGCAGTTCTACGACAGGCGGACGTCAATGCCCGTGCTCATACTTTTTGGGGGCAAGGACTACGAGTTTTCCAGCTCCAGGGACAAGGAGATAGTGCTGCAGTTTGACCAGCTTGAGCTGACCCTGGAACCCAGGGAAGTGGTAAAGGAAGAAAAGGTGAAGGCCACTCCGACTTCAAGGCTTCTGGTTGCCGGCAACCTCCAGGAGATAGCAGAACTCCAGTGGCGGCTCATTTCACCGGTTTCCACCCTTCTGCTGGCCCTACTTGCCGTGCCCCTTGCCAGGTCATCTCCCAGGCAGGGAAAGTACGCCAGGGTCCCGCTGGCCATACTGGTCTTTGCCGCCTATTATAACCTGAGTGCAATTATCAAGAAGTGGGTAGCCCAGGGGGTTATCAGCACGTTCCCCGGGCTGTGGTGGAGCCAGTTACTGCTTTTGCTGGTCATGCTCTTTCTCTTCTGGCAGACGGAACTGTCTCTCATGTGGCACAGAAGGCATTCAAAATGAGGCATGTCTACCAGGGCAGGTCTTTATCATCGGGGCAATGAAAATACTCGATCTTTATCTCGGAAGGAACTTCCTGAAATTCTTCATTGTTATCATTGTAATTCCGGGGGTGCTTTTCAGCTTTTTCGAACTCCTTTCCGAGCTTGATGCAGTTGGCAAGGGCTCCTACACCATGGGAAAGGCCCTGCTTTTTATTGTTCTCACATCTCCCGGGCGTTTCCTGGACCTTGTCCCCATAACTGCGCTCCTTGCCGGGATAGTTGCCCTGGGGCGCATGGCCGATCACTTTGAACTGGTTGCCATGGAGGCCGCAGGGCTCTCCATCCCGAGGATCAGCTTTTCCGTGCTGGGTGCCTCTGCCGTCATCATGTCAACAGCCGTGCTATGCGGAGAATTCGTGGTGCCTCCCATGGAACAAAACGCCAGGGTCATGCGGGCCCAGGCCATTTCCGTCCGGGGGGTTACCTTTACCCAGAAAGGGTTCTGGGCCAGGAGGGGGGCTTCTTTCGTACACGTTTCCAGGCTCATCGGAAAGGATGCTGCAGAAGACATAGACATCTTTTCCTTCAATGAAAAAGGGGATCTTGAAAGTTTTGTGCATGCGGGAAACGCGGTTATAACGGGAAAGGATCACTGGGTGCTGTATAATGTGACCATGAAGACGGTTAAAGGGATGGCGGTGGAGGCCGGTACTGTTGATCATTTGGATCTTGACTCCTTTTTGAGCCAGGACCAGGTAAGTGCCCTTGAGCTTCCGCCCGAGACGCTTTCAACCTCCGAGCTCATGGATTACATCCAGGCCCTTGAAAAGAGTGGCCAGAATGCAGACCATTACCGGCTGGCCCTTTGGAGAAAGTTGAGCCAGCCGCTTTCCACCGGTGCAATGGTAATGCTCGCCCTGAGTTTCGTGTTCGGTTCCATTAGAAAAAAGAGCGCCGGCCTGAGGATAACCATAGGTTCCCTTGTGGGGATAGCGCTTTACTTTTTTGACCAGATCACCATGCACGCCGGTCTCCTTCTGGGTTTGAACCCTGCCGTAGTGGCTTTCATACCCTTTGGGGTGATAAGTGGCGCAGCCTTTTTGAGGTTGAGACAGGTTGTTTGAAGAAAACGCTTTTTGCATGCCGGGCGTGACTGGCCTGCCCTGGAATTGGCAGGCGGCAGGGGAGGCATTTCGGAGACAGGAAAGCAGGCCCAAGAGCTTCTATGGTCTTGGCTTCGCCGAAATCCAGAAATTTTCTCGCTTCGCCCAAGAATCTCCAGGGCCTTCAAGTAGAGACCTCGGCGTAACAACGGTTCAGGAAATCCTTTCTGAACAACAAACCTGCTTCCAGTCTTTTTTTGGCAAGGTTGGCCTGAAAGGGTTTTGGAAACCGTTGGAAGTAGCCCGTTACAGATTCTTAGGCGAAGCGTAGCGGCTGAAACCTCCATTTAGCGAGCGCAAGCGAGCGGCTTTGGATGGTTTCAGCGAAGCCAAGCCTTAGAAGCTGTTAGGGCGGATTCCTGTTTCCAAGGCCCTTTCAGGCCAACCTTGCCCCTTCCCCCCCCTTGCAGCCCAGCATCCCATCTCCCTGAGGCCAAATGCATGGCGCAAAGATAATGGGGACGTGGCAGGAAACTCCTGTTATTCCATTGGTCTCAAATAACCATCCCGCCTTCATCTCCACTTTCATGGCCTTATCTCATTCAGGTAATCTTTTGTGCGAGGAACCGCATTCAGCCCGCAAATCGAATTCCCTGCATCCCTCCTCTATGAATTTTCCGCCATGGGGGCCGAGAATCATCCGTCTCATGAGGCATTTCCAGGCCATGTCCCCACGCCTTTTGATTTCATATGTAAAAATGCGAGCCCTTCGCACCTTCATGTCGCTGATCGAAAGGGCAGACGGGGCTTCAATTACCGGGATTTGTCCCCTTGGCCCCGGCACGGAATAGATGGATGTCCGGTGGGAATGTCCGTGCAGGATAAGCTCACAGCCGTGTTTTTCGATGATTTTCAGGAGCTCCGGTGCGTCGGTAAGTTCCTTTCTGGGATCGACTATCCCGGGTGCAGGAGGATGGTGGAGGGCCAGAACCCGGAAGAGCCCGGCACCGGCGCTCTCTTTCAGGGCAGATGCCAGCCTGTCAAGCTGACTCTTTCCGGCTGTTCCAGTGGCAAGATGCCAGGCACATGGCCTTGCAGTTGATATGCCTATAATGGCAATGCGGCCCGTAACGCACAGGGTTGGAAACAGTGATTCAAGAGAAGGGGGCGGCAGCTTTCCCTTGTAGCAGGACCTTGGCAGCATGTATTTTCCCAGGCGGGAAAAGGAGTCTTCCCATGGCGACGGGACGTAGGTATCGTGGTTTCCGGGTATTACGGTGATCTTTTCAGGGGGGGCAAGTCCTTCCAACCAGAGGGAAACCTTTTTGAATTCTTCAGGAAGGCCCAGGTGCGTCAGGTCTCCGGTGATGACTATCTGGTCCGGCTGGACGTTTTGAAACTGCTTCCTGATGGCCTCAAGGAGTGTCGGTTCATATTCCCTGCTGCGCCTGATCTTCCACCTGATATAACCGAGGATCCTCTTGTTCATCAGAAGGCCTGGAGAAACCTTTTCGGTGCATGCCAGGTGCAGGTCGGAAACGTGCATCAGGGTAACGGTGTCCATCCCATGGGAGCGATCCGGCGTGGTGGAGGAGGACGCCTGTGCCCTGTTTTTTTTGTTCGTGGAAATTCCTGCCATTTCTGTTATTTATAACGTAATTTCATCACGGACTGCGACAGAAAAATGAGCCTATACCTTTATTTTGTAAAAACATGCCATGTGAGGATTTGGGGCCTGACCCCGGAGGAGCGCACAAAAAAGGTGCTTGGAAGCCGGGTGATCCCTGTAAGTGACATTGACGAAATCGGCCCTGCTGACCAGGTCCTGGTTCTCAGGGGGGACTATATCTACGATGACAGGCTGCTCAATCATCTCGCCTCGGTACAGGACGTCCTGCTTCTTGTCAATGAGGGGCATAATCCTGTCCCTGTTGCCATGCATGTGTCAGGGGCAATGGCAGTAAGGGCAGCACAGATTATGGAGCAGGGCAGAGACCCAGGGCCCATCCAGGGGCTTTCGGTCCATACCATTGATACCATTTCAGTGGCCTTTCACCAGATGCTTAGAAAGTTCGAGCCTCCCTTCGTGCTCAAGGTGACAGAAGAAAAGGCCGGGGAACTTGAGAAAAGGCTCTTTGATTGGTCCTACAAGGGTGTAACGGACCTTGTGACCAAGTGGGCATGGCCAGTGCCTGCAAGGTGGGTTGTAAAGCAGTGCGTGAGGTTCGGCCTGCGCCCCAATCACGTTACAGCAGTGGGCTTTTTCCTCGTAGTGCTGGCGGGCTTCATGTTTTACAAGGGGCACTTCGGATGGGGCCTTCTGGCAGGCTGGCTGATGACATTCCTGGACACGGTGGATGGCAAGCTGGCCCGGGTGACTGTTACATCCAGCAGGTTCGGTCACTATTTTGACCACCTCATCGATCTCATTCATCCTCCCTTCTGGTACCTGCTCTGGGGAATGGGCCTTGAACGAACGGGCCAGTACCACCTGGAAACTTCCCTGTCCACCCTGTACTGGGTGATTTTCGTGGCCTACATAGCAGGGCGCTTGTGCGAGGGATCGTTCAAGTGGTTTGTCGGAAGATTCGGGATATTCTGCTGGCGGCCCGTGGATTCCTTTTTCCGCCTGGTTACCGCCAGGAGGAACCCGTGCATGATACTTCTCACCCTGTTTTACCTTGGAGGCCGTCCGGACAAGGGGCTTTATGCCGTTGCCTTCTGGACTGCAGTTACCACGCTCTTTCTGCTGGCCAGGCTCGGCCTGGGCTTCTACGAGAAATCCAGAAAGGGTTCCCTGAAGTCCTGGCTGCAGGAAGTCGATTTTTCTTCCAGGGAAAAGGGCCTGGCAGTTCGCTGGTTCACCAGGACTTCCTGAGCGCTTTCGGCAACAGGCAGTGTCTGGCAGTGTCACGGGCCCGGGTTTGGCGTTCAAGGTCGGCATAATTGTAAATCCCCTGGGCGGCAGAAACCGCAGGCAGGGCGCAGCGCTTCTTTCAATGGCCCGGCTGCTGTTTGATCCTGTAAGGGAGGTGGAAGGCCCCCGGGATATAAAGTCCGCCCTGGAAGATTTTGCCGCAAAGGGCGTGGATCTTCTGGTCATAAGCGGCGGAGATGGAACCGTTCAAGCAGCACTCACCGTTATTTTCAGGGAAAGGCCGTTTGATTCACCCCCGAGGCTCGCTGTTTTGCCAGGTGGAACCACGAATCTCATCGCAAAGGATGTCGGCGTTCAGGGAAGTCAGCAAAGGGCCATCAAGAGGCTTCACGAGTTTGTGGGCAATTCCTCCCGCAAGGGTGTGCCGGCTGCCGGGCTTAGGCCTGTCAAAAGGCCGGTCATGCGGCTCAGGGCCCCGGGCATCAGGGAGGAGTTTGGCATGTTTTTGGGGTCGGCAGGGATCTGCCGCGCTGTAAAATTTTTCCAGGACCGCGTCCGGAAAAGGGGCCTTGGGGGCAGGGCAGCCATTTTGATCTCGGCCCTGAGCCTTTTCTGGAACCACGTTTCCGGTCCTGGGGAAAAGGCGCAGGGCAATGAAACATCTGTCAGGATAGACGGAAGGCCCCTGCCTGAAAGGGACCTATTCATTGTGCTTTCCACCACACTGGAGAGGCTTTTTCTCGGGCTTCGGCCCTTTGTTTCAGAGCCGGCAGGTTGCATGCACATTGTTGCGGTACGCTCCCGGCCATCACGTATCTTTTCTGTCCTTTCAGCGCTTTTATTGAAAAGGACCTGTGAAAGATTCAGCCCGGATTACGGATACTATTCGGTGAATGCGGATAAAATGGAGATCCATTCCCGGGAAGGTGTTGCCCTGGATGGCCAGGTATTTACACTGGTGGAATCCGGCCAGCCATTTGTCCTTGACTGTAGGGGAGAAATTTCCTTTGTGCGCTGGTAACTCAAGGCCCGTGGGGCGTGAACTTTTGAAAGAGATACGCCGTTATGCTTGCGGCTACAGGGTCACACCGGCAATGCAGCTGCTCCTTGACGAAATCCGGGGCCTTCATGGTCCTGGTGTCAGGGCCATTATCTACTATGGCTCCTGCCTCCAGACAGGCTGCGAGACCGACGGCCTCCTGGACCTTTACGTACTGGTGGATGACTATGCGGGAGTGTTCAAAAATCCGCTGCTCTCCTTCCTGAACTGGATTCTTCCTCCAAACGTGTTCTACCTGGAAGTTCCCCTTGAAAAAAAGCGGGTGATCCGGGCAAAATACGCCGTTGTCTCCCTTTGGGATTTTGTGGAAAGGACCTCGGGCAAGGCGTTTCATTCCTATTTCTGGGCCCGTTTCTGTCAGCCCGTGGCCATGGTGTATGTTTCAGATCCCAGGGTGAAAAGGGCCGTGGAAATTGCCCTGGCAAGAGCCGTCATCACGTTTTTCAGCAGGACGGTTCCCTGCATGGGCCCGGAATTCACCGCCAGGCAGCTTTGGCTCTACGGTTTGGGCCTGAGCTACGGGGCAGAACTCAGGCCAGAGAAAAAGGAGCGCCTTTTAAGGCTCTGGAAAACCAATGGACACGTGCTTGAAAGGCTCACCCCGGCGGCTGTCTCATGCCTGCCCTACAAGATCAGGGCCGCTGGCCCGCCGGACCACCCGGTCTTTCGTTCCTCCATTCCGGAGAGTTCGCGCAGGATCTGCCGTTTTTCCTGGTTTTTGAGGACCGTCCAGGGAAAGATCCTTTCTGTCCTGCGGCTTATAAAGGCCGCCTTTACCTTCAGGGGCGGAGTGGACTATGCGCTCTGGAAGATCCAGAGGCACACGGGGGTTGAAATAGAGGTAAGCCCGTATCTCCGGCGTCATCCCCTTGTTGCCATGGTGGTCCTTTCCTGGAAACTTTTTAGCAAGAGGGCGATAAAATAGGAAAATCAACCGGCATTAGCGGACTCCTCTGGCCACAGTCTTGTCCCTGTTACCTCTTTCATGAATTCGTCCAGTTCGTAGAGGTTTCCCACAGAGGCCCAGCCCTTCAGGGTTTCAATGGCCTGGCCGTCCCGGAACCACTCCTTTCCAAATTCCGTCTTTAGGCGCTTTTCCAGTAGCCCTGATGCCACGAAGGCCAGGAAGTAGTCGAGGCTGTAGAAATCCGGCATGAGGTCGAAAAGGTAGGTTTCAGGATGGTAGAAAAAGCCCGTCTCCCGGCCCATAATCCTGGCATAGAGGTCCTGGCCACTGGATATCCGGTCCTTTCGGAAGTTTTCATATTCGATCAGGAACTTGGCCCCGTATCTCCTGGTCAGGACCTGGAATTTCAGTTCATGCATACCTGAAAGTTCATCCAGTGCCCTGACGCCATCTTTTCGTGCCAGGGTCTCGAGGAATACGGGGTTCATGGCAAGGCGCTGGAACAGGAAGGCAAAGGCCTCGGAGACCGCCCCTGAAAGAAAGAACTCCCTTGCCTCCAGGGCAAGCCCAGGGTCTGTATGGATAAAGGAGAAGGCATGGCCCATCTCGTGAAACAGGGCCTCCCAGTCCACCCAGCCGGCAAGGGGCCCCACTATCAGGTGAACCTCTCCGGGTATGGACACGGGCACGCAGAATGACTGTCTGCCCGGGCTGCCCTCCATGTGGACCCTTAGCCCCTTGCGCTCCGAAACGCCAAGACGCCTGAAAAATTCCATGGCGGAATCAAGGCTGATTGTATCCCGGGCCAGGTGGTCCATGTATCTCATGCCCAAGAGGTAGATGGCATCGAACCTGGATGCCTCGTGGAGCCTTCTTCCGGGGCATACGCGGTTCAGCCATTTGTCCGCGGCCCGCAGGTAGGCCTGGCGGCCAGACGACAGAAGCTCCCTGCATCTTTTGGCCTGTTCATCCAGGCACATCCTGCGCCTGGCCTGGCAATAGGCCAGGTAACTGTCATATCCGAGCTCTTCTCTTACCGCTGCAACAAGGGCCTGCCATGTTGCATGGCTGAAGGGGGCAAGGAACCGGCAAAGCGCCCTGGCCTCGCGTGCAAGAACCTGTCTTTTGCGCCAGTCTGCACAGTCCTGGCACCAGTTTATGATCTTTCTGAATGCCACGTCTTCCCCGTCCACCTGGGCCTTGGCCCCTGCCATCCACTGGGTGAATACCGCCTGAAGGGGTTCCACCCTGGAACGGACAAAAAGGTCTTCTGCCACAAATACCGGCCGGCATGACAGCCTTGCTCCGTCCGGGCAGAGTCCTTTCGGAGAAGACAGGAAAATCGTCTTTACCCGGTGCACCTCATCAAGATCCATGGGTCCTGTCCACGAAGGCCCTCCCGTGCCGCCTTTTTCCCCTCCTTCTGCAGGAAGTTCCTGGCCCGGGTCTCTGCCGAGCTGAAGCTGGATGTCAGACAGGCGAAGCCCCTTAAGGCGCTCAAAAAGCATGAGGGCTGCCTCCTGCCTTTTTTTGTCCAGTTCCCCAACAGGGAGAGTCTTGCCCATGGCGTTACTTTTTCCAGCCGTCACCGGAGACCTGCCAGGGGCAGGGTATCCTTCAGGAAACTGCAGATCTCTTCTGCCATGATTTCATAGCCCCTCCGGTTGGGGTGGAGTCCATCTGGCAGAAAGCAGCTTTCACAATTTGAAAGGCCACGAAAGATGTCCTGATACAGGGGAAGTTCAAGGGTTTGGGCCAGTTCCAGGTACATCTCGTGCCACCCAGCCGATCCCTGCCCGCTGAAGACAAAACCGGCCAGGATCACCTTT
Source organism: uncultured Thermodesulfatator sp. (assembly GCA_964478865.1). GTDB lineage: Bacteria > Desulfobacterota > Dissulfuribacteria > Dissulfuribacterales > QOAL01 > QOAL01. The sequence goes on from CAYZJS010000111.1 coordinate 22,527, forward strand.
ATGTCCTTTTGGAGAAAGGCCGTGGCCATTCGGGCCAGGTTGTCCCTGGCCAGCTGCCTTGGAATGCCCATGAAGAAGTCATTCAGTCCAAATTCCAGAAAGACAGCGTCCATGTCGCGGGAAAGTACGGCCTTGAGCCTCCGGATGCCGTCAGAAGTGGTATCGCCGGAGACCCCGAAATTCAGGGTAGTGATCCCGGATATGCGCTGTAGAACCGATGGCCATGCCGCCTCCGGCGGTACCAGGTAGCCCTCTGTTATGCTGTCTCCAAAGCAGCCAAGTATCATGACTCCTCCTGCACGGAAAGTCTCTTTCAGCCAGGGAATATCTTTCAGGCCAGCAGCACGGCGATGATTCCGGCAAGGAAGATGCCGTCAAAGGTGCCGGCTCCGCCGATGGAGGCCACTGGCGCCTGGATCTTTTTCAGGTCCTTCAGGTGGAGTATGTCAGCTCCGAGAAGGGTGCCCATGGTGGCAGATATGTAGGCAACCGACGGTGCATGGACAGAAGGGTCCATAAAGATTGCCACGAAGGCGGCCATAAGGGGAGCCACGAAAACCGGCAGCGCTATTCCCACTCCGGGAACAGGCCTTGCCATTACGTACGTAACCACCGCAACACTGAATATGCCAAAGAGGGGCTCAAGCCACAGGCCCCATTTGGTTACCAGATACCACGACAGAATAAAGGGAACAATGGCCCCGCCCACGTTTATGGCAATGATCATCTCCCTGGGGTTTTGCACTGGCACCGGGTATTTCATCCCGAAGAAGTCCGCGGTCATCCCGAAGGGTTCGTGTTCGGGGATCGGCATCTTTTTTACCGGGATGTTGATGTTGCTTCCCAGGAGAGAGATGAGGAGGAAGGCAAATGTCTGGCCCTCGCTAAGCCCTATCCTCTCAAAGGCTATGGTGATGATGCCTATGTGTATGAAGAGAAACAGGAAGAGAAAGGAAAAAACAAATATCAGAAAGACGAGGATGGTAAGCGGGCTGAACAGCATGATATTTCTCTCTTGGCTACCTCAAAAAACGTCCTTTTGCCAGGTAACGGGGCCGCACTGAAAAAAATAGGCCTGGAAAAACCGGCGAAATGCCCGTGATCATTTCCCTCGCGAGCCTTGTTTCTGGACCGACCCTGTTGTTTTTAGGATAGCTTCTTGATTTTCAAACACAATAACAACACGGAGCCTGCCAGTTCAACAGGGAAATGGGGGATGGGGCCAATAAAAAAACGCGGAAGGTGTTCTCGTCCTTCCGCGCCTACCTAAAGGAGGAATTGGAAAGGTTACTATGCCTTGGCCATGTTTTTGAAGTCTGCGTACAGATCCCTGAGCTTCTTCCTCAAGGCAGCAATCTTCTTGTGATCTTCTTCTGATCCGTACCTGGGTTCCGCCAGGGAAAAGATGACCCGGTGAAGCTCATCTATATAACCCTCGATGGATCTTTGCCACTCCTCATGTCCGGCATGTTCTACCTCTGATGCCTCTTTTATTTCTGCTTCAAGCCTGTTAATGGCCTCTTCAATCTGTTCTATGAATTCCTTTTGCGCCCCTACAAGTGTTTCCTGTAATTGTACTACGTTCATGTCTTTCACCTCCTTTGTTTACTTTATTTAAAGATGTGCATGTATTGTTCCAAGTCAATACTATTTAATATATATGTATAGATTGTTTGAATTAGAATATAAATCATTAGAGCACTTTTGGTTTTGGCTATAATTCAAATGAACTTTGATTCACAAATGATTGCGTATCCAGTTGGTCGCATTTTTAATGCTTGCACCTTATGAAATGATACTTAGTTTTAAAAGATAGGATTAAGGAGGAAGGAAACGCACCGTGGCAAGGCCTGAAATCGAAAGAATACTCAGCTGCGACGAAAGTGGAAGGGCAGCCATTGAAAAGGCCAGGGACGAGGCCGAAGAGCTGCTGGCCGGGGCAGAAAAGGAAATTGCCAGTTACCGCAGCAAGGCCCAGGCAGAACTTGATGAGTTCAGGCAAAAGGAGATATCGCGCATACTGGAAGATGCAGACCGAAGGGCCGCAGAAGTTGAAAGACAGGCCAGGGACTACTGTGATGGCCTTGAAAAGTCGTTTGAAGGAAGGAGGCAGGACCTGCTGTCTGAATTCTTGCGCCTTTTCAAGGGCGAAGCCGGCCTGGAAGAATAGGTGAAGATCAGTTGTAACCAAGTCGCTGGGCAAAAGGGCAACCTTTAGAGATACCTAGGAGTGGAGGAAGAAAATTGCTGGGTGCAGCCATCAGGTATTCCTACCTAAATGCCAAGACAAGGACCATGCACTCCAAAAGGCTCAGGCCCTCGGACTGGCACATCCTAGAAGCAGCAAAGGACAGGGAGGGCTTCCTGCACTATCTTGCCACCACCTCCTATGGCCCCTGGGTGGCCAAGGTCCTGGAACAGAGGCAGCAGGGCCAGGAGTTGTTTGAAAGAGGCATCTTCGGGGCCCTTTTCGACGATTACCGCAAGATCGAAAGGGCCATGAGGGACAAGGGGTCAAAGGAATTGATCCTGGGCCTTTTTTCCAGGTTCGAGGCGGAAAACCTGAAGATAGTCTTCAGGGCCATCTTTACAGGCCAGAAAAAGGCCGTTGTCTCCCATCTCCTCTATCCCGTGGAACCGGTATCAAGGCTACCCTGGGACAGGCTCTGGCAGCAGCAGGATGTCAGGGAGGCGGTAAAGGTCCTGGAGAAAACGCCCTTTGGCCCCATGCTGGAACATGCCCTTTCCCAGTTCGAGGCCCAGGGAAGGCTGTTTCCACTGGAAATGGCCATGGATATCGCGTCTTTCAGGCGTATTGCACGTGCCATGGAAGCCGTTTCGGGAAGACAGGACAGGAAGAGGGCAGCCGAGATCCTGGGCTCGTACATAGACGTCTTGAACATATGCCATGTTGCCCGTCTTCGTTTCATTTACGGCCTTAGCCCGGAAGAGGCCCTGAACTACAGCTTTCCCGGGGGCCGGGAGCTCAATCTCAGGGGCCTCCATGACATCGCCAGGGCCAGGGACCTTTCCGGACTGGTACACGCCCTTCCTGCCTCGTTCAGGGTGGTTCTTGAAGAGGAGAAGGGGGGACTTGCCTCCCTGAAGCTCAAGCTTGAAGACTGGCTCATCCGCAGGCTGAGGAAGGCATTTTTGGGAAGTCCCTTTCATCTTGGCGTTCAGGTGGCGCACCTGCTGGAAAAGGAGATAGAGATCAGGAGCCTTGTCAGCCTTTTTCAGGCAAAGGTGCAGGGAGCCCCCGTTCAGGCGGGGGACATTGTCCCGGGGTATCTTTTGAGGGGAGGAGAAGAAATTGTTCAGGCCGGTTAAGCTCTTCAGGGTTACCATACAGGTCCCTGACAAATACATGTCCCAGGTCTTAGGCATACTGGGGGATTTCAGGCTGCTGCACCTCATAAATATCAGCGAGACGCAGCTTGGAAAGCTCGGCTACATCGCAGGAGTGCAGGTGGAGCTCCTGGATCGCTACGACAAGGTGCTCACCCGCATCGCCAGGCTTGTCAGGGAGCTTGAGATCAAGGGCCCTGTTCCGCCCCTGGGGAAGGCCCCGCGGCCTGAAAAGGATATATTCCACATAGAAGAAAGGCTTTCCGCCATTGAAGACCAGGTGGCAGGATACCTTGTGGACGGAAAAAAGGCGGAAAAGGAGCTGGTGAAGAAAAAGGAGCTGATCTCCAGGCTGTCCCTCCTTGAGCCTGCAGGCATAGATTTTACAAGGCTTTCCGCCCTGCGCTTTGTCCACTGCACCTTCGGAATCCTGCCTTCGGAAAACCTGGAGCGGCTGGAAGAAAGCCTCTCTGACATACATCACAGCCTTGTGAAGATTGGGGAGCAGAAAAACAAGCTCGTGCTCGCGGCATTTTGCCTGAAGGAAGATAGAGATGTGCTGGAACGGGCACTGAGAAGCGCGTTTTTCCAGGAGCTCGAGTTGCCGGGAGGCCTCAAGGGGCCGGTTAGCCAGGTCATAAAGGACCTCCAGAAGGAGATTCCCGCCATCGAGGAAAAGGCCGCCGAAGCCCTCAGGGCCAGGGAGGAGTTCAGGCAGAAATTCGGCAGCGAGCTTCTCGTCATGCGGGAGAAGGCCTATGTTGCAAGGATACTGCTCAAGGCCCAGGCCAAGTTTGGAAAGATCGATCATACCTATCTTCTTACCGGCTGGCTTCCCGTAAACCTTTACGAGAAGCTAAAGGAAAGCATCCTCAAGGCAACCAATGGCCAGGCCATCATAGACAAGGTGGACCCGGAAGATATCCGGGAGGTAAGGGAAGGGATCATCAAGATCCCCATCCTCTTCAACAATCCGCTGCTAATCAGGCCCTTTGAGAGGCTTACCTCCCTTTACGGCACGCCGTCCTACCAGGAGGTGGAGCCCACGGTGTTTCTGGCCCTGAGCTTCGTGCTCCTTTTCGGCATGATGTTCGGAGACGTGGGCCACGGGCTGGTGCTGTTTCTTGCAGGGCTCTATATCTTCAGGCGCCTCTACAGGTATATGGACTACGGCATCATACTCATGGAATGCGGGGTGTCATCTGCCCTCTTCGGCCTCCTTTACGGCAGCGTGTTCGGCGTGGAAGACATAATCCCCGCCCTCTGGCTTCATCCCATGAAGGATATCAACAGGTTCATGCTGGTGTCTGCGGCAATCGGCATCGGCATGATAAGCCTGGGCCTTGTCCTGAACCTCATAAACATAATAAGGAAAAGGAAGTTCCATGAACTTCTGACCGCGGGAGGCCTCGTGGGGGCGCTTCTCTACTGGCTCCTGGCCGGCCTTGCCATAAGGTACGTGCTGTCCGGCCCGCCTAGCCCGGACGTTATCGCAGTTGCGAAGATCATTAGCGGCATCCTTCTTTTCATCATGATCGTTGAAAGGCCCCTGACTGCCCTGCTGAGGCGCAGAAAGGCAAGATCTAGGGGTGTGAAACCTGCAAGAGAGGCAAGTATCGCAAGCCTCGCCCTGGAATCCACCATAGAGGCCCTGGACAGCGTGCTCAGGTTCCTGGCCAATACGGTATCCTTTGTCCGTGTGGCAGCCTTTGCCCTGACCCATGCGGCACTTTTCATAGGGGTGTTTTCCATTGCAGACATGGTAAGCCATGGAACCGGTACGGGTTTTTCCTATTATCTCACGCTGGTTTTGGGAAATATCGTCATCATACTTCTCGAAGGCATGGTGGTCTCGATACAGACGATACGTCTTGAATACTACGAGTTTTTCAGCAAGTTCTTCCGGGGCGGAGGAGAGCCCTTCAGGCCCCTTGTTCCCGGAGAGGGTACGGAAAAAGAGTAAACGGATTTTCCAGGAAGGAGGAAACGTCTTCATGAAATCAAGGAATATGTCATCGGCCCTGGTATCCGGACTGGTATCATGGCTCCTGATGCTGGCCCCGTCCATTGCCCTTGCAGCCGATACCGCCCAGTCGGCAGCAGGCGGGGCGGCTGGGGCATCGGCAAAGTGGGGCTTTCTGGGCGCTGCCCTGGCTGTTGGTGCCTCTACCATCGGTGCAGGGATCGCCGTGGGGCTCGTTGGTGCTGCCGCCATGGGGGCCATAAGCGAACGGCCCGAGGTGGCAGGCCGGGCCCTTATCTTCCTGGGGCTGGCAGAGGGAATAGCCATCTACGGCCTGATTATTGCCATCATGATCCTCGGCAAGATCTGAACCGGAGGCTTTCAGGAAGAGATGAAGGTAACAGCCATCACCGATCCGGACACTGCCCTGGCCTTCAGGCTGGCTGGCATAGAGACCGTTTCCGTCTCCGGCAGGGAAGATGCCGGGCGTGTCCTGGAGCAGGCGGCAGACCAGCCGGATGCAGGCATAGTCCTTGTAACCGAACGGCTTGCCAGGGCGGCTGGCGAGACCTTCGAGACACTCGTGCGTGAAAGGCACCTGCCTCTTTTCATAGAGATCCCGGATATCAGGGGGCGCACGGGCAAGAGGCTTTCAGCCGCCCAGAAGATGGCGGCAATGTTGAGGAGGTGAGGAAATGGCACTTCCTGACCAGGTGGAACTTCTCTGCATGGCCATACAGAAGAAGGCCTCCGCCGAGACAGAAAGGATCCTTCACGATGCCAGGGCCAGGCGTGACCGGCTGGTCCAGCAGGGCATCCAGGAGATAAAAAGGCAGCAGGAACAGCAGAAGCTCCAGCTCAAGAGGCAGGCCTTCCAGGATGCCCGGAGGAAGGTGGATGCGGCAGAGCTGAAGGCAAGGCGCATGGTAATGGCTACCAGGGAGAAGATATTTGACCAGGTGCTTTCAGAAGGCAGGAAAAAGCTGCAAGAGCTCCTGCAGGACAGGCAGGAATATTCAAGGCTCCTGAGGGGCATGATCCAAAAGGCCGCGGATATCATCCTGGGCTCAGGCGGAAGGGGCCTTGAGATAAGGTGCAGGCAGGAGGACAGGGATATCATGGAGGATGTAATAAGGGATCTTCCCTCTCCCCTTTCGGGAAAGGTCACCCTGTCTGCCCGGCCTGCAGATATCCCGGGAGGCGTCATGGCCTTCAGCCAGGACGGCAAGCAGCTGGTGGATCTTTCCTTCGGTTCCATACTTTCGAGGATCGAGCCTGAAATTCGCTCTGTTGTTGCCGAAATGCTTTTCAAGGAGGCGGGCTCCACATGATTAACGATAGGTCCAGTGGTGCGGAGAATCCCAGGGTCATTTTTGTCAGCGGCCCTGTCCTGAAGGCCTCGCACGGGCACAGGCTGTCCATGAACGAGATGGTGGAGGTCGGAAGGGAAAGGCTCGTGGGCGAGGTGATAGGGCTTGAGGGGGACACGGCCACCATTCAGGTCTACGAGGATACCACGGGGCTCAAACCCGGCACCGAGGTACTTGGCCAGGGAATGCCCCTTTTTGCAGAGCTTGGTCCCGGGCTTATCGGGCACATCTTTGACGGCATACAGCGTCCCCTGGCCGAGCTCCAGGAGAGGTGGGGAGATTTCATCCAGCGCGGAAAGGCAGGCACTGCCCTTTCCCGGGAAAGGGTCTGGCAGTTCAGCCCGGCGGCAGAGGCGGGGGAGCAGGTGGTACCCGGGCAGGTTATCGGTACCGTGCAGGAGACAGAGGCCATAGTTCACAGGGTGATGGTCCCGCCGGGGATCTCCGGCACCATAAAAAAGATTGCAGCCCCGGGCAGCTACACCCTGGAGGAGACCGTTTGCGTGTTGGATACAGGGGCCGGCAGGCAGGAGCAGGTGGGGTTGTTTCACAGGTGGCCTGTCAGGCAGCCGCGGCCCTACGGGAGGCGTCTCATGCCCGCTGAACCCCTTCTTACAGGCCAGAGGGTCATTGACACCTTCTTCCCCCTGGCCAAGGGCGGCACTGCAGCCATTCCAGGCGGGTTCGGCACCGGAAAGACCGTGACCCAGCACCAGCTTTCCAAGTGGGCGGATGCGGATGTCATTGTCTATATCGGCTGTGGCGAGCGTGGAAACGAGATGACAGGGGTGCTCACCGACTTTCCCCAGCTCCTGGACCCCAGGACACAGCGGCCCCTGATAGAGCGAACCGTGCTCATTGCCAACACCTCTGACATGCCCGTGGCGGCCAGGGAGGCAAGTATCTACACCGGCATCACCATAGCAGAATATTTCCGTGACCAGGGCTATGACGTGGCCCTCATGGCCGATTCCACCTCCCGCTGGGCCGAGGCCCTGAGGGAGATCTCCGGAAGGCTTGAGGAAATGCCTGCAGAAGAGGGGTTTCCCGCATACCTTGCAAGCAGGCTTGCGGCCTTTTACGAAAGGGCAGGGCAGGTGGAGGCCCTTTCCGGCAGGAAGGGGTCCGTCTCCCTTATAGGCGCTGTTTCACCGCCCGGAGGGGATTTTTCAGAGCCCGTGACCATGCACACCAAGAGGTTTGTCCAGTGTTTCTGGGCACTTGACAAGGAGCTTGCAAGTGCCCGCTACTTTCCGGCAATAAACTACCTCCAGAGCTATTCCTCCTACGTGGATGCAGTGGCCCCGTGGTGGACGGAAAAGACAGGGCCCGAGTGGAAGGAACTGAGGGAGGAGGCGGTTCAGGTCCTGCAGGAGGACTCAAAGCTCCAGAACATAGTAAAGCTTCTGGGCGAGGAGGCACTGCCGGATGACCAGAGGCGCATCCTCGAGGGCGCAAGGCTCATAAAGAACGACTTCTTGCAGCAGAGCGCATTTGACCCTGTGGATACCTACTGCATGCCCATGAAACAGTTCTACCTTCTGAAGGTGATAATCCATTTCATAAGGCGCCTGAAGGACGTGGTGGAAAGCCGCATACCCCTTTTCAGGGCCATGGATCTTCCGGTGGTGGAGCAGATACACAGGGCCAAGTACACGGTGCAGGGCGAGGACACTGCACCCTTCGAACAGATGCTGAAGGACGTGGATGAACAGATCGACGGGCTTCTTGCAAGGAGCAGGGAGGCGGAACATGCGGCCTGAAACAGGAGGGGCAGCCAGCAGGATGACAGCAGGGGGCCTCGAGTTCGTGGGGCTTCAGAAGGTCTCCGGCCCCCTCGTGATCATAGAGGGCATAAGGGATGTGGGCTTTGGCGAACGGGTGGAGATAGTCACCTCCCAGGGTGAGATCCGCCAGGGCAGAGTGCTTGCCATAAGCGAGAAGGCTGCGGTCATAGAGGTGTTTCACGGCACCTCCGGGCTTGACCAGGAAAATACCAGGGTCAGGTTCATGGGCCGGCCCTTCGAGATTATTGTCTCCAGGGAGGAGATCCTCGGCAGGATCTTCAGCGGCCTCGGGGCTCCCCTTGATGGGGGGCCTGCCCCGTTCAGGGGAGAGCCAAGAAACGTGAACGGCTTTGCCATAAACCCGGTGGCAAGGGCCTATCCGGAAGACTTCATCCAGACGGGTATCTCCACCATTGACGGCATGAACACCCTGGTCAGGGGCCAGAAGCTTCCCATATTTTCCGGAAGCGGCCTTCCCCACAATGATCTTGCCATCCAGATAGTAAGGCAGGCCCGGCTGCTTACCGAGGAAAGCAGCTTTGCCGTTATCTTCGCCGCAATGGGGGTTCGCCACGACGAGGCAGAGGCCTTCAGGCTGAGCTTTGAGGAAAGCGGCGTGCTGAACAACGTGGCGATGTTCCTGAACCTTGCAGATGACCCCACGGTGGAACGCCTCATTGCCCCGAGGGTTGCGCTTACCGCTGCGGAATACCTGGCCTTCGAGGAGGGGATGCACGTACTTGTCATACTCACCGACATGACCAACTACTGCGAGGCACTAAGGGAAGTGGCCACATCCAAGGGCGAGGTGCCAAGCAGGAAGGGCTATCCCGGCTATCTCTACAGTGATCTTGCATCAATCTACGAGAGGGCGGGAAGGATCAAGGGGCGTCCCGGGTCAGTGACCCAGATCCCCATTCTCACCATGCCTGACGATGACATAACCCACCCCATACCGGATCTTACCGGCTATATCA
>CAYZJS010000112.1:0-1663 GCA_964478865.1 uncultured Thermodesulfatator sp.
CTCCCTGAACCAGCAGGAGATGGGGGCGCATGTCGGAAAGAAGCCGACCCATGCCATCCAGGGCCCTGGAAGTGGAAGAACAGAGGCTCTGGCCAGGCTCCATGATGTCCAGATCAAAGTCGGGCACCAGCCCGAATACCTTCAGGGCCTGGTCAAGCATCTGCCTGTGCTGGGAGGTGGATACAAGGACGGTTTCAAAATCAACACCGTGTTTCCTGAATTCGTGAACCAGGGGGGCCATTTTCACCACCTCTGGCCTGGTACCTACTGTTATCACGATCCTTCTTGGTTTCAAAATATGTCTTTTCCTCTCCTATAACGGTGGGCTTTCATGCATTGATGCGTTAAATTAACCAGATTTAAAAGAACATCACAATATACAACCAGGGCCTGAGATATTACCCGGATTATCTAGAACTCAAGTTTCTGGCTTAAAACAACCTTCTGAAAAATTGCGTCTCCATGGCCAATTCAAAGCTTTTTAAACAGGTTATACAACTCCGAAACCCTAATATAAATCTGCAAGGATATCCGCAGCCCTGAAGCCCAGAGCCTCCCAGCTGTAGGGTTCCACTGCTGTCATTCTCATGGCCTCCATGCGGCTTCCGCCAGGGTCTGAAAGGGCCTTCGAAAGGGCCTGTTCGAAGGACGCAGGCCCCGTTGCAAAAGCAACCACACCCGAAAGGGCCTCAAGGTCAGGCAGCGGAACGGAAACAACGGGTTTTCCAAGGGCGAGATATTCGTAAGCCTTTACAGGGTTGATGCTTTTAACAACGGCCTTTCTCTTAAAAGGTATCCAGCAGGAATCAAAATGCGCGGCCAGTCCGGGAAGCTTTTCGTAAGGCTGTGGCGGAACATGATGGCAGTTGGGCAGGGCAAACATTGAATCCAGCAGGCCGTTATCGGCCCTTGGGCCAATGAAGACAAAATTCCAGTCCTTCCTTTTTGAGGCCAGTGTGGCGATGAGTCGGCCATCCAGCCAGTGGGAGATGGTACCGAAATAGCCTATCACGTTTCTTCCAAAAGGTCTTTCCCCATGGAAAGGGGATGGAAAATGCCCGGCCCAGTGCTCCATGTCCACGCCGTTTGGAAGATAATAAATACCATTATCCCTCGAATTTTCGGCCCTCTCCCTGAGATGGACAGAGCTTGTGAATACTGCGTCCGCCTCACGGACCATCCAGTACTGGGTGCGGATAACCTCAACCGGCAGCTGTGGAAAGATGGAATAGTCATCCATCCAGTCAAAGACCCAGGAAACTGCTTTCATCCGTTCCAGTGCCCGCCTGATGAAAGGAGCCGGCGACGCAATCCACAACAGGGTCCGCTTTGCTGAAACTTCCATTTTCTTTAAGTATCCTTGAAACACCCTTGCATTCCAGGCCTCGAAAAAGGAGATGCCGTGGAAGGGGACAAAGGGAAGACGGTTGATTTCAGGGCCGGCAGCCCCTCCTGCCGGACGGTCACGTAACTTTTCAGAGGTAAGGATATAACCTTTTAACCGTTTGACGTCGGCCAGTGAAGGATTTCTAAGCCCCGCCGGCTGCACAAAATGGACACGCCTGAATCTCTTGCCCAGCTGTAACGCCATGTGATGAGGACGCTGGAAAAGCCCTCCCCATTCCACCGGCGGGTAAATGACCACTCGATATGGCAAAACAGC
>CAYZJS010000113.1:0-1941 GCA_964478865.1 uncultured Thermodesulfatator sp.
AAAACAACTGCCCACCATCCTTGGGGAAAAAGCCAGTGGGCATGAACTACATCAGGCCGTTTTTTATACACCATCCAGCACAATGAAAATAACTGGCTGAGCAAGAAAAAGGGAATCAGACAGTAATAGATCCTGTTATGACGCAAGGTGGGAAGCATGCCTCCTGAACCGGCCAGTCTTTCCAGAGGAGAAAAAAAATAACGGAAGCGATGCACAACCATGCCATCCATTATCTCATCAACTTTGGCACCTGGATAATGAGGGGCATGGACGAACACTTCAAAGGTGTCGGTCAGCCGTCTGGAGAGTTCATAGACAAAAGGTGGATCTGTATCATCTTTCCATCTGGGAAACGTTGAAGAAAGAACAAGGAGTCGGGGTTTCACGAGGTCTCAACTAGGCCGGATGAAAACCTTGAAAAGGCTGTTCAGGCCACTCGGTCATATCTCATCTGGGTAATTTGCTCGGAAACAAGGCCCAGCATGAAAATCATCACTCCAACGCTCAGCAGGGTGGCTGACATATTGGTAAATCTGTGCATGGTACAGTAGCTGTAAATATAATATCCAAACCCTACTGTCAGGAAAAAAAAGCTCACTGGCAGAAATACCCGTAATGGGGAAAAAAGGGTGGCTATTCGGAGAATTATGAGGAAAAACCTGGTTCCATCCTCCAAAAGATGTATCTTGCTCCGTCCCTTCCTGCGATGAGTACAAATTGGAACATATTTGATGGTGAGACCGCTCCTGAGATACGCCAGGGTACTTGTGGTCGGATACGAAAAGGTATTGGGGAAGAGGTATAGATATTTTAACACAGTCTCTCTCCTGAAAACCCGGAAGCCCGATGTAAGATCCTGGATTGGAAACTTTCCCACGTAAGAAGCCAGCCTGTTGTAGATGGCATTTGCAATCTTTCGTCCCAGGGATGCCTGGCTGTCGGGGTTTCGCGCTCCCACAACCATGTCAAACTCGTCCGCCTCGTGAAGCAATCTTGCAATATCCGCGGGATCGTGCTGGCCGTCCCCATCCATTAGCACCACCCACTGCCCGGATGAAGAACGGATACCTGTCTTTACCGCAGCGCCATTTCCGATGTTGTAAGGATGGCGCACCACTCTGGCACCAGCCTTTTCTGCAACCAAGGCTGTCTTGTCGGTACTGCCGTCGTCTACCACAATCAGCTCGAAATCCGGATACAGCTTCCTGATCCTGGATACCGTCTCGCCGATTGCAGGCTCCTCGTTAAAGGCCGGTATGACCACCGATACCCTGGGACGATTCTCGCGGGTCATCGGTCCGGACACACCTTCTGGCAGAGTCCCAGCAGTTTTTCAGTCATATTCAGGAAAGCTTGAGTATCTCGTACCTGATAAAATCCAGGAATTCCGACTTTGGTTTAAGATCCAGGTACTCGTCATAGGCCTCGAGGGCCTCCTTCTTCTTGCCCTTCTCTGCCAGCACCCTGGCAACATCCAGAACTGCCACTGCCTCAAAACCCCTGCCTGCATCTTGGGCCTTTTTATAGTTTGCCAGGGCCTGGTCCAGATTCTTCTGCTGCTCATAGGCGTAGCCCTGGCCCATAACTGCGGAATCTGAAAGTGCATCGTCAAAATCCCTGGCACAAGCGTCAAAAATCGAGGCGGCCTTTTTCCAAGTCCCTTTCTCCAGATAGGACTGTCCCAGCAGCAGGTTGGCAAGACGGGCGGCACTGGTATGTGAAAACTTGCCCCTCAACTCTTCCAGTGCCTTTATTCTTTGGTCAACATCCTGCTTGGACATTGCAACACCAAGATGATATGAGGCTGACTCCTCCTGCCTGGTGGTATAAAAGGAATAGCCGCTCCAGAGGGATACCCCCAGGATAATCATGGCAAGTGCTGCAAGTATCTGCTTGTAGTTTTCCTTTAAAGGCCCCCGGAGCCATTCAGGCACATCGGCC
>CAYZJS010000114.1:0-9379 GCA_964478865.1 uncultured Thermodesulfatator sp.
TTTTTAGCCAAACGCGGTTTCTGCATAATCCCTCCTTTGTTAATTTTTTAGCAACCTCCTGATAATCCTGCTAAAAATCTTTAAACTACCGGTGCTTTTTTTTGTCAAGCCATTTCCGTGCTTGTGAAAAAAGTTTTTTGAAACTTTATCCCATTTTTCTCAAAGAAAAGGGTTATTTGGCCATATTTTCGTCTCCAGGAATGACATCTTTGATTGGCAGGATAAAATAAAAATTGTTTCCCAGGGGCACGGGTTCATACCCCACCCTGCCCCCGTGGACCTCAATGACCTTCTTTACAAAGTGGAGCCCGTGGCCGGTGCCTGGTTTTTTTGCAGTTGATGTGGCCCTGAACCCCTCGTCGAATATGTGTGCTGCCTCTTCCGGCGGGATATGGGGACCAGTGGTAAACACGTTGAATTTGACGCCATGATGGCCCGGGCCGAAATAATCCGGGATTATCTCCCTTCCATAGGCCAGATATTTGAGTTTCCTGCCTGATTCATCCGTAACCTCCTGGCAATACTTTTCGGCATTGGAAAAAAGATTCGCATATACCTGTGAAATCAGGCCAATATCTACCGCGAGGGGCATATCCTCGTCTGGGACCCCTCCGAGCTGGTTGTCTATTTCTATACCCCGCCTGCGGAGCCTCTCCCTGTATCTTTCTATCTGGGGTTCGATTACCTCCTTCCGGAAGTTGCACATCCTTCGCCTCAATACCAGTTCCCCCTTCTGGAAATGTTCCCTTCTGAGCAGGCTTTCCAGGAACAGGCTGGTATTCTGGAAGTGTTTTTCAATATCCTTGTAACAGTCAGCAAGTTCTCCGATCGTCCTTTCCAGTTGCCTGGCTGATTCCTCTGCTCCGGCCATCCTGGGGCAATTGCACTTGCGGGCCTCTTCCAGGTGCCTGTCCAGGCTGCCGGATATCTCTGAAAGGTGCTGGATCTTTCGCTTTATGAGGTTCAAAAAGACCTTGTACTTGATATTTGGAACTATGACATTGTGCTCTATGTCTTCAACAAGGGTGTTGATGAACTTTATATGCTCTTCATTCTGCTTCGCCAGGAGCTTGTAATGGAGATTATAGCCGATCCTGTTGGCATACTTTTCAAAAAAAAGCTTGTCCTTGGCTGTGAGGAGCGCCTTTGGGAAGACCTCGAATATCCCTATGACATCCCGTGCATTCGCCAGGTTCTTGGCTGCAAGGAGCCTCTTGTTTCCCCTGATGGGTGCAAAGAAGGAATCCCCCTTTTCGTAGGGTTCTGACGAAAGCACAACTCCTTCAGGTGGGTCCATGCCGCAAACGCCAAAGGCATTCAGGGAATCACAGGCCCTTTTAAGTTTTCCGGATTCAAAATCCACCAGGTACAGGCAGGTATCAAAGTCCATGAATACCTTCGGGACAAATACGGCAACCCTGTAAAAATTTTCCAGGGTTTCGTATTCCTGAGCCAGGTCAAAAAAGGCCCTCAGGGTCCTGCCCTGGATGGAAGTAAAATCGTATCTTTCGTAATCTTCCTTCTTTTTCCGGATCCTTGAAAGAACCGTGGCCAGTTCAGGCGGATCAGGCTGCACACAGTATATGCTCATATGGTCAAATTTTAGCAGGGAAATTCCTCAAATGCCATAAAGACATCCGGCAATCATTCAGCAAGGAAACTGTGCTCAATTGCATCCACCAGGGCCGGAACAGTGGATTCACCGGGCACTATGTCCACCTGAAGGCCCATTTTTGCGGCTGTCTTTGCGGTCACCGGCCCGATACATGCAACTTTTGCCCTGGCTCGTATCTTCTCAATAACGTCGGAGGGGACCGTCTTGAAAAGATTCTTGACAGTGGATGAACTGGTAAACGTTATTACGTCTATGCTTTCTTCTTCCAGGAGTTCAAGGGTCTGGGGTGCGATCTCAGGGGGCACGGTTTCATAGATGGGCGCAACAGTTACCCGGGCGCCAAGCCGTCCAAGGCCATCGGGCAGGACCTTTCTTGCAACCACGGCCCTCGGGATCAGGACCTTCTTACCCTTCATGTCCTGGCCCTGGAAGAATTCGAGGAGCCCCTCGGCCCTGAAATCTTCCGGCACGGCATCCACCCTGAGATGGAGCCTGCGGATGGCATCTGCAGTGCTCGAGCCCACTGCGGCAATCCTGGTCTTTCCCATGGCCCTGATATCCAGGCCAAGCTGGTCGAGGCGGGTGAAGAAGAATTTCACCGCATTGGTGCTGCTGAAGATTATCCAGTCGTATCCATCCATATCCTCGATGGCACCATCAAGGACCGAGGTGTCCTCCACCATCCGGACTTCTATGGTGGGGCACTCTATGCAGCCGGCGCCTTTTCGCTCAAGGAGCCGGACCAGCTGGCTTGCCTGCTGCCTGGTCCTGGTAACAAGGACCTTTTTGCCCAGAAGAGGCTGACGCTCGAACCAGTTTATGTCGTCGCGAACAGAGCAGACATCACCTACCACAATGATGGCCGGGGGCTTGAATCCGCTTTCCTTCACCTTCCCTGCTATATCCGCAAGGGTGCCCACTATGGATTCCTGCAGGGGGGTGGTTCCCCACCTGATGACAGCAACCGGTGTCTCAGGGTTTCTGCCAAACCTAATGAGGTTCTCGGTGATATTGGGCAGATTCGACATTCCCATGAGAAACACCAGGGTGCCAACCCCCTTGGCAAGCCCTTCCCAGTCTACAGGGGCCTCGCTGGTGTCAAAACGCCTGTGTCCTGTGATGAATGCCACGGATGCGGTAAAGGAACGATGGGTAAGGGGAATGCCGGCATAGGCCGGAACGGCAATGGCAGAAGTAACGCCAGGCACTATCTCAAAGGCGATACCCCGGCTGGCCAGTATCTGTGCCTCCTCTCCTCCCCTTCCGAAGATGAACGGATCGCCCCCCTTCAAGCGAACAACCCTTTTGCCCTCCCGTGCCTTCTGGACAATGAGATCATTTATCTCCTGCTGGTTGGCCACATGCCTGCCGATCCTTTTGCCCACGTAGATCTTTTCAGCCCCGGGGTTTACGAATTCCATTATCCTGGGGCTGGCAAGCCTGTCGTAAATCACCACGTCGGCCCTGGAAAGAAGCTCCCTGCCCCTCAGGGTAAGAAGGCCGGGATCTCCCGGCCCAGCACCTACGAGATATACCTTGCCGGCCCTTTCAGCTTTCATTGTACACTTCCTCTAGAATACTGCGGCCGCCGGCTTCAAGTATCATCTCTCCCAGTTTCATGCCCATGGCCCTTCCTTCTTCCGGGGTTCCGGAAACTGTCTTCTTGATGACCCTTTCCCCATTCTCATCGGCCACAAGCCCTGTGACTGAAAGAATTCCATCTGCAGACAACCCTGCCAGGGCACCTATGGGCACCTGGCATCCGCCTTCAAGCTTTTCCAGAAAGGCACGCTCACAAGTTACACACATGGCGGTTTCTTCATGATGCAGGGTGGAAAGTATCTCCCTGGTCTGGGAATCAGATGTCCTGAATTCTATGCCGAGACATCCCTGGCCAATGGCCGGAAGCATCTGTTCCACAGGTATGAAGGAAGAAATCCTGTCATCAAGCCCTAGCCTCCTGAGGCCTGCAGCGGCGAGGATTATTGCATCGAAATCACCCTGATCCAGTTTCCTGAGGCGGGTATCCAGATTGCCCCGAAGGGATCGGATCTCGAGATCCGGCCTGAGTTTCTTAAGTTGAGCCATGCGCCTGAGACTGCTGGTGCCTACCACGGCCCCCTGGGGCAAATCATGCAGGGTGTGATATCTGTTGCTGATGAAGGCGTCCCTGAAATCCTCCCTCTTGGGAAATACCGAGACCTCCAACCCTTCAGGGATCTCGGTGGGAACATCTTTCAGGCTGTGAACAGCCAGGTCCGCTCGGCCATCCAGCATGGCCTCCTCGATCTCCTTGACAAAAAGGCCCTTTCCTCCCACCTTGGCCAGCGGGACATCGAGTATCTTGTCTCCCCTGGTAGTGACCTCCAGAAGGTCGACCGAGACCTCCGGCCATGCATCCTGGATGCAAGACCTCACCCAGTTGCTCTGGGCAAGGGCCAGCTTGCTTTTTCTGGTTGCAAGTACTAGTGCTTTCTTCATAAGATAGAGGCTATCCTCCACAGGAGCTGCAATTGGTGCTGGTACATCCTGCGCATCCACCGGAAGAGGCCTTCTTTCCCGTACCCACAAACCTGTCACCGCATTTCATGGCAAAGGCCGACATCTTTTTGGTGGTGTCACCTGAACCGCAGCTGCGGCACTTGATTACCTCGTCACTTGAAAAAACCAGCTGTTCGAATTCCTCTCCACAGGCATTGCACACGTATTCATAGATTGGCATTTTCTACCTCCACATTAAAATCAGACAGGCATCCACGGCCTGACGGTCAGCCGGCAGCAGCCAGCTCTTCCAGCACTGCAGATGCCAGAAGGGGGATCATGATCTCGTGATGCCCGGTAATACTGTAACCCTTACCACCTTCCAAGGTAGGGCGGTTGACCACGTTGGTCAAGGGGCGGTAATGGCGGATGAAATCCAGGTTGACAGTTGTAATCCTGGTAACATCGTGGCCGAGGTTCCTGACTGCGGTAAGGGCCTTTAGGAACACCTCTGGCAGGAGCACGGCCGAGCCGACATTTAAATATATACCATCCTGAAGCCCTGCAACAAGTGAACAAAAGACCTTGAAATCGTGATAAGAGGCCTTACCTATGCTGGCCCCATCCGCTGCCGGATGGACATGGATAATATCCGTGCCGATGGCCACATGGACCGTCACCGGTATTTCAAGCCTTGCCGCGCTTGCAAGCAGGCTCTTGTCATTATGTGAAAAATCCTCTTCAAGAAGCCTCTGGCCAACGGTTCTGCCAAGGCCTTGATTGTTCTCGGCAGCACTCCTGATGGCCAGGTTGAGAAATTCCCCTGTCTCCCGCGCGGCCCCAAAGGCGCCTGAGCCGAGCACGGCTGAGACATCCTCCGAGGTCTTGCCTGCCATGGCAATCTCGGAATCGTGGATTATCCCTGCTCCGTTCATTGCCAGGGCCGAGATAACCCCCCTTTCCATAAGGTCAATCAGAAGCGGGTTCAGGCCCACCTTTATTACATGGGCACCCATTGCAAAAATAACTGTCCGGTTGGACCGGACAGCAGATGCCCAGGCCCGGACGATTTCCTTCATGTCCCTTGCAGCCAGCTGGCTGGGAAGGCGGGATAGAAAATCCGCCATGGAAAGGCCCGGTCCGAGGGGGCTTGCAAAATCGGTCACGGATACCTTGCTGGGCCTGTCATAAAGGGAATAGGTGTTCAGGCCCTTGAATGAAAAGGGATCAGGATAAACCATATTCAAATATCATCCTTTCAACGATGTCACAAATCACATGGCCCAGGAATATATGGACTTCCTGAATCCTGGGAGTATCGGAAGAATGCACCCGGACGAGATGATGACAGAGCTCCTTCATCTTCCTCCCGTCCCTGCCGCAAAACCCCACGGTCTCCATGCCCACAGACCTGGCTGCATCCAGGGCCACGAGTACATTTTCCGATTTTCCGCTGGTGGATATACCAAGGAGTACGTCTCCCGGCCTTCCAAGGGCACGCACCTGTTTTTCAAAGACCTGATTAAAAGAATAGTCATTTGATATGGCGGTAATTATCGAGCTGTCGGTAGTAAGGGCAATGGCAGCCAGGGGCCTTCTTTCCATGCGGAACCGGTTGACAAATTCGGCAGCCAGGTGCTGACAGTCAGCGGCACTTCCTCCATTCCCGCAAAGGAGGACCTTGCGGCCTGATTTCAGGGCACCTGAAACCACGGCTGCTATGTCCAGGATCACCTTTTCCTCGTTAACAAGGGTGTCTTCCAGGGCCCTGACAAGTTCCAGGCCCGATGATTGTACAAGATCCATCATGGAAGCACATTAAACCAAAACCGCTGGCTTTTCGCCACTTTTTCCACCTGATTTGATGAGGGAACAAGATTCCCACCTGTTAGGAAAACTGTGCCTGCCATTTTAAAACGCCTGCCGTTTGGCATGCCCATACCCCCTGAATCCGGCCTTTTTTCCGAAAACTCGGCTGCATCCCAAAGGCACGTTTCTTGCGGTTCTCTCCGAAAAGCCTTCTAAAAGGAGTAAAAAAGCCATGAGTGCCATTCCTCTTGTGAACCTGATGCCTCAGGGGCAAAACACAGATCCCGGCAGCGCAATGCTGACTGATAGCGGCCACCAGTCCATGTCTTCGGATTTTCATTCCCTCATGACCCAGGCAGGTGATACCGCAGGCGTTCCGTCCCAGGCCCTGCAAGCACCCGGAAACATTTCCGGCCAGGCGGAAACCGGGGACGGATTCAACGACCTTTTCCAGTTGTTGAACCTGCTGTTCGGATTCCAGTCTGAAAACAATACAAGGGCTGCGGGTAGCCAGGAGGTCCATGCCCTTGGCACAACGCTTCCCGACAACGAACAGACCGCAAACCAGCCCGCCCCGGCAAAGGCCTTTGAAGGATTCATTTCCGAACTCCAGAACATGCTGGTGATGTTCCAGTCCCTTGTTCAGGGACTGAGCGCAATCGGCAGGGAAGGATCACCCGGGACTTCCCAGGGGGCCGCAGGGGCCACTGACATTCCTGCAGCAGAAGGGGCAGTTGCTTCAGCCAACCCGCCGGCCACCCCCCCGGCACCTTATCAGGCAGAAGATCAGTCTCCAGGCAACATTCAGCAGGTTTCGGTCCTTGAAACGGAAATAGCGGCATCATTTCCTGCCGCACCGGGAAAATCCCAGGAACCAATGGGTTCCACCGCATCAACTGGCCAGCCAGACACCAGGGAAACCAGCCGGGGTATTACAAGCCTTGAATACCGTTCCTTTTCCTTATCATCTGGTTCAACAAACAGGCCGGCAACAGGTGTCTATGCCGGGGATACTTCAATAGGCGAGTCAACCGGTGATCCTGGCCTGATTAATATCCAAGACTTCCCGGATCTTTCCACCTCACCACTTACATTTAAAATGAAGGAGGCCTTTATCTCCGCCAACGGGGCTGAGGGGAATCCGGAAGCAAAAATCGACTTCGTAAGCGGGTCCATCCAGGTGGCCAGCGACCAAGATACACCCGTCAACACGGTCAATCTCGAAAAAATCAGCATCCACAAGACGGGAAATGGCATGGAAATCTACGGGATGCAGCTATCCTACGAAGCCGACCAGGCGCAGTCTTCAGGATCCCAGCAGACAGCCACCAGCCAGGACACGCTTATCATCAACTATGCGGTGCATGATCCGGCGGGTTCTTCCCAGGCTGATTCAAATTTAATGGATCACCAGGAACCTGGTGGCCAACAGGCTGATCCCGGAAGCATCTATCAAGGCGGCAGTCAGTCGGCAACTGCCCAGGTCAACGGTGCCACCCGCAATCTCCAGGGCCAGGCGCAGGTTGGAGAAAATGTTGCAATGCAGATTGCAGACGGCATCAGCCAGGCCATCAAGCTTAATAAAAACAGCGCGATCCTGCACCTGAATCCCCCTGAACTCGGATCTGTAAAGGTTCATCTCACGGTCGGGCACAACAACCAGATTCAGGCCAACTTCATAACCGATCATCCTGAAACCAGGCATATCCTCGAGGCGAACATGCAGCATTTGAAGGATAACCTGGCCCAGAACGGATTTTCACTCGGCCAGGTCAACGTGGATATTGGAGGAAATGCCTTTGCAAGCTCTGGAGGAGATCCACAGGGACACCACCTGACTCCATTTGGAGATCCAGACATGTGGTTGAACAGTGACTCGAGGGATGCAACCCCGGCTTCGTCCACACAGTCGGCCCAGGGTGTAGGAACCGATGGTGTCCATGTAATAATCTGACCAGGAGCACACCATGATACCCAATACGGCAGTTACGCCTCCAGATGGAGCCCTCACCAAAAACGGGGAAGTAAAATACGAGACCAAGGAAGATCATTCCACCCTCAGCAGGGATGATTTCATGAAGCTTTTTGTCACGCAGCTTCAGTACCAGGACCCCATGAATCCCATGGAAAGTGCTGAAATGGCAAACCAGGTTGCCCAGTTCAACATGGTGGACCTCATGTATAAAAACAACAGTGCCCTGGAAGGCATGGCAAGTGCCCTTGACACCTCTGCCTCGGTTTCCGCCATCAACCTGCTGGGACACGGCGTGGAATACCAGGGGAGTGAAATCTTTCTCGGGGAAGACGGACCGGAGCCGTTCTATCTCCAGATCCCGGAGGCCGGCATGTCCTCTTGTGAGGTAACCATAAGGGATTCGGCCGGCAAGATTGTTCAGAAAATTCATATGGGTGCTGCTGAACCGGGCATCAGGAAAAGGCTGGAATGGGACGGAACCGACATGGAAGGTAACGGGCTTCAACCCGGGACGTACCATGTCTCCATAGAAGCCAGGGATATTAATGAAAACGACCTGGAGATCCAGACATGGACCACGGGAATCGTAAGTGGAATTGACAACTCCCAGGACGGCCTGCCGAAGATAAAGATAAAGGACGGCCCGATCCTGGATTTCAACGAGATTAAAAGTGTACAGGGTTAGACAAGGAGGATAAAAAAATGGCGTTAACTAGCTCTTTATATTCTGGAGTAAGCGGCCTGGTGAACATGGGAAATGCCATGCAGGTAATTGGTGATAACATTTCCAATGTAAACACAACGGGCTTCAAGGCGGCCAGCACCACATTTCAGGACATCATGGCCCAATCCATCAACACGGCCAGGGGCGGTTCACAGGTTGGAAGGGGATCGTCCATGTCGGATGTGGCCCCGCTTTTCACGCAGGGATCCTTTGAAAGTACTTCCTCGCCCACAGACCTTGCAATTGCAGGAAATGGTTTTTTCATGGTTTCAGATCCCCAAAGGGAAAATAGCATTTTTTATACCCGTGCAGGGCAGTTCCACGTTGATAAAACCGGCTATTTAGTTAATCCTGCAGGCCTAAATGTTCAGGGCTGGGACATGGAAACCCAACCTGACGGAACTGCGGAAATAACCGGAGCCATTGGAGATATTCAAATCAACAATTCCTCACCTCCCGTTGCTTCCACCCTCGCCACAGTAGCAGTGAATTTAGACTCACGTGTTCTTGATGAAAAAAGTCCCAATCGCCTCACAGACGATTGGTTAGCAGTAAAGGGGAACAGTCCACCTGGAGATCTAACTGCTGGAGTTCATTATGAGTATAAGACTACTTTCAATGTTTATGATAGTTTAGGCAACACTCATGCTATAACAGTATATTTTGACAGAGTGGATCCAAGTGTTCAAGGCCAGGAAAGACAATGGGAATTTTTAGTAACCTGTGATCCAGATGACGACAAAGGTGCAGGAACGGGTGCCAATAAGGGTCTGTT
>CAYZJS010000115.1:0-15209 GCA_964478865.1 uncultured Thermodesulfatator sp.
CGTTACAGATTCTTAGGCGAAGCGAAGCGGCTGAAACCTCCATTTAGCGAGCGCTAGCGAGCGGCTTTGGAGCGTTTCAGCGAAGCCAAGCCTTAGAAGCAGTTAGGGCGGATTCCTGTTTCCAAGGCCCTTTCAGGCCCACCATGCCCTTCTCCGTAAGTCCACCTTCATGGCCTTATCTGCACCGATACTATTTTGTCGGAAGAACCCCCTTTTTCCCATACATGTCCATCCACAATCCATTTCCTGTTTACATGTGATGCTTCTGGGATTAAAAAAGCCATTGTCAAATACCACATGCCAACCAAATGCATATTCATAAGGAGATTTGAAAATGGCCAAGCACAAGAAGAGAGAAAGGGAAAGAGAAATAGAAAGACGCAGGCGTAGGAGGAAAAAGAGGAAAAAGCTAAGGGCCAAGGGCCTGCTGCCGCCTGCAGATCAGAACAGCTAGTTGCTCAGGGGTTTGACCAGATAATGCCAGCTGCCAGCGCAGCTGCTCCGTAACCGTTATCGATATTTACAACGCCGATGCCCGGTGCACAGCTATTGAGCATGGCCATAAGGGGAACAAGTCCCCCCATGTTGGAGCCATAGCCCGTACTGGTAGGAACTGCAACCACCGGGCATCCCACCATGCCTGCAACAATGCTCGGAAGTGCCCCTTCCATGCCTGCAATGCAGATAATGACCCTTGCCTTTTTCATGAGGTGAAGCTGCCCAAACAGCCTGTGAAGCCCGGCTACCCCCACATCCACAAGTTGGTGGTGGCTTACGTTCATGAGCTCCAATGTAAGGCAGGCCTCCCTGGCAACTGGCAGGTCTGAAGTTCCTGCGGTTACCACCAGTACATCTTTGGTTTTTGGGCTTTCGGGTTTGGAGGCCTCGTCCTTTTCCGGCACGTGGTACATGGCCCTGGCCACCGGATCGTATTCCAGTATTTCCAGCTCTTCCTGGAGGGCTGCGGCGGTCCTTTCCCCTACCTTGGTAACAAGCACCGTGGATCTTTGTCTCAACAGTGCCAAGATTGCCTCCCTGATCTGCCCGGCTGTTTTGCCCCTGCCGTAGATAACCTCGGGAAAGCCCTTCCTGATCTGCCTGTGATGGTCCAGGAGGATGCCATCCATTTCCTCGTAGGGAAGGAATTTCAGCCGATCAAAGGCCTGATCCACGGAAATTCTTCCCTGGCTGAGGTCTTCCAGGAGCCTCTTCAGGTCTTTCAACGGCCCGCTACCTGAGATATGCCTTCAGTGGCTCCAGCTGCTGCTCGAATTGCTGGCTTATTTCTGCCGATAGCTTGTTCCACTCATCCTGCATGGAAGCAAGGGCATTCAGTCCCTCTGCATCCATGGCCATTGCCGACATGTCCTGGCCTCCCATTTTCTGGCTGACCTGCTGTTTAAACTGGGCCTTGTAATGGTTCATGGTGCTTTCGTAGTTCTGGAGAAGTTGTTCTATCTGGGGCATGACCTGCGATGCAATGCTTCCCTTAATCTCAACGAGCCCCTGCATGGCCTTTCGTATGGTCTCCCACTGGTGAGGGTCCCTAGGAAGGACAATGTTTCGTAGCAGGATGTCGCTTACCCCGCCCAGAACCGCCTGGATATGCTCAGGAGGGATCTGTCTTAGTCCTTCCTGTAGTGTTTCTATCTTTCCATTCAAAAATGCTGCAGCTGTCTTTTTACCCTCCTCCTCCCATTTTTGTGCCTCCAGTTCCTCTTTGCTGAAAGATCCTATTTTCTCAGCACGCTCCATGGCAATTTCAAAAGCACTCTTGATCTCTGCCATTTTTCCTCCCCTCAGACCTTTAGATTGTCATTTTAAGCACCATTGGCTAAACTCGACTTAAATTTTTCAGGCGAGTTTTGGCCCTGAACCCGTTTTGTTCGACCCTTTTACCCAAAAACAAGTCATTAAGACGAATTGTTCCGGGCATCGAGCCCTGTAATATGCTGGATGGTGACCTGCTGGGCAGATACGTTCAAATCAAGTTTATAATCACTAAACTGTCTCACATCAAGGAGACGGCGTTTAGCTTTCGTTACACTGGAGAAGATTATGACACATTACCCTGAATGGCTTTCCGCAATGAAGGAGCCGTCATTTTATCCCCACTCGCCGGGAGAGGTGAAACTTTTACAGACACATCTTTCATGGGTCTTCCTGGCCGGCCCTCTGGTCTACAAGGTTAAAAAGCCGGTTGATTTCGGCTTCCTGGACTTTACCACCCTGGAAAAACGCAAGTTCTTCTGTAACGAGGAAATACGGCTCAACAAGAGACTCTGCCCTGAAATCTACATTGGCACGTTTGCCATCAACAGGGACGAAAACGGAACATTTTGCCTGAATGGACCTGGAGAGGTTGTGGAATGGGCCGTTGAAATGAAAAGGATGCCGGACAACGGGCTCATGTCTGCCCTTATCCAGAGGGATGAGATCACCCAGGAGGACATCCTTGGCATTGAGCGCCTGCTTGTCCCCTTTTACCAGGAGGCAAGGGCTCCACAGGAAAAACTTTACCTTGGCGGCCTGGAGACCGTAAGGGAAAACTGCGAGGAAAATTTCGATCAGATCAAGGATTTTGTGGGAAAGGCCCTGTCGGAAGAGGAAAACAGCCAGATAATCTCCTATACCAGGGGATTTATGGCTGAAAATGAATCCCTTTTTTCAAAGAGGCAGGAAAACGGATGGATAGTCGAAGGCCACGGGGACCTTTATTCTGCAAATATTTGTTTCGACAGGTCCAGGGACAAGATCTACATATTCGACTGCATAGAGTTCAACGAAAGATTTCGCTACGGCGACGTGGCGGTGGATGTGGCATTTCTGGCCATGGACCTTGACTTTCTTGGCCTTTGCGACCTTTCCAGCTACTTTGCATCTGTATTTAAAGAGGACATGGCAGACCCCGATCTTGAAAGCCTGCTCGTTTTTTACAAGTGCTACCGGGCCGTTGTCAGGGGAAAGATAGGTTGTTTCACCTGGGCCTCACCGGGAGTGGACGAAGCAACCAGGAAAAACAGCCTGGAGCAGGCGAAAAGGTATTTCAGGCTTGCCTTCAGGTACGCCGGTGGCATCAATAGGCGCCCCAAGCTCTTTGTCTTCATGGGCCTTTCCGGTACGGGCAAATCAACTGCCGCCAAGGCCTTTGCCGAAAGAAACGGACTTCCTCTCTTTAATTCCGATTTTGTGAGGAAAGAGTACGTCTCGGGTATTCCGGCCACGGAAGAAAGGATCGAACCCTTCGGGCAGGGAATATATTCCACCCAGTTCACGGAAAAGACGTACCGCGCCCTTTCGCGGTTTGCCGGAAGAGAGCTTGTGACAGGAGATTCCGTGGTGCTTGATGCCACCTATGTTGACCGTGAAAAAAGGGAACAGGTCAAAAAGATCGCCCAGGCGGCAGGTGCAGAACTCGTGTTCGTGGTATGCAGCTGCCCGGAGGAGGTGGTGAAAGAGCGGCTTTCCAGGCGCGCAAAGGAAAAGGGCAAGGTATCTGATGGAAGGCTAGAGATCTTTGAAAGGCAGAAGGAAATCTTTACAGAACCTGAAGAAGGAGCCGGCGTTCGTGTTGTCAGGCTGAATACCAACAGGCCTGTTGAAGAGATCGTTTCGGAGCTTTCAGGAATCATCTTGGATTGATGCTTGACTGGATCGGGAATCAACTCGAAGATATCCAGAAGTCAGGACTTTTAAGGAAAACAGTCCCTGCAAGACCGGCTGGCCCTGGCAGCCTACTGGTAAACGGTAAGGTACTGAGGGATTTTGCATCAAACGATTACCTGGGGTTTAGTCACCGGCACGAACTGATTGAGGCTGCAAAGGATGCTGCTGAAAAATGGGGTTGCGGCAGCAGGGCATCCCGGCTCATGAGTGGGACACTCTCCCTGGTGGAAAGGCTGGAGGATGAGGCAGCCCGGTTCCAGGGCACGGAAGCATCCCTGTGCCTCGGAAACGGATACATCGCAAATACCACCATTATTCCAGCCCTCGTGGGCCGCAAGGATGCCATATTTATGGACCGGCTTTGTCATGCCAGCATAGTTGACGGAGTCCTCCTTTCAGGGGTACGCTTTTTCAGGTTCTCCCACAATGACGTAGACCACCTTGAAGAGCTTCTTTTGGAGCATGGGGCAAAGTTCAGGCGCACCCTTATAATCGTGGAAAGCCTCTACAGCATGGACGGGGATATTGCACCCCTTCCGGGAATCTTGAAACTTGCAGAAAAACACGGTTCGATTCTCATGGTGGACGAAGCGCACGCCCTTGGTGTTTTCGGCGAAAACGGGGAGGGAATCATTTCCAAAGACACGGAGAGAAAACCCGATATTATCATCGGGACCTTTGGAAAGGCCCTTGGAAGTTACGGTGCTTTTGCTGCGTGCCAAGCAGAGTTGAAAAGATACCTCGTGAACATGTGCCGCGGCTTCATCTTTTCCACAGCACTGCCTCCGCCGGTTATAGGAGCAAACCTCAAGGCACTGGAGATACTTCCCCGCCAGGGTGCCATCGGAAAAACGGTCCTTGAACTTGCATCAAGGCTTAGAGGTTTCATAAAGGGACGCCTGAAAAGGCCTTCTCCAGGATCGTCCCAGATTGTCCCACTCATTCTGGACAGCATAGAGGAGACCCTGGAACTTGAAAGATTTCTCCTGGAAAACGGAATATTTACTAGATCCATCCGCCCGCCGACCGTACCAAAGAATTCGCCGAGGATACGTTTTTCCATAACCGCAGACCACGGCCAGGAAGATATCGACCGGCTGGAAGCCCTGCTGGAAAGATTTTTTCACAAGGGTTAGGCGTTCATGAATTTTGCCTTTCAGCACCGGGGATACGGCAGGCCCCTGGTAGTTTTGCCGGGCTGGGCCTTTGACAGCAGGGTCTTTCCGCTCCACGAAATGTGCCGGGATATCGTGGCGCCTTCAGCTCCCCTTACCGGAGAGGTAACCCCTGCCCTCCTGAAATTTCTCACAGACAACGGGATTACCCAGGTGGATATCCTGGGATGGTCCCTTGGAGCAGTCTGTGCCGTGGAATTTGCCCGTATGCATGAAAATATTGTGCAAAATCTCATACTCGTTTCTGCCAGAGCCAATTATCCGGTTGAAATGGTAAAGGATTTGGTGATCCAGGTTTCTTCAGACAGGATCAAGGCACTGAGGAGGTTTTACCTTACTGCATTTTATGGCCAGAGTGGTGATTACAGGATGTTTAGAAAAAAACACATGCCGGCACTCCTTGAAATATGGTCAGCCAGGGCACTTACTGATGGCCTCATGTTTTTGATGCATCATCCTATCTTGCCTTATACCTTTAAAGAGACGAACCTGTTAATGCTTCACGGAAGCGAAGACAAGGTGGCCCCCCTGGAGCACATGCCTTCACTGTCTTCCCGGGCCAGGTTGAAAAAGATCATCCTGGATGGATTCGGTCACCTGCCATTTCTTTCTCCCAGGTTTCATGAGTTCCTTGAAGATTTCTAAAAAAGACATCCGTGCCTCTTTTTCCCGGGCCGCTTCCACGTATGATTCATATGCCCGGATACAGCAACAGGTGAATGACTTGCTCATGGAGCGTCTGCCGGCTTCTCCTGTGAAAAACATCCTTGAAATCGGATGCGGAACAGGCAGGCTTACTTGCGAGCTTGCCAGGAAACTGCGGCCTGAACACCTGTTGGCCGTGGATATTTCCGCAGGAATGCTTTCCATGGCCAGGGCCAGGCTGGAAAAGGGCCTTGGCCCAATAGACCTGGTATGCTGTGATGCCGAACAGATCTGCCTCAGGCCAGGCTCAAGGTTTGATCTCATGGTATCTGCAAGTACCATGCAGTGGTTCAGGGATTTCAGCTTCTCCGTGCAGTGTCTTGTTAAAGCCCACCTAGAGAAAAACGGCCTGTTTCTGGCAGCACTTTTTGGAAGCCGGACACTTAACGAGCTGGCCGATGCCCTTTCTGCCGCCTTTCCAGGAAAGGATACGAGTCTTCCGCCAGCCAGGTTCCCCAGCCCTGGCCGTATCTCTTCCACGTTGGAGCACGTGTTTTCAGGCTTACATGTTGAGAGCACTACTCTTGAAAATCGTTACCGGGATCTCCTGCAACTTCTTAGGCTTTTCAGGAAGACAGGCGTATCCCCTCGTGGCAGGGGCCGCCCTCCCCTTCTAAACTCCCCATCCAAAGTGGCAAGGCTTGAAAGGTGCTACATTGAAAAATTCGGTTCCATCCGGGCCACTTTTGAGGTCATAATTATAAGCGGCACCGGAAAATGACGTTCGAGGGATGCCGGATATACTTTGCCTGATAATTTTTTTTAAGCAGGTTGAATTTTAGGAGGACATGATCATGAAAAGCTATCACAAGGAGCTCTGGTTTGAGGTGCCAACTCGCAGGGCATTTATAAATATCACCTCGCAGGTGGAAGAGTGCCTGCGTGAAAGCGGGATAAGGGAAGGATTGTGCCTGGTAAATGCCATGCATATAACCGCATCTGTTTTCATAAACGATGACGAACCAGGACTCCATCACGATTACGAGGTCTGGCTTGAAAAACTGGCGCCTCATGAACCTGTTTCGCAGTACCGCCACAACGGGTTTGAGGACAATGCAGATGCGCACATGAAGCGTCAGGTGATGGGCCGGGAGGTGGTGGTTGCCATAACCGATGGCAAACTGCACTTTGGCACATGGGAGCAGATATTCTACGGGGAGTTTGACGGCCGCAGGAGAAAGAGGGTCCTGGTAAAGATAATAGGGGAGTGACAGACCTTCACATATTCCTTGCGCCGATTAAGGCCCTGGTTTGTGCCTTGACCAGTAGGAAGCAACCAGGGATCCGGAAAAGTTGTGCCAGATTGAAAATATGGCACCAGGCAGTGCTGCTGCGGCGGAAAAATACTTCATGGCAAGGGCCACACCCAGCCCGGAATTTTGCATTCCAACCTCGATAGCTATGGTTCGGCATACCTGTCTTTCCCAGCCCATTATCCTTGCGGCCCAGTAGCCTGCCAAAAGCCCGGCAAGATTGTGCAGCACCACGGCAAGGGCTGCAGCAGCTCCTATCATGTGAAAGTTCTGCCTGTTGAGTGCCACCACTATTGCTATAATGAAAACAATCGAACCTACTGAAACAACGGGAAAAACCGGCTTGACCTTTTTAAAATGCCCACCGAAGAGGGTGTTCAGTGCCACACCGGCTCCTACCGGTATGAGCACGATCTTGACAATTGAAAGAAACATGTCCACCACCGGTACGGGAACAACCTGTCCAACATAAAACCAGGTGAGAAATGGGGTTAGGAATACCGCAAGGATTGTGGAACAGGCAGTAAGGGTGATGGAAAGGGCTACATCTCCACCTGCCAGAAAGCAGATCACATTGGATGCAGTGCCTCCCGGGCAGGCACCCACCAGCACCAGCCCGGCAGTAAGGGCCTGGTCCAGATGGAGAAGCCTTGCTATTCCCCATGCGAAAAGGGGCATGAGAAAAAATTGCAGGAATACGCCTCCTGCGACGAACCGCGGACAGGTGAATACCCGGGTAAAGCTGTTCCACGTAAGGGTAAGCCCCATCCCGAGCATTATAACGCCAAGAAGAGGCACGATGGCCGGTTTGGATGCCACAAAGGGAGCCGGCCAGAAAAGGGCGGCGGCTGATGCGAGTATTGCCCAAAGCGGAAAGAGAGCGGTCAGGCGGGCGGACAGGACTGGAAGGATTTTACCCGTTAGGGGCGCATGATCTTTTTGCATGGAGAGAAAAATAACACCATTTCCAGGTTTAAGACAAATGCCCGCCTTGTCTGGTTTTTCCAGTCAGGATTTTAACGTGGTTCTGGCCATTGAGTTTTTTCAAGTATTTGGGTTTACTGAGTGCAATGGGGAGATCCATGGAAAAATGGCCGGTTCTTCCGATAAGCATACAAGGCGATAACCTTCTAAACCTTTTTCTGGAGGAAATATGAAAATACTGGTAACAGGGGGCGCAGGGTTTATAGGATCTAACGTGGTTGATGCCTATATCAACCAGGGGCACGAGGTGATTGTCGTGGACAATCTCTATTCGGGGAAGATGGAAAACCTGAACCCTGCAGCCAAGTTTTATCTGCTGGACATAAGATCTGACGAGATAAAAAAGGTGCTGGAGATAGAGCAGCCGGAGGTGATCAATCACCACGCGGCCCAGATCTCTGTGCCATATTCCGTGGAAGACCCGAGATTCGACGCGGACGTCAATATCCAGGGTTTTGTCAATCTCCTGGAATCGGCAAAGGATACCGGGGTCAGGAAGGTAATCTTCATTTCTTCCGGAGGGGCTATTTACGGAGAGGCGGAAGAGTATCCCACAACCGAAAGATACCCTGCCCAGCCCGTTTCCCCTTACGCCATTGCCAAGGCGGTCTCGGAGGATTTCCTCTTTTTCTACCGTCACCAGTACGGAATGGACTACACGGTGCTCCGGTACGCAAACATCTATGGTCCAAGGCAAATTCCCCATGGAGAGGCGGGGGTTGTGGCCATATTCATGGACCGGCTCCTTTCCGGGAAGAAGTGCACCCTATTTCACTTTCCCGAGGATCCTAAGGGCATGATCAGGGACTACTGCTTCGTCGGTGACGTGGTAAAGGCAAACCTGATGGCCCTCGAAAAGGGAAGTGGCCAGGCCTTCAACATAGGTACCGGGGTCGAGACAAAGACCCAGGATCTTTTCGAAAAGATATACCAAGCCATGAAGGAAAGGGTTCAACTTGATGAGGGGCTTTCACAGATGGATAGGCAGGCGGCAAGGGCCGGGGATCTCAAGAAAAGCTGCCTAAATTGTCAAAAGGCAAGTGATGAGCTTGGTTGGAAGGCGGAACATGACCTTGAAAAAGGCCTCAGGAAGACACTGGACTGGAGGCTTTCTAGGTGAAACTGAAGATCGGCATCTGCCAGGTTGATCCTTCCAGAAGAAGCCCGGAAGAAAATGTCGGGCGGGCAGCGGAACAATGCGAAAAGGCAGCAAGAAAGGGGGCGCTGCTGGTGCTCCTCCCGGAACTTTTCCCATTTGGACCGCTGCCGGACATGGAAAGGGCCTGTAAAGCCGCAGGGCTTACGCCGGTTTTTCTTTCCAGGCTTGAGGATGCGGCCAGGAAAAACAATATCACCATTTGTGCCGGTCTGCCCTGGAAGGAAGAAGACAATGGCATTTTGAATTCCCAGTTCGTCATTGCACCTTCAGGAGAGCCCTTTCGCTATGACAAGCTCCATCTTTTTCCGCCCTTTAAGGAGACCAGTGTCTTCAAGGCCGGCAAAAGCCCGAGGCCACTTTGGCTTGACAACCATGGGGCAGAGCTTGGGCTTGGCCCAATGATATGTTTCGACATCCGCTTTCCCGAACTTGCAAGATATTATTCCGTCTCCGGATGCCACCTCCTCATAGTCTCGGCGCTTTGGCCCCTTTCCAGGAAGGACAACCTTGTTGCCCTCCTAAAGGCCAGGGCAATGGAAAACCAGTGCTTCATTGCAGGTGCGAATGCCTGCGGCAGGTGCCAGGATACCGAGTTTGCAGGTTCATCACTCGTATCAGGACCGGACGGAAAGCTTTCCGCTCAGGCAGGACGGGAGGAGGCGCTTATTGTTTCGGAGATCGAAACCGGTACTGTTTCATCCACCAGGGCCGTATTCAACTCGGCCTGGCCCAGGGGAGAGTGGAATTTTCCGACCGGGCAGAAGGTTTGCAACGTCGAGGCCATGAGAAAGACAGTCAAAAGAAGGCAGGCCATTGGTCAGAAAATGGTGTTTACAAACGGCTGCTTTGACATCCTGCACGCCGGTCATGTCTCGTATCTGAAAAAGGCGCGGCTTCTTGGTGATTTCCTGGTCCTCGGCCTGAACAGCGACTCGTCCATCACCAGGATCAAGGGCCGCGGGCGCCCCCTAAACCCGCAGGAACAGCGGGCAATGGTCCTTTCCGCCCTCTCCTTTGTGGACTACGTGGTGATCTTTGATGAAGATACCCCTGAAAAACTGATCCGTGAACTGGTGCCGGATGTATTGGTAAAGGGGGCAGACTGGAAAGAAGACGAAATCGTAGGAGCAGATGTTGTAAAATCACGGGGCGGCAGGGTTGAAAGGATAAAATTCGAGGTTGACACTTCCACCACGAAAATAATCCACAAAATTCGCAAACACAGCCGCGATTCACAGTCTTAGGGATTACGCTTCCAATTCCGAAGGGGTTATTTCTTTCAGCTGCAAATGCCAGCCAAGGGAGATGTGTCAAATTCGCCCATAAGAATTTTTGCCGTATCTTCATTCCTTAAGCCCAACCAGCCTGTAAGCACAGCCCCAAACATTTGCCGGAAATCCAAATTGAATTTCAGATTGCCCGAGGCATCCAGGTCGGTAAGACTTGGCTGTATGCCATAAAGTCCCCCATTAATTGCATTGCCAAGAAGGAAATGCGGAGCTGCAGCTCCATGGTCCGTACCTGAACCGTTATCTTTAACCCGTCGTCCAAATTCAGATGTAGTCATGAGAATAATCTTGTCAGAGATTCCCAGTGCCTCAATGTCTGATAGAAAGGCCGCGACTGCATCGGAAAATGTCCTTAGCAACTGGGGTTGGACTTGTAACTGATTTGCATGTGTATCAAAGCCGGTTAGGGCAACAGAGTATATCCTGGTGTCAAGGCCTCCTGCCACAAGCCGAGCAATTAGGGCCAGATCCTCGGCTAGCTGGGAAGAAGGATACTGAACTTGGTTTGATATTTTTGAAGAAACATCATAAAGCCGACTGCTGTACTGCTGGGCTTGCGAAGCAACTGATCTTGCAAAGGCGAGCTCTTTTCCTGCAAAAGTATCGGGAGGTGTCGTCTGCGGAAGAGAAACGGCGCTCTGCATCAATTCAAACATTTTAGCAGGATCTTGAACTGCGAGCCCAGCCTGTCCACCAGATGCCTTCATGAGAAGGGTATCTTGGTTTTTGATCTCGAGGCCTGCCGGATCTTGAGGCATATTATCTTCTCGAAGCCCAAGATAAATGGTTTCAAGATAACGGCCAATCCATCCTGATTCTATCACCGCTGAGGTATCGGCCCCTCTCCAGATATCTGTAGAACGGAAATGAGATAAGTCCTGATCTGGATATCCAAGACCTAAAACAATTGCAGCATTGCCTGCTTCCCAAACCGATAAAAGGCCTTCCATTTCTGGATGCAAACCAAAATTTTCTGAAATGGGCAGCACAGATTCTGCTGGCACAGCCACTACCGGACGCGCCTTGTAATAGGCCGAATCCGTAAAAGGAATTACAGTATTAAGCCCATCGTTTCCACCAACTAGTTCCAGCACTACTAGGTGCCTTTGAAAGTCCGTCTGTTGAGATGCCAGTGCAGGGGCCAGCTTGGCAAGAGGCCACGAAGCTGCCAATGATCCGCATATCTTCAAAAAGGTACGTCTTTTCATGACTAATCCCCCCTATCTCAGTGGAGTTGATATTCTGAAGTTTGAACAATCGCAGCGAGACCTTTTTTTAGACCTTCAACAGCCCAGGCCTGGCGGACGTCCCATTCATCAGGATTTCTTCCCTGCAGTATGATTTCTATGAGTTTATTTCTGACTTCATCAGCCACAGGAACAGCAAGAAGATCTTCAAGGATATCGTCTACAAGCCTTTCCAGATTGTTCCTGCTTGCATAGCCGTTTAGAAATGCTGTGAAATCAAACCATGAGGAACTACGGGATCCAGAAAGCAGGGAAGCCGTACCAAATCTTTCTGCTAGGGTTGATGCACTGAGCCAGCTTCGGTGTTCTTCCCAGCCTGCCACATTAGGCGGATTTAAGGGCAGCTGTCCGAGCCGTGCCAAGAGCCTTGTTACAGACCGCCAGTTAACCTTTCTTGGCATCAGTTGGTGCAAAAGCCCAAAAGTGAAATCCATAGGACTTTTGATATCGGCCCCAATAATGGATTCATCCATAAAATGAGAACTTTTAAGTAGAGTCTTGAGAACGGGTTCCAGTTGATAGCCACTGGATCTCAAAAGCACGGCAAGTTCCTGGATAATCTCCTCATCTGGTACACGATATACAAAATGGCAATATATCTTTTCGGCCAGGAAAAGGGCAGTTTCATCCTGCTGAAAGATGATGTCTACTATGTCATCCCCATTCCATGGACCGGTCTGACCGTAAAAAGTCTTAAGTCTGTAATCATGCCTCCTCGGATTCATAATTCCTGCAATATTTATACGGTCTATCAACCAGCCGGTATATGCCCTTGCCGCCTCTATCACGTCCTCCTGTGTATAATTGCCCCTTCCGATGGTAAAAAGCTCTTGTAACTCCCTTGCATAATTTTCATTGATGTCATTTTTTTTGTTGCTTCGTCCATCAAGATAGACAAGCATAGCAGGTTCCTTGCCAACGGCCTTGGTAAGCTCCTTTATATTCCCTTTTGCGTAAACCCTGAAAAGCTGATTGATCTTATAAAGCATCTGGGGATTTTTGACCTTGGCGGCCTCGACTACAAAGTGATTGCTCCAGAAATAGACTAGTCTTTCTCGGATGCTTGAATCTAATTGACAGGTGTAAAGCCACCAAGCAATCAGCTCTTTTCTCCTGTCACGTTCAAGTTCTTGGTCTGGAGGGAGTGTAATGGGTTCATTTACCCAGTCAGGAGGATCAGGCGCTGAATCAAACTCAAAAAGCCTGTCTACGGCCTGAGATGGATCTAGGGATGCAAAAAAGTCTATATCCTGTCTTGATGGTGCTCCAATCCGTGTGCGCCGAAGGAGATGAGCTACACGCCGTCTATTCCAAGGAGCTAAACTGTTTGGGATAAAGGGTTCTAGTCGCCCTGAGATTCTAGATGTTTCTGACATGACTCAGTCCTCCTCGCCTTTGAACACCTCAAATTTATTGGGTAAGTATGATATGTTGAATTTCCGCAACAGGCAGGCTACAAAATGTGCAAGCTGCCCGAAAATTTTGAGACTATTACTTTGGACGTCTATTCATAAAGGGCCCATTTGGCCCTGAAGCCTTGCGGGTCAGCAGTCTCCTAGCCTCCCTGGCAAACCTCTCAGAAAACAGGAGATACTGCGCCTGTTCCTTCACCGTAAAAACCGGCGCCAGTGCCTTAGTTTCTTCCTGGGGCAGGCTGGCCAGTTCAACATTTACCACGTTGATTTCCTTCATGAGTTTTCTGAGGCGATCTTCAGCCGGGATAGACCTCTGAAGCTCCTCTCTTAGATTTCTGAACAATGTCCTTCGTTTAAAAATCAACTCTTCGCGCTTGTCATCAAAGGTCTTTAGGATATTGAATACCTGAGTAGCTCTGTCACCGGTCAGGTTGAACTCATCCATTAGTTTCCAATTTCTCAGAGTAACAAGCCGTTCTTTTATATTTCCGTGTCTCTGCTGAGGAATAGAAGAATGAGGTCCTGCCAATCCAACAGATGAAAAGATAAACGTCAGACACGAGATTAAAAAGCTGAAAAAAGCGGCCCTTTTTTTCATTTTTTTCCTCCACGATCAGGACATGTGCCAGTGGACATCCTGGATAATTACCCCACGGTTTCGTTGTAGAAAAAAACACTGGAAATATCTCTTTTATGACTGTCTTTTTTAAATTTTAAGGATCTGCCATCGTGATTGTGATTTTCGTAAGTTTCAGCCAGCAGGACCGTCCAAGCATCAATAAGACCAGCATATACATATGGATCGGGGTCGGTCTGTCCTGGAGAGATGATATCAGGTGAGGATTGGTCATAAAGAGACACAATGGGATCATTTCCAAACATAACCATGAGGTCCTGACTTGTAAGTGACGGACCTGTAAAAACAGACCACCTAAATACAAACATTAATACCAACAAGACTGCAGTAGCCCATGTAAGCCCCCGGGGAGAAAAAAAGTTCAGGCGGAACGAAATACGACGCCGGGGAATCCCAACCTGTTTTTTGATTTCCTGTTTCATGCTGTGCCAAAAAGGCCCGCTCTCCTCCATGTGAATTTCCTTGTTAAGGGCATCCAGCCCTGTAGATATCAGCATGAATTCCTTCCGGCACTTGGGACATATATCAAGGTGTGACTGTAGATGGTCAGGAATGCTGTCCCATTTTGCCGTATTACCAAAGATAAGTTCTGATGCATCGTCCCAAAATTTTTCACACTTCATTACCGATTCCACTCCCCTGTTTCAGTAAATCTTTTCTCAATGCCTTTATCCCAAAATGAAAATTAGTTCTGGCAGTGGCCTCTTTAATATCTAAAATCCCTGCAATCTCATTGAAACTGAATCCGTGAAATATCCTGAAGCTTACAACCTCTTTTTGGCGTGCAGGAAGTCCGTTTAGTGCCCTCTTTATCCAGCGAACCATATCTTTTTCAATAATCCTTTTTTCAGGAATATTTTTACAGTCAGGCTCCATCCAACCTTCAAATTCAATGCTCTCCTTCTTGGTTTTTAGATGATCTCTTGCTTTGTTTGCAGCTATTCTTAAAAGCCATTGCTTGAACATTCCCCTGTTTCTCAATTTGTTCAGGTTTTTAAATGCAGCGATAAAGGTCTTTTGCGTGATGTCACCAGCTTCTTCACTGTCAAAAACCAAAGATTTCACGAGATAAAACACCTGTCGTTGATATCTACTCATCAATTCCTCAAAAGCCTCTTCCTTTCCATCAAGAAAGGCTGTTACAAGTTCATTATCTCGAGTGCTCATTTATTTATAGAGACGGACGAGCTGACAAAGACGTTTAAGGATTTTTATACAGAGTCAGCGGAAAATCCAAATTAGTATTTTCTGGATAGATGTTATCTAAGGAACGCAGCCAGCAAATGAAATTCTGTTTCCAGATATTTGAAGTCTATAGTTTGGTTTTAAGAAGAGATTTTGTATCTTCGGAACAACTCCTCCAGTTGATCTATGTGCTGATCCCAAGAGAAATCCATGGACCTATCATAAAGTTTTTGCCTCAATGCGTCTTTTTCACCGGTGCTGAGCCCTGTAAAGTATTTCATGGCATTTGTAAGCTTTTCTGGTTCAGGTCTGCTGACAACAAGCTCCGGACATACAGGCAGGAGGACTTCGCTGGCACCGTTGAGCCTTGTGGTAAGGGCAGGAGTTCCACAGGAGATGGCCTCCAGGACCGAGTTGGCAAAGGGATCATAAAGGGTTGGAAGGCAAAATAGGTCTGCTGCCTGGTACAGCCGTTCCATGTCCAGGCGGAAACC
>CAYZJS010000116.1:0-24812 GCA_964478865.1 uncultured Thermodesulfatator sp.
AGCTCCACGGAACCGTCAGGCATGTTTTTAACCCATCCCCGAAGTCCCAGGGCCCTGGCAGCATCCCTGGTGGATGCCCTGAAGTAAACACCCTGGACAATCCCTGTTACCTTGGCATGGATTCTTTTCATACAGTCCTCCAAGTACTGCCTTTCAGCCGGTCTGCGGCTTTTTTAGCATGGCCAAAAAATCATCTTCGGTGATAATTTTTACACCCAGTTTCCTGGCCTTTTCAAGTTTGGAGCCCGGATTCTCCCCAACCACCACGAAGTCCGTCTTTTTACCAACAGTGGACTGAACCTGCCCGCCCAGAGAAGTGACCAGTTTTTTGGCCTCTTCTCTTTTCAGACTTTTGAGAGAGCCGGTAAATACAAAGCTCTTGCCCTGGAGGGGAAGAGCCTCTTCTTCCTGGCCCTGTATGACAATCCCGGCATCCATGAGCCTCTTTATGAGTTTTCTGTTCTTTTCATCTGAAAACCACTGGGCAATGCTTCCCGCCACCTCCGGTCCTATGCCCTCTATGGCTTCAAATTCCTTCCGACTGGCATTCATGATCCTTTCGAGGCTTTTGAAGTGCTTGGCAATGACCTGGGCCGTTACCTCTCCTACATGCCTTATGCCTATGGCAAAGAGGAACCTTGGAAGAGTGGTCCGCTTGCTTTTTTCCAGGGCGGCAAGGAGGTTTTCGGCAGATTTTTCAGCAAAGCCCTCCAGGGAAAGGAGATCTTCCCTTTTTATGGAATAGAGGTCGGGGATATCCCGGATGATGCCTGCTGTTATGAGCTGTTCCACAACTTTTGGGCCAAGGCCCTCTATGTCCATGGCCCCCTTGCTGACAAAGTGCGCTATGCGCTTTGCCAGCCTCGGGAAACAGTCAGGGTTGGGACAGCGCCAGACTGCCTCCCCCGGTTTCCTGACAAGCTTTGAACCGCACACAGGGCAGTACTCGGGCATGACAAAGGGCTTTTCCCTGCCCGTTCGCCTTTCTTTAAGGGGCCGGACCACCTCTGGGATCACGTCTCCGGCGCGCCGGACAATAACCCAGTCCCCGATCCTGATGTCCTTGCGCCTGATTTCGTCCTCGTTGTGAAGGGTGGCACGGCTGACCGTGACCCCTCCCACTTTTACAGGTTCCATGACGGCCACCGGGGTCACAGCCCCGGTCCGTCCAACGCTAAGTATAATGTCCCTGATCCTGGTGATACTCTGGGCAGCCTCGAACTTGTATGCAAGGGCCCACCTGGGGCTCTTGGCCTTGGCGCCCAGTTTTTCCTGGAGCGACAGGTCGTTAACCTTTATGACCATGCCGTCTATTTCGTAGTCCAGCTGCGGCCTCAGCTCTGCAAGGTGGTGGTGGTAGCCAATGGCCTTTTCTATCCCGGTAACCTTTTTTATCAGGGGATTTACCCTGAGGCCCCACTTCTTGAAGGTCTGGAGCAGTTCCCACTGGGTCTGGAAGATCCTGCCTTTAATCCTTCCCACCCCGTATAGAAAGATCTGCAGGGGACGGCTGGCCGTCACCTTCGGGTCCAGCTGTCTCAGGGAGCCTGCCGCAGCATTTCGCGGGTTGGCAAACGTGGGAAGTCCCTGCTTCTTTCTTTCCTGGTTCAGCCTTTCAAACGCGCTCTTTTCCATGTAGACCTCGCCCCTGGCCTCGAGGAGTTCGGGTACTGGTTCATGCCTGGACAGAAGCTTCAGGGGGATCGACGGAATGGTTCGCAGGTTATTGGTGACATCTTCACCGTTAAAGCCGTCTCCCCTGGTGGATCCAAGGGTTAGTATCCCGTTTTCATAGACAAGCTCCACTGCAAGGCCGTCCATCTTGGGTTCCAGGGTGTATTCTATGTCCTGGCTGGTTCCCAGAAACTTCTTGATCCTGGTGTCGAAATCCCTGACCTCTTCGGGTGAAAAGGCATCGTCCAGGCTGAGCATGGGTACGTGGTGGGGAACCGTGCGGAATTTTTCAGATGGTGGTGCCCCGACCCTCTGGGTGGGAGAGTCAGGAGTAATGGTCTCCGGGTATCTTTCCTCCAGACTTTTCAGCTCGTTTACGAGGGCATCGTAATCCTCGTCGCTGATAACCGGGGAATCAAGCACATAGTAGCGGTAGTTGTGGTAGTTTATCTCTTCCCTGAGTTTCCGGATGCGCTCAAGTACTTCCTGGGGGACGCTCATTTTTCTTCCTGTACGATCTCGAAGTTGATATGCCTTCTGGCCCTGTTGACAGAAATGAGCCGGAGGGTTACTTCCTGGCCGAGCTTGTACGTCTTTCCCGTTCTCCTTCCCCGGAGAACGTGCCTTTTACTGTCGAATTCGTAGTAATCGTCTGCCATGTCAACAAGCCTTACGAGCCCCGAGATGAGGATCTCCTTTAGCTCTACAAACATGCCGAAGGAAGTAACTGAAGAGATGATGCCGTGAAACACCTCCCCTATCCTTTCCTCCATGTACCTTACCTTCAGCCTGTCCAGCATCTCGCGTTCGGCCTCCATGGCGTTTCTTTCTTCCTGGCTCAGTTTCTGGCCCAGTACAGACAGCTCCTCGTTGTTGTAAACCGGGCGCTTCCTGACCCTCCTGAGGTTGCCCTTCAGCACCCTGTGAACGATGAGGTCCGGATAGCGCCTTATGGGAGATGTGAAATGCAGGTAGGTGGGGGATGCCAGGCCAAAATGTCCCTTGTTCTCCGGAGAGTAAACAGCCTGGTTCATGGTGCGAAGCAGCATGGAATTCACCACGTATTCCTCAGGCCTTCCCTCAACCATGCCCAGGATCTTCTGACACCAGAAGGGGTTGATCTTCTTGGGAGTCTTGACGTTGTGCCCCAGGGTCCTGAGAAAATCCACAAGGTCCTGGATCTTCTCCCTTTCCGGGGGCTCATGGATCCTGTACAGGGTTGGTATGGAGCGCTGGGAAAGAAACCTGGCCACTGCCTCGTTGGCGGCGATCATGAATTCCTCGATGAGCCTGTGGGCCATGCTCCGCTCCCTCTTTACAATGGCTTCAAGCTCCCCTGTAAGGCCCAGGATTACCTCGGATTCCGGCAGGTCAAAATCAATGCTTCCACGCTCCCGCCTCTTTTCCATGAGAAGCCCGGCAAGTTCCGCCATGACGTTCAGGGTCCTTGTGAACGGCCTGTATTTTTTGTTCAGTCTCTTGTCCTTGTCATCCAGGAGTTTCTGCACCTTTTTGTATGTGAATCTCTGGTGGCTCTGGATTACCGCCTTGAAAAACGTGGATTTTCTCACCTCTCCGGAGTGGTCAAAGTAGATCTTGGCCACCATTGCGAGCCTGTCCTGGCCGGGTACCAGGCTGCATATTCCATTGGAGAGTTTCTCAGGCAGCATGGGAATCACCCTGTCCGGGAAGTAGACGCTGGTGCCCCTCTGCACGGCATCCAGATCCAGTGGCGAATTTTTTTCAACGTAGTGGCTTACATCTGCTATGGCCACTGTGAGAATGAAACTCTTTGCCGTCTTTTTTACATGCACAGCGTCATCGAAGTCCCTGGCATCCTCCCCGTCGATGGTGACCAGTGGCAGATTCCTGAGGTCTTTCCTGCCGGGCATGTCCCGTTCTTCAACCCGGTCCGGTATTTCATCTGCCTGGGCAGTGGCCTTTTTTGAAAATTTGTGGGGAAGCTGATACTTGTTTACCACTATCTTGGACTGGACCTTGATGTCATCCGGGTCGCCAAGCACCTTTATGATTTCACCTTCCGCCGTTGTGCCCGTCCTGGAAAAATGAAGGATCTTGGCTATCACCGCCTGGCCGTCGATGTCCCCGTATTTTTTAGGATTCGGTATGAGGATTTCCGTGTTCAGCCTTTCATTTTCAGGTATAACAACCCCAAGGTTCCTGCCGGTGTGAAAGATGCCTACAACTTCCTTGAGATTCCTTTCTATTATCCTTATAACGGAGCCTTCAGGCCCTTTGGGTGAATCCCTTTCGATTCTCGCCGTGACAAGGTCTCCATGAACTGCGCCCTTCAGTTTCCTGGGAGGGATGAATACATCGGGCTGGTCTTTTTCCTCTGGCTGCACGAACCCGAAGCCATCCGGATGGACCGTGAGGATCCCGGTAACCAGTTTCATCTGCCGGGTAAGTCCATAGCGTTTACCCTTTAGGAGTATGACTTCCCCTTTTCTCAAAAGGTCATTGACCAGCCTTTTGACAGTCTGTCTCTGCTCTGGCGGGGTGTGGAGGAAGTGGATTATCTCCCTCATGAAAAGCGGATGGCCTGCCTCCTTGAGTAGTTCAAGGATTAATTCCCTGGAAATCTTGATATTTTTTCTTTTCTTTCTTTTATTTTTTTTCATGAAATGGACTATAAGGGGTCAAAAAGTTACGGTCAAGC
Organism: uncultured Thermodesulfatator sp.; assembly: GCA_964478865.1. GTDB lineage: Bacteria > Desulfobacterota > Dissulfuribacteria > Dissulfuribacterales > QOAL01 > QOAL01. The sequence continues at coordinate 4,355 of CAYZJS010000116.1, forward strand.
GGACAATTTTGTCTGAAAATGCAAAAAAGCACTTGAGTCTTTTTTATATTTCTGTAAGCTAAATGGGAAATAGTTGTCCCTGACAACTAAATGGAGAACAGAGGCCGGGTTGGAAATACCATTTCGTTAAACCCTTGATCATCAGTTTTATAAAAAGGAATAAAAAACAAAGGAGGTCTTTTTATGAGAGTTCTGGGAGTAGTAGGATTGATTTTATCGTTTTTGATTATAGGCTGTGCCGGTCCGGCGGTACAGGTGGATGATCAACTTCATGCCACAAGGGCAGTTTTAAACGAGGCCAAGGCAAAAAAGCTGGATAAACAGTGTCCCAAGGCTTATAAAGAGGCCGAGGCCCTGCAGAAAAAGGCAGTAGCCCTTTACAAGAAATGCAAATGTGCGGATGCAATGGCCCCTGCCAAAGAGGCATACAACAAGGCAAAGGCCCTTTGTCCTCCCGTTCCCTGCCCTGCTGCTTGCAAAAAACCAGCCCCTCCCCTTGATAGTGACGGAGATGGTGTTATCGATGCCGAGGACAGGTGCCCCAACACCCCCAAGGGTGCCAAGGTCAACAAGGTGGGTTGCTGGATAGTCAAGGGACTGCTTTTTGACTTCAACAAGGCAGATATCAAGCCCCAGTATTACAAGGCCCTGAACGACGTAATTACAGTACTCAAGGCCAATCCTGGAATGAAAGTGGAAATCCAAGGGCATACCGATAACGTAGGTTCTGCCGCATACAACATGAAGCTTTCCCAGAGAAGGGCCCAGGCCGTTGCGAACTATCTCGTTTCACACGGGATTGCCGCCAGCCGCCTGACCGTTAAGGGGTACGGTTTCAGCAGGCCTGTAGCTTCCAACGATACGCCTGAAGGTAGGGCTCTCAACAGGAGGGTTCAGATCAAGCCTATCAGGTAACGTTTTACTGACAGATTACTGCTTGCAAAGGGCTGCCCCGACCAGGGCGGCCCTTTTTTTGGCCGGTTTAACCTGCACCATTCCATGGGAATTTAAGAAAAATGAAGTAAACTGGCATAAATGTCACTTTTTTACCTTAATTTCTGGCAGACTGAGCCGATATTCAATTGACAAAGCATGCCTGAAAATTTAGTTATTACCGTACCCTTTACTGCCATTCTATTATTGAAGGCGGGGTATATTGTATCTCCGTGCTCATTGTCACTGCCTGGTTGATGGCTCCATGGCGGTTGGCGGGCCAGGAGAATTTTTTGGGTTTTCTTGCGGGTTTTTTGGGCCGCAGTGCTGAATCGAGGATTCCACGCATGCAGGAAAAAAACATAGACCTGGAAAGGATAAGGGCGGCAGTCAAGCAGAAGATCGAAAAGGCTGTCCCGGAAGCGAACATCAACTATTGCCTTACCTGCGGGCTTTGCGCAAGCGGGTGCCCGGCAACAGGTATAGAAGACATGGATCCGCGAAAGTTCCTGAGGCTCCTGGTGCTGGGGCAGGACAAGGAGATCCTTGAAACCGACTGGATCTATTCGTGCACCATGTGCCAGCGCTGCAGGTACGCCTGCCCCATGGCCATAGATGTTGGCCGAATCGTCTATGAGATCAGGGGCATGAGGCCAAGGGAGGAACGTCCCAAGAACCTCCAGCGCTCCTGTGACCTCCAGAGGCAGAACAACAGCACGGGTATCCCCAACGAGGACTTCGTATGGGTGGTAGGTGACGTGCTGGAAGAGGTAAGGGAGAACGAGCCGGAATGGAAGGATCTTCAGGCCCCCATAGACAAAAAGGGTGCCACCTACTACCTGAACCAGAATGCCAAGGAGCCCACGGTGGAGCCCGAGGAGATGGTGCCGCTTTGGAAGATCCTCCACGCGGCAGGCATTGACTGGACATATTCATCAGAGTGGTGGGACGGGGCCAACTACTGCCTGTTCACAGGGGACCCAGAAGACTGGGAGTACACGGTAAGAAAACAGGCCGAGGTGGTGGACTCCCTGGGCTGCCGATATTACATAAACACGGAGTGAGGCCACATGTTCTACGCGACCCTGGAAGGGTTGCGACGCTTCAAGATCCCCCACAAGTTTGAATTCGTAAGCATCATTACCCTCTACGCCCAGTGGATCAGGGAGGGGAGGATCGAGGTGGATTCCTCCTGGAACAAGGAAGGCCTCAAGTTCACTGTCCAGGACCCGTGCAAGCTGGTTCGCCAAGGGCTTGGAGACGTTGTGGCAGAGGACCTTCGCTATGTTATAAAGAAGGTGGCCGGAGAGGAAAACTTTGTTGACGTTTGGCCCAGGCTTTCAAACAACTACTGCTGCGGTGGAGGCGGCGGTGCCCTCCAGGCGGGTTTTGTTGAAAACAGGCGCAAATACGGCAAGCTCAAATTCGACCAGCTTGCAGCCACAGGGGCAGACGTGGTGATAACCCCGTGCCATAACTGCCATACCCAGGTCCTTGACATATGCGATTTCTACGGGGGCAAGTGGAAGACGACTCATCTCTGGAACTGGCTTGAAAAGGCCCTGGTCATTGACGGCAGTGGCGGCCGGGCAGGGAAGGATTAGGATATGAGCACTCCAAAAGGTTCTGTTCTCATAGTAGGAGGCGGCATTGCCGGCGTCCAGGCGGCCCTGGACCTGGCGGACAGCGGCTTTTATGTCCATCTTGTGGAAAAGAGCTCTGCCATCGGGGGCAGCATGTCCCAGCTCGACAAGACCTTTCCCACAAATGACTGTTCGGCCTGCATACTCTCTCCAAAGCTCGTGGAGTGCGGCAGGCACCTCAACATAAACCTTCTGACCCTGTCCGAGGTCCTTTCCATCCAGGGGGAACCCGGTTCATTCAGGGTGAAGGTCAGGGAAAATCCCCGCTACGTCGACGTTGACAAGTGCATAGCCTGCGGAAGCTGTGCGGAAAAGTGCCCGAAGAAGGTGCCAAACGAGTTCGACCTCGGCTTAGGGAAGAGAAAGGCCATCTACTTGAGGTACCCCCAGGCAGTCCCCCTGAAGTATGCCATAGACCCTGATAACTGTATCTACCTGAAAAAGCCGGGAAGATGCGGCTTCTGTGAAAAGGTCTGCCCTGCAGACGCCATAAACTTCAAGGATGAGCCAAAGGAACACGACCTCGAGGTCGGTTCCGTTATACTGGCCCTGGGTTTCAGGCCCTTTGATCCTTCAAGGCTCGATTTCACGGGTTACGGCCACTTCAAGAACGTGGTCACCAGCATGGAGTTTGAAAGGCTTCTGAGCCCCTCGGGCCCGTGCCTCGGACACATGGAAAGGCCCTCTGACCACCAGGAGCCCAGGAAGATCGCCTGGCTGCAGTGCGTGGGCTCGAGGGATATCAACAAGGCCTGCCACGGGTACTGCTCCTCTGTCTGCTGCATGTACGCCATAAAACAGGCGGTTATTGCAAAGGAGCATTCAGAAAGCGGAAACGTGGACGCCACTATCTTTTTCATGGACATGCGAACCCATGGAAAGGGCTTCGAGGCCTATTACGACAGGGCCAGGGAGGAAGGCATAGGTTTCAGGAGGGCCAGGGTCCACACTGTACTCCCTGCTGAAAATGATAACCTCAAGGTCAGGTTTGCAGGCGAAGACGGACAGATCATGGAGGAGGAGTTTGACCTTGTTGTCCTGTCCGTGGGCCTTGAGACAGACCCGCAGGTCATGAAGCTTGCCCACGAGCTTGGAATAGAGCTTGATTCGGACAGCTTTGCCGACACCACCTGTTTCAGGCCGGTTGAGACCAGCAGGAAGGGCATCTTCGTTTGCGGTGCCCTGGCAGAACCCAAGGATATTCCCCAGTCTGTAATGGAGGCCAGTGCTGCAGCCCTTGAGGCAGAACGCATACTCCATCCGGCAAGGTGGACCGAGACGAGGAAGAAGGAATTTCCGCCTGAAAGGGACGTCCATGCGGAACCTCCCAGGATCGGTGTGTTCGTATGCTCCTGCGGCATCAACATAGCAAGTGTCGTGGATGTGCAGGCAGTAACCGATTATGCCTGGACGCTTCCAGGCGTTGTCTTTGCCCAGAATAATCTTTTCACCTGCTCACAGGATACAATAAACCAGATGGCCGAGATCATAAAAAGAGAGCGGCTGAACAGGGTGGTGGTTGCATCCTGTACCCCGAGGACCCACGAGCCCCTCTTCCAGGAGACCTTGAGGGAGGCTGGTATAAACAAGTTTCTATTCGAGATGGCCAACATCCGCGACCAGGACTCCTGGGTACACCAGGACAATCCCGAGGCGGCAACCCTAAAGGCCAAGGACCTTGTCCGGATGGCAGTGGCCAAGGTGAGGGGTGATGACCCGCTGCCTTACAACAGCGTGCCGGTCACCAAGGCCGCCCTGGTGATCGGGGCGGGCGTGGCAGGCATGACTGCGGCCCTTTCCCTTGCGGACCAGGGTTTCCCGGTGACCCTTGTGGAACGAAAGGACAGGCTTGGAGGCCATGCCAGGAAGTTTTTCAGGACGTGGCAGGGCCAGGACGTTCAGCCCTACCTGCAGGACCTGGTGGGCATGGTCGAGGAAAACAAGAACATAGACGTTCACCTTGGCGCCACCATAGAAGAGGTCTCAGGCTCTGTGGGCCAGTTCAAGACCAGGCTTTCAGACGGCAGCGAGGTGGCCCACGGAGTGGCCATTGTTGCCGTGGGCGCAGAATCCTACAAACCCAGGGAGGGCAGGTGGAACTATCTCTACGGGAAGAACCCGAATGTTCACACGCTCCTTGAGCTGGACCAGAGGTTCATAAAGGATGATGCCGGGCTAAAGGGGCTCAACCAGGCGGTCTTCATTCACTGCGTGGGCTCAAGGGTACCCGAGAGGCCCTACTGCAGCAGGGTCTGCTGTACCCATGCCATTGACCAGGCGATTCATCTGAAAGAGATGAACCCAGACATGGATATCTTCATGCTCTACCGGGATATCCGCACCTACGGCAAGAGGGAGCACCTGTACCAGAAGGCAAGGGCCCTGGGTATAGTCTTTATAAGGTACGACCTGGAAAATCTGCCAATGGTCACGGAAGATGGTTCAAATCTCAAGGTCAAGGTGAAAGATCCCATCATTGATGCGGAAATCACCCTTCATCCGGATCTCCTGGTGCTGGCATCTGCTGTCCGGCCCAGGGATGACGTGGGAGAGCTCTCAAAGCTTTTCAAGTGCGCCATGACCTCTGACGGTTTTTTGCTGGAAGCCCACATGAAGCTTCGTCCTGTTGATTTTGCAACAGACGGGGTCTATCTGGCCGGCCTCTGCCATTATCCAAAGCCCGTGGAAGAGACCGTAGCCCAGGCAAAGGCTGCGGCTTCCAGGGCAGGGCTGGTGCTTTCGCGTGATGCAGTGCCGGCAGAGAGCATAACCGCGGTGGTGAACATGCAGAAATGCACTGGGTGCTCCGTGTGTACAAAGGTATGCGCCTACCATGCCGTTAACATGGATCCAAGTACCGGGAAGGCCGTGGTTGATACGGGCCTGTGCAAGGGTTGCGGTGCATGTGTTGCAGGATGCCGTTCCGATGCCATCACCCTGAAGAACCTTGGCAATGAACAGATTATGGCAGCGCTAGAGGCGGCCATGGAAGATATTTAGGACAGGGCAGTGAACATGAACGAGACAGCGAAAAACCAGAAGGACTGGGAACCCAAGATAATAGCCTTTCTCTGCAACTGGTGCAGTTATGCCGGGGCAGACCTGGCAGGGGTGAGCAGGTATCAGTATCCTCCATCTCTCAGAATTGTGCGTGTGCCCTGTTCAGGACGGGTCAGCGCCAACATGATCCTGGATGCCTTGAGGTCGGGAGCGGACGGGGTGCTCGTGTCAGGGTGCCATCCCGGGGACTGTCACTATATAAGCGGTAACTATTATGCCAGGAGGCGGTTTGCCGTGCTTAAAAGGTTCCTGGAGTTCGTCGGCATAGAGCCTGACAGGGTGAATTTTTCATGGATCTCCGCCTCTGAAGGTGAACAGTTTGCGGAAGTCGCAACCGAGGTGACAGAGAGGGTGAGAAAGCTCGGCCCGGCAAGGCATCTTGTAAAGGAATTCTGATCATGTCCACTATAAACGAAAAGATAACCCGAGAGCTGAGACAAAAGGCCAGGAACCTCCTGGAATCGGGGCAGGTAGCGGCATTTCTGGGATATGCTTCCGGCTCCATGCCCATGGTAATGAAGCCCTTTGTGGCAAGGAAGCCGGAGGATGCGGAAAGGCTCCAGTGGAACAGCTTCTGCGTCCTGAACCTGGCAAATTACCTGCCCGCACTGCTGAAAAGCTTCGAGCCTCCAAGGCGCCCCACGGATCCCCCGCCTGAAGGCCCTCTTCCCAAGGTCGGTGTGGTTGCAACAGGCTGCTGGTCCAGGAACATGGTGGTCCAGGTCCAGGAAAACCAGATAGACAGGGACAGGGTGGTGATAATAGGCATATCGAGCCGGGGCATGGTGGACAGGAAAAAGGTCCTCGATGCCATTGGCCACAGGGATGTGAACTCTGTCAGCGAGGAAGACAATCAGATCAGGGTAAACGGCCCGGGCCTTGACCAGGAGATCAACCGCTGGGACGTTATCCGGGACAACTGCAGGCAATGCGTCCATCCCGACCCGGTGATTTTTGACGACATGATCGGGGATCTCAAGGGGGAGCGGGACCTGCCTGAGCGCTTCAGCCAGGTCGAGGAGATCGAGAACCTTTCCGCTGAAGAAAGGTGGAACTGGTTCACCTCCGAGATCGATTCGTGCATAAGGTGTTATGCGTGCAGGAATGCCTGCCCCCTTTGCTACTGTCCCACCTGTTTTGTGGATGATTCCAGGCCCCAGTGGGTGGGAAAGAGCATAGAACCCGTGGATACGGCCATCTTTCACATACTAAGGGCCTATCACTGCGCCGGCAGGTGCACGGATTGCGGCTCATGTGAAAGCGCATGCCCTATGGGCATACGAATGAGGATTCTTACCAAAAAGCTCCAGAAGGACGTGCTTGAACTGTACGGTTCAGAGGCGGGCATGAGCATAGAGTCTCCTCTTCCGCTTTCCACCTACAAGCTGGACGATCCCCAGGATTATATTATTACCGAATCTCACAAAGGTGAAAAAAAGTGAAGGCGATGATGCTGGACAAGGCGGGTTTTCAGGGCTGGCTAAAGGAGCTTTCCGGCCGTTTTGATATCTATGGCCCAAGGGAGGGGAAAAGGGGCATTGTTGACTGGCAGAAACTGGAGCCGGGCGAACTTCCGGATGAAAGGCCCGGCCTTCCCAAGGGTTCCGTAAAGACCTTCTTTTTTCCCCAGCCGGAGGTCCTGTTCGAGTTTTCTGCAAGGGCCAGGGAGGAGGATGCATTCAGGCTCCGTGAACCTGCCGGAGCAGGCAGGCCCAGGCTTCTTGCAGGTGTTCGGCCATGTGATGCCAGGAGCGTTTTCCTGAATTCCATGCCCTATGAAGATGATCCCTATTTCCAGGAAAAGAGAGAAAATACGATTCTTCTAGGTCTTGCGTGCAGGGAAGGCTGTTCCACCTGTTTCTGCACGTGGACGGGGGGTTCTCCCGTGGGCACGGAAGGCCTTGACATACTGGCCTTTCCTCTCGATGATGGTTTCGTTCTAGAGCCTGTTACGGAAAGGGGCGACAAATTGCTCGAGACGGCCCAGGCCGCCAGGGAAGTCACGGAAGCTGACATGCAGGCAGTGGACGAAATTCGACAAGAGGCCCCTTCATCCCTGCCAGAGGCCATGGATCCTGCTGCCAGGCTTGCGGAAAAGGACCTCATGGCCCTTTACAACGCGCCTTTCTGGCAGGAGCTTTCCGATTCCTGTATAAATTGCGGCACGTGTACATTTTTGTGTCCGACCTGTTACTGCTTTGACATCCAGGACGAGACCTTGAGGGGCAGGGGCAGGAGAATCCGCTACTGGGATTCCTGCATGTTTCCGCTCTTTACCCTGCACGCCTCGGGCCACAATCCGCGGGGTGAAAAGGTCAAGAGGGTCAGGAACCGCTTCATGCACAAGCTGAAATACTTCCCCGAGCGCTTCGGCCCCCTGTCGTGCGTGGGCTGCGGCCGCTGCGTCAGGGACTGCCCGGTCAACATTGACATCAGACAGGTAATGAAAGAGCTTCTTGCAATCTGATTTAAAGAGAGAAAAGTGATGAATCCCTATCTGCCTTATCCTGCAAGGATAGATGACATAGTAGTTGAAACCGAGGACGGCAATCTCAAGACCTTCAGGCTGGTCCTGGAAAAGGACCAGGACCGCCGGGCCTGGACGCATGTTCCAGGCCAGTTTGCCATGTTGAGCATTGCCGGAAAGGGAGAGATCCCAATAGGGATAGCATCTTCTCCCACCGAGAAGGGCCACCTCCTTTTTACCGTAAACAGGGCCGGTGTGGTGACAACAGCCCTCCACAAGATGGATGTGGGAGATCCCATAGGCGTAAGAGGCCCACTGGGTAACGGTTTTCCCGTGGAAACCGAGCTCAAGGGCAAGAACATAGTGATAATTGCCGGAGGTTTTGCCTTTACCACTCTCAGGGCCACGCTCATATACATGCTGGAAAACAGGTCGGATTACGGGAACATAACAGTTGTCTATGGTGCCCGGACACCGGGGATGCTCCTCTACAAGGATGAACTGAAGGCATGGCAGGACAGGGATGATATCGACGTTCACATAACGGTGGACCGGGAAGCCCCCGGATGGACCGGCCTTGTAGGTTTTGTTCCCACCATTGCAGGCCAGGTGAAACCCTCCCCGGATAATGCCGCAGCCCTCATCTGCGGCCCCCCCATAATGATAAAATTCACCATGCCTCCCCTTGAAGAAGTTGGCTGGACAGACGACCAGGTCTATCTTTCCCTGGAAAACAGGATGAAATGCGGTCTCGGTGTATGCGGTCATTGCAACGTGGGCCCGGTTTACGTGTGCAAGGACGGTCCTGTATTCACAAGGGCACAGGTCCAGAAGCTTCCAGTAGAATTTTGAGGGCTCAATCCTCTTGACTGTATAGAAACTCTGGACTAAAAGGCTGCCATGACTTCCAAAACCACCAATTTCGATCCCCCGGCACTGAGAATCGGCAATGTGGAATCCCGTTATCCCATAATCCAGGGAGGAATGGGAGTGGGTATCTCCATGGCCGGACTGGCTTCAGCTGTAGCCAGGGCAGGAGGAATCGGAGTCATTGCCGCAGTCCTCATAGGGATAACAGAGAAGGATTTTTATTCAGATCCCCAGGGTGCAACCCACCGGGCCCTGTCAAAACAGATAAAGAAGGCCAAGGAGATGTCAGGAGGCGGCCCCATTGGTGTGAACATCATGGTGGCCCTCCAGGATTATGACGAGATGGTGGGAATTGCCGCAAGGGCAGGGGCCGATTTGATCATCAGCGGGGCCGGCCTTCCCCTGAAGATGCCTGCCATGATCCCCGAAGGCTGTAATACCGCCCTTGTCCCAATAGTTTCTTCTGGCCGGGCCGCACAGCTGATCTGCCGCAGGTGGACCGAACACTACGACAGGCTTCCTGACGCCTTCGTGGTGGAGGGCCCCAAGGCCGGCGGGCACCTGGGTTTCAAGGCCGAAGACCTGGAAAAGCCGGAATTCCAGGTGGAAAACCTTGTAAAGGATGTGATCCAGGCAGTAAGGCCCTATGAGGAAAAGTACGATACTTCGATTCCCGTCATTGCCGCAGGCGGAATCTACACCGGCGAGGATATCTACCGCTTCATGCAGATGGGTGCGGCAGGCGTGCAGATGGGCACGCGTTTTGTCGCAACCCACGAATGCGATGCATCCCAGGAATTCAAGAACGCCTATCTCAGGGCCTCCAAAGACGATGTGCTTATAATAAAGAGCCCGGTAGGAATGCCTGGCCGGGCGCTCAAGGGTCCCTTCCTGGAAAAGATGGCCCGCGGCGAAAAACACCCCAAAAAATGCGCATACAAGTGTATCCGGACCTGCCGCTATCCCGACACGCCCTACTGCATAAGCATGGCCCTGGTCAATGCCCAGAGGGGAAACCTGAATGCCGGTTTCGTGTTCTGCGGTGAAAATGTCTGGAAGGTTGACAGGATCGTTCCCGTTGAAGAGCTGATCCAGGAGCTCGTTGATGGCTACAGGGAAGCAGCCCGGAAAGGGGTGGCTTAGAAAACCACAGCCTTAATCGGCAATCGGATTCTTCCACTTCAGTTTGGGAAAACGGGAAAAATCCGAATCGGTGCTGGCAAGTTCGCATCCATGCTCAATGGCCAGTGCTGCCAAGTGTGCGTCAGTTACCAGATTGGCCACAGCCTGCCCCTCCAGGAGCATCTGCTTAAAAATCGTGAAATGGTTCTGGGTGGGCCTTATGATCCTCGTGCAAGGCTGATCCAGCCAACTCTGAACACGTGAAATTGCCTGTTCCAGGGAAAGGGGATGTTCAAACACGCGGGGATTGGTCCCAATCCTGATAAATGCGGATAGAACAATCCAGCAAAGACAGACACTTTCACTGCCGGATAACCTGGCATCCCACCACTTTCTTGCCCTGCGATTCAGGGGATTGAGGCTGTCTTCGGCATAGAGCAGGATATTGGCATCCACGAGAATCAACGTGCATCCTCGCCTTCGATCTGGGCCAACAGCTCCTGGATATTGTCTAAATTATGGCCTTGTTTAAGGCCCATTTTGTGAGGTCTGGTTTTGTAGGGACGCCTTTTGGCAGGTCGTTCCACCTGTTCAAGGCCTATGCGGAGGGCCTGGTTTACAATAACCTTAAACGGTCTGCCGAGCTTGGCGGAAATGGCCCTTGCACGCTCCAATACATCATCGTCTATTGTCAACGTGGTCCTCATATTTTATGATCTTAGCATCAACTTAAATGATGTCAAGGCATCAACAGGAGGGGCTTCAGGTTGGGATCTTAGAGTTTCAAGATTCCAGTCAATCAGGAACTAAATTCAGTCAAAAAAGCTATTTTACAATCTCTGTCCAGCCGAACTCGTCTTCCTTGTCACCGTACTGGATGGCGGTGATTTCATCGAAGAGCCGTTGGGCGAGAGGCCCTGTTTCACCGTTGTTGATCTGTATCTCCTTGCCCTTGTAATAGAGCGAGGCAACAGGGGATATTACCGCGGCAGTGCCGGAACCAAAGGATTCCTGGAGCTGTCCGGAATCGGCCTTTTCTATGATCTCGTCTATGGAAACCGGGCGTTCCTGCACTTCTATGCCCCAGGACTTGGCCAGATGGATCACGGAATCCCTTGTGATTCCAGGCAGTATGCTTCCGGAAAGGGCAGGGGTAACGAGTACGTCGTCCATGAGAAAAAAGATGTTCATGGTTCCGACTTCCTCTACGTATTTCCGTTCTGCTGCATCCAGCCAGAGCACCTGGGTGAAGCCCTTTTCCTTGGCCTCTTCCGAGGCCATGAGGCTTGCCGCATAATTGCCGGCGGTCTTTGCTTCTCCCACCCCGCCCTTGGCAGCTCGCACAAATTTTTCAGTAACAAATATCTTCACCGGATTGAAGCCCTCGGCATAGTACGCCCCAACCGGACACAGGATGATGGAAAAGATGTATTCCTTTGCAGGGCGGACACCCAGGAATGCCTCGGTGGCTATCATGAAAGGCCTGATGTAGAGGGAGGTTCCGTGCTGGCCCGGGACCCACCTGGACTCGATGCTTACCAGTTCCTTTATGGCATCGAGAATCATCTTTTCATCAATGCTTGGCATGCACATGCGCCAGGCAGAGCGGTTCATCCTCTTCATGTTTTCCATGGGCCTGAAGAGCCTGATATGGCCGTCGGTGCCACGGTATGCCTTTAGACCTTCGAAAATTGCCTGGCCGTAATGAAGCACTACTGAAGCAGGATCAAGATTGAAATCCCCGTAAGGTATTATCCTGGGCCTGTGCCATCCCCGGGTTTCATCATATTCCATGACGAACATATGGTCTGTAAAGTGGATTCCAAAACCAAGGTTGCCCGGATCCGGAAGGGGTTTAAGGTCGCTTTCAGCCTTCAGCTCTTTTTCAATCTCCATGTTCTTGAAAAACCTCACAGCCTGATATTTTTGGTTTAACGGCTGCCACCATAACTCAATAAAAGGCGGTATGTCCATAGGGATATTACCCCGCGGATGATCCGCAGGCTGGTCCAGGATAAATAAAAAGCCCGGGAAATATGACTTCCCCGGGCCTTCTGGTTACAATAATGGTGGAGCTGAGCGGGATCGAACCGCTGACCTCGTGAATGCCATTCACGCGCTCTCCCAACTGAGCTACAGCCCCGATGTGAGGGAACCTTTTATTAACACGGGATGCAGAAACCGTCAATATTGCTGTTTGGATCAACCAGGGACCTCGCCCAAAACCGTTTCACAGGTTATAAGGATGTTAAAAAGGAGCGTTTCATGGCCTACAGGGATCTATTGGAATTCATGGCCAGGCTCGAGTCCTTGGGAGAACTGTTGAGGATAAAGGAGGCTGTTAGCCCGGATCTCGAGATTGCAGAAATAACGGCCAGGGTGAGCAGGAAGGGTGGACCTGCACTGTTATTCGAAAATGTAAAGTGTTACGAAGTGCCCGTTTTGACAAATGCCTTCGGATCCATGAAACGCATGGGCCTGGCCCTTGAAACCCCGGACCTTGATAAGCTGGCTGCCGGGGTATGGAATTTTCTCAAGCATCACACAACAGCAGGAGGGGGTGCGATCTCTGGGACGAAAAGGGACGCCGGGCACATGGAACCGTTTTCACCGGTAATAAACGAGGCTGGCGAGTGCCAGGAGGTGGTATTCGAAGGTGACGCGGTGGACCTTGGGATGTTGCCTGTCCTGAAATGCTGGCCCGGAGATGCCGGCCCCTTTATCACCCTGCCCCTGGTCTTTACCAAGGATCCGGCCACTGGGGCCAGAAATGTAGGTATGTACAGGATGCAGGTCTACAGCAGAAATACCCTTGGCATGCACTGGTATCCCGGAAAGGGCGGTGCCGGCCATTACCGTTCGGCAGAAGAAAGGGGCATGCCCCTGGAGGCAGCCGTGGCCATTGGTCCTGACCCGGTGATGACATATGCTGCATCAGCCCCCCTGCCTGAGGGTGTGGACGAGGTTTTGTTTGCCGGTTTCCTGCGGAAAGCCCCGGTGGAGCTGGTACGATGCAGGAGCGTGGATCTTCAGGTGCCGGCATGTGCCCAGATAGTACTGGAAGGCTATCTGAGGCCGGGTGAGCGAAGGCTGGAGGGGCCTTGCGGAAATCACACGGGTTGTTATTCCTTGAGGGAAGAGTACCCTGTATTTCACGTAAGGTGTATCACAATGAGAAAAGACGCAGTGTATCCGGCCACCGTCCCGGGTCCGCCGCCCCAGGAAGACTGTTTCCTGGCCAAGGCCACGGAAAGGCTTTTCCTGCCGGTCCTTAAGGCAACCCTGCCAGGAATAGTTGATATCAATTTCCCCGTGGAGGGCATATTCAACAATATTGCCTTTGTATCCATCAAGAAGGATTTCCCTGGCCATGCAAGAAAGGTGGTTGAACAGTTATGGGAAATGGAAGGGTTCAAGCACAGGAAGGCCATTTTTGTATTTGACATGGATGTGGACGTGCAGGATCTGAGCCAGGTGCTCTGGAGGTTTGGAAACAATATAGATCCCGAGAGGGATGTCTGGTTTTCAAGTGGCCCGGCTGACCCGTTGAATCCTGCAGTTTCCGTGCCCGGGCGCGGCAGCAGGATGGGAGTGGATTGCACCAGAAAGTGGACAGGTGAGGACTATCACAGGGACTGGCCGGAAGAGATCCGGATGGATCCCGAAATCGTTGCCAGGGTGGATGAGCTCTGGAAGAGGATGGGACTGTGACTTCCACTTCGCAAAAGAAATCCGCATGCCCCGTACTGGTGGCTGTTACAGGAGCCAGCGGTTCCGTTTATGCCCTGAAGTTCCTGGAGTTGATGGAGGCCGTGGGCCAGGAGGTGCATCTTGTAATGTCGGAGACGGCTGTTCAGGTATGCGGCCTGGAACTTGGTGAAGACGGTATTAGGCGCATGGAAAGCCTGAGCGCCCGGATTTATGATGTCTCCCGGTTTGACATGCTTCCCGCAAGTGGCTCCAGCAGGTGGAGGGCCATGGTGATCATCCCCTGCACAATGGGGACCCTTGGTTCCATTGTGCACGGGATTTCCGGTAATCTCATCCACCGTGCCGCAGACTGCTTTTTAAAGGAGAGGCGGACCCTGGTGGCAGTGGTGCGCGAGACCCCTTTCAATCGCATACACCTGAGGAATCTCCTGGAATTTACAGATTCAGGAGGGGTGGTATATCCTGCAATGCCTGCCTTTTACTCGCGTCCATCGGACCTGGACGAGATGGTTTCGTTTTTTGCAGGCCGTCTGGCGGAATTTCTGGGTTTTGAGATAAAGGGGCTTCCTGTCTGGCAGGGCATGTGACGATCGGCATCCCAAATGGAAGACTTGGCCAAAGGACCATTTTCAGTTAAAAGAAGGCAAGGAGGATTTCATGAGCCCTGATATAGAAAAGGCCCTGGCCTACCAGGTGAGAAAAGAGATAGCCCAGAGGTACTTCCGTATCCGCAAGCTCATCGAAGACGACAGCGCCAACATAAAAAGAATGATTGGCCAGCTCAAGGAAGTCTATGAAAAAAGGCTTAAACCCGCGCTCATTCGGATTTACGTCCTCTTGATGGATGAAGAACTGATAGGAAGGTTTCTAAGGGAAACAGGCTGGCAGGGCAGACCCTTTTGGGACGAATATGTAAACTCTTCTCCCGGTTCCAAAAAAGCACTTATCAGGGGAATGGAAACACACGGATGGCTTAAGAGCACCAGGTTTACAAACCTTGTGCTGGAAAGCTATGAAAAACTCTACAGGGAATACCTGGAGTTTGACGATCTCAGGGAAGAAATCCTGGACGAGCTGGCCATAGTAAAGGAAGAAATCCAGCAATTTGAGAGGAATTACTCCCTTGACGAGATCATGGCGTTTCTTCGTAACCTTAATTTCGAGGATGAGTCCACCATAAAGGCCCTGGGCAAAAATATTGATTCCTCCAAGATGGGGGAACTGGAAAAGAAGCTGTCCTTTCCTGATATCTCCAAAATCCAGGAGCAGATGCCAGAGGTGCCCAAGCTCCCTGGACCGGAAGAAATGGAAGACAGGCTCAAAGACCTTGCCCACGAGGCCTATGACAGGCACCGGGATGATTGCATAGAGCTTCTGGAGGAGGCGGAAAGCCAGGCGTAGCATGGGAAGCGGTTCGTCGGAAAAGAACGGAACATCTCCAAGGTTGGATATGCCTGGAAAGATCCAGGTCTTTCTGGAGATGATCAAGTTTCAGCACACCATTTTTGCCCTTCCCTTTGCCTTTGTAGGGGCATTTCTGGCGGCGGATGGGGTACCTCCCCTGCGAACCTGTCTGTGGATCCTGCTGGCCATGGCCGGGGCAAGGACCGTGGCCATGGGGGTAAACAGGATAGTGGACCTGGGATTTGATTCCGAAAACCCCAGGACCAAGGACAGGCCTCTTGTCACGGGAGTGATCAAGAAGAAAGAGGCCTGGATAATGGTGGTTGCAGCTGCCGTTGTCTATTTTGTTGCCTCCTTCAACCTGACTCCCCTGGCATTCAAGCTTTCTCCCCTGATACTGGCCATCCTGGTCTTTTATTCATACACAAAGCGTTTCACAGCCCTTTGTCATTTGTTTCTCGGCCTTGGAATAGGGATTGCGCCTACGGCAGGATGGATAGCAGTGAAGGATTCCATAGGTCTTGTCCCCATACTCCTGAGCATGGGTGTGATGTTCTGGATCGCAGGCTTCGACGTGCTCTATGCGTGCCAGGATGCAGAGTTTGATTCCAGGCGCGGTCTTCATTCCATCCCTGCAAGTGTGGGCGTACCCAGGGCATTCTTGATTTCCAGCCTGTTTCATCTGGTTGCATTCGCAGCATTTATGGCAACGGGTTTTGCCGCAGGCCTGAACTGGGCATATTTTTTGGGCATGGCAGTAACATTCGTGCTCCTGATCATCCAGAGAAGGGTCATAACCCCGCAGGACCTCAGCAGGATGAATATAGCGTTTTTCAGGCTGAATGCTGCCATAAGCATAATCCTTTTCGTATCCACCTCCTGCTCCATATTCCTGGGCAGATAGATGCCGGGCAGGTTTGACATATACTCCAGGATAATCTCCAAGCGGGAGGTGGGACCTGATACCTTTTTGTTCAGGCTGAATGCTCCAGAGATTGCAGAAAATGCAGTACCTGGACAGTTTGTCATGGTAAGGACCCTGCCTGAAGAAGGACATGATCCCCTTCTCAGGAGGCCTTTTTCCATCCACCGGGCCGATATCAACGAAAAATGGATAGAGATCCTGTTCAGGGTGGTTGGCAGGGGCACGAGGCTTATGGCACGCCAGGGGGAAGGCTCCTGCCTCCAGATATTGGGCCCCCTTGGAAGGGGGTTCAGCCTGCCGGGAGGAAAGATCCCCATACTGGTTGGAGGCGGCCTTGGCATGGCCCCGCTTCTTTTCCTGGCAGATGTGCTGGATGAAAAAAGGGCCGTGGTGGTACTTGGGGCAGTTACCAGGAGCCAGCTCTTGAGGCTGCAGGCCTTTGCCGCTACTGGCCTGGAGGTCCTGGTGGCTACCGAGGACGGAAGCCTGGGCAACAGGGGGCTGGTGACCGAGGTACTTGACAGGCTTCTGGCAAGGCTTGAATCCGATGTCAGAAAAAACGTGGTGGTCTTTTCCTGCGGGCCAATGCCCATGATGCGGGCCGTGGCCAGCTTGTGCCACAACTACGGTGTGGCATGCCAGGTATCCCTGGAGACAGTCATGGCATGCGGCCTTGGCCTTTGCCTTGGTTGTGCGGTTCGTTCCAGGCAACATGGCTATCTCCACGTATGCAGGAACGGGCCGGTTTTTCCGGCAAACCACGTGGACTGGGACAGGAACTGAAATGAATCACCAAGGCCGGAACCTACTAGACAATGCCCCTGATATGAAGGTCCGTATCCAGGGACTGGAACTTAAAAATCCCGTTATCCTTGCATCAGGGACCTGTGGCTATGGCCCAGAACTTGCCGACATTATCGATCTTGAAAGCCTGGGTGCAATAGTGGTCAAGGGAATATCCCTGGAGCCTCGGCCGGGCAATCCGCCTCCCCGGCTGGCTGAAACGCCCTGCGGTCTGCTGAATGCCATTGGCCTTGAAAACGTGGGGGTTGAGGCCTTCATCTCGGGCAAGCTTCCCTGGCTGCGGGAAAGGAATATCACCACCATCGTCAATATCCTGGGAGAGAGCGTGGATGATTACCAGGCCCTTGCTGACAGGGTGGGTCAATGCCAGGGGGTCCATGCCCTGGAGGTCAACATCTCCTGTCCAAACGTAAAAGAGGGAGGCGTGGCCTTTGGGACAGACCCTGAACAGGCAGCCAGGGTGACCCGGAAGGTGGTATCGGCGTGCAGTCTCCCGGTAATCGTCAAGCTTTCGCCGAATGTCACGGATATATGCGCCATCGCCAGGGCTGTTGCAGAAGCCGGGGCATCTGCGGTGTCTCTCATCAACACCATCCTGGGCATGGCAATTGATGTCAGGAGAAAGAGGCCGGTTCTTGGCAACGTGTTTGGAGGCCTTTCCGGGCCTGCCATTAAGCCCGTTGCACTTCGCATGGTTTGGCAGGTCGTTCGCAGTGTGGATATCCCGGTCATCGGCATTGGTGGAATAACCTCCGCATCAGATGCCCTGGAATTCCTGATGGCAGGCGCATGTGCCGTGCAGGTCGGCACCGCCACCCTCGTTGACCCGGCTTCAGCCGGAAAAGTTTTGCAGGGCATGGTTGACTTTATGCAGGACAATAACTACCAGTCTATAGAGGAATTGAAGATTAGGCCCTGACAGGTATATTTTTTGTTTCAAGCCGTCCTGATGACCAGGCCCGTATAATTGTGCTTGACAAAAGGGGCCTTAGAAGTTAGATAGGCAAACCTCTAAACGCTTCAAAACGCAAGAATTCTTTAAATCAGTTATTTCTGCGCAAAATTCACCGGTTTTTTTACATAGCTTTAGAGGACACGGTCTTCACGTGGAGACCTACTGCAATAAATTGTTTGGTTCAGAGGTAGGAAAAAGATGAAAAAAGATCCCGCAAAGGTCAGGAACATCGGCATCAGTGCCCATATCGATGCCGGAAAGACAACACTCACAGAGAGGATACTCTATTATACCAACAGGATCCATGCCATACATGATGTCAAGGGCAAGGATGGGGTTGGTGCTACCATGGATTTCATGGAGCTCGAGAAGGAAAGGGGCATTACCATTACCTCCGCGGCCACCTACTGTGAATGGGACGGCCACGAGATAAATATAATTGATACCCCTGGCCACGTGGACTTCACCATCGAAGTTGAAAGGGCTCTCAGGGTCCTTGATGGCGGTGTGCTGGTGCTTTGTTCTGTGGGAGGAGTCCAGTCCCAGTCAATAACCGTTGACAGGCAGATGGCAAGATACAAGGTCCCCTGCATAGCCTTTATTAACAAGTGCGACAGGAGCGGGGCAAATCCCTACAGGGTTATCGATCAGCTCAGGGAAAAGCTCCATCACAATGCAGTGGCCCTCCAGGTCCCCATCGGGCTGGAGAACAATTTCCAGGGAGTCGTGGACCTGGTCAAGATGAAGGCCATATACTTCGAGGGCCAGCAGGGTGAAGAGATACGTGAGGACGAAATACCTGCAGAGCTCATGGCAGAAGTGGAAGAAAGGCGTGAGGCACTCATCGATGCGGCCTCAATGTATTCCGAAGAGCTCATGGAAGCAGCCCTGGAAGGAGAGATCCCCGAGGATCTTCTCATAGAGGCCATCAGGGAAGGGACTCTCAAGAGGGAAATCACCCCTGTATTTGTTGGTTCCGCCTACAAGAACAAGGGCGTTCAGCCACTTCTGGATGCGGTTACCAGGTATCTTCCGGAACCCGGCCAGGTTGAAAACAGGGCGCTGGACCTGGAAAATGATGAAGAGGAAGTGGTCCTGACTGCCGATCCAGAGGCTCCTTTGGTAGCCCTTGCCTTCAAGCTTGAAGAAGGAAGGTACGGACAGCTTACCTATATCCGTGTCTACCAGGGTACCCTCAGGAAGGGTGATTTCATTGTAAATTCCCGGACCGGCAAAAAGGTAAAGGTGGGCAGGGTCGTAAGGATGCATGCCGACCAGATGGAGGATATAGAAGAGATCCCTGCTGGCTACATAGGGGCCCTTTTCGGCATTGACTGCGCCTCAGGTGACACCTTTACCTCTCCCGGCATCCGTTACAGCATGACATCCATGCACGTGCCCGAACCGGTCATTTCCCTGGCAATAGTGCCGGAAGACAACAAGAGTCAGCAGAATATGTCCAAGGCGCTGTCCCGTTTTACCAAGGAAGACCCGACCTTTACCGTTAGGGTGGACCACGAGACCGGAGACACGATCATCTCGGGTATGGGAGAACTGCACCTCGAGGTCTACATAGAACGAATGAAAAGGGAGTACGATGCCGTGGTGCATACGGGAGCTCCCCAGGTGGCCTACAGGGAGACCATATCCCGCAGGGCAGACTTCAACTACACTCACAAGAAGCAGACAGGCGGAGCTGGCCAGTACGGCAGGGTGGCCGGTTACATGGAGCCATGTGAGGAAGAATTTGAATTTGTGAACAAGATAGTTGGAGGGGCAATCCCCACGGAGTTTATTTCATCTGTTGAGAAGGGGTTCAAGAGCGCCCTTGACAAGGGGATCCTGCTCGGATTCCCAGTGACAGGGATAAGGGTGGTCATCAACGATGGCCAGGCCCATTCAGTGGATTCATCCGACACGGCCTTTCAGGCCGCTGCCAGGGGGGCCTTCAGGGAAGGCTTCAAAAAGGCAAAGCCCATAATCCTTGAACCTATAATGAAGGTTGCGGTGGAAACACCTTCTGAGTTCCAGGGCGCGGTCATGGGTTCCCTTAACCAGAGACGGGGCATGATCCTCGGTACCCAGGATGAAGGCGACATGTGCGTGATCGAGGCGGAGGTGCCCCTGTCCGAGATGTTTGGCTATTCAACGGATCTCAGGTCATCAACCCAGGGCAAGGCCCAGTTTACCATGGAATTTTCCACCTACCGCCAGGTGCCCAAGTCCCTGGCAGAAGAGCTGGTCAAAAAGGCCCAGGAAAAGAAAAAGGCTGCATGATGAGAACCCATGGTTCTTGACATCAACAACATGTTTCCCGCACGCGAAGGAGTCTCCGGTGCGGGAACTAGCCAAGTCATTTATTTGAGGGAAAGGTCAATGGCAATGCTTAAACAGGATCTGATTCTTAGAAATCCCCTGAGGATACTGGGCAACCAGGAAAACGAGCCCCTGAAGGAAGGGGCATTTGGCGCAGTGCTGGCCAAGGCTGGAGTAGGCAAGACCGCCTTTCTGGTGCAGCTTGCCCTGGACAACCTGCTGAAGGGCAGAAACGTGCTCCATATCAG